>NZ_JBSHAY010000022.1:0-149479 GCF_053611725.1 Streptomyces sp. NPDC054783 | reverse complement strand
TGGCCGACCAACTCGACACCGCCATCGAACAAAAGGGCAAAGGCGACCTCGCCACCCTCCTCGCCGGCAGCGACACCTGGACCGTCATCGGCTGAAAACGCCTTCGGCTTGGCTATGAGGCCCGGGACCGGACGTCCCGGGCCTCGTCGTATGCCCGGCGAGCGCCGAGCACGTCGTCCATGCGCCGCTCGGTCCACCGGGCCAGCGCGCTCACCTGCTCCGCCGCCTCGCGGCCCAGCCCGGTCAGCGAGTAGTCGACGCGCGGCGGGATGACGGGCTTGGCGTCCCGGTGGACGAGACCGTCGCGCTCCAGGGTCTGGAGGGTCTGCGTGAGCATCTTCTCGCTGACGCCACGCCCGCCGAGGCTGCCGATCGCCCGGCGCAGTTCACTGAAGCGATACGAGCGGTCGAGGAGCTGGATCAGCACCAGCACCCCCCAGCGGCTGGTGACGTGCTCCAGGACCAGGCGGTGGGGGCACATGGCCTCACCGTCGCCCTTCCACTGACTTACCGACACGACAGTACCTTACTTCAAAGTGGGTACTTTCGCATGGTTAGCGCCGCTCCTAGGGTGAGTGCCATACGAGACACACGGCATCCCACAAGGAGATCCGAACCATGAGCATCGTCGTCACCGGAGCCACCGGACACCTCGGCCGGCACGTCGTGGAGCAACTGCTGGAGAAGGTTCCCGCGGAGGAGATCACCACCGTCGTGCGCGACGAGGCGAAGGCCGCCGACTTCGCGGCCCGCGGGGTGAAGCTCGCCGTCGCGGACTACAACGCGCCCGAGACCTTCGACGGCCTGTTCTCTGCGGGTGACAAGGTCCTGCTGATCTCCGGCAACGAGTTCGACAAGGGCAGGGTGCGGCAGCACCAGGTCGTCATCGACGCCGCGAAGGCCGCCGGGGTGGCGCTGCTCGCCTACACCAGCGCACCGGGCAGCCTGACGGCCGCGCTCGCGGACGACCACCGCGCGACGGAGGAGGTGCTGCTCGCCGCCGGCCTGCCGTACACCCTGCTGCGCAACGGCTGGTACCACGAGAACTACACCGAGAACCTGGCCCCGGTGCTGGAGCACGGCGCGGTCGTCCAGGCCGCCGGCGACGGCCGGGTCTCCTCGGCCGCCCGCGCCGACTACGCCGCCGCCGCGGTCGCGGTGCTGACCGGCGAGGGCCACGAGAACAAGACGTACGAGCTGGGCGGCGACGAGGCGTGGAGCTTCGCCGAGTACGCGGCCGAGCTGAGCCGGCAGACCGGCAAGGAGATCGCCTACACCCCGGTCTCCGTCGAGGCCTTCGCCGGCATCCTGACCGGCGCCGGGCTGCCCGGGCCGCTGGCCGCGATCCTGGCCGGCGTGGACGCCTCGGTCGAGAAGGGCGAGCTGGTGGTGTCCTCCAGGGACCTGTCGCGGCTGATCGGCCGTGCCACCACCCCGCTGGCGGGGGCGGTCGGCGCCGCGCTCAAGGGCTGAGCCGTCCGGCCCCCTCGTCGGCGGACACCCCTCGCCATCCGACACCCCTCGGACTGTCATGACCGTATGGCGATACGGCCATGACAGTCGGGGGTGCTCGGCGCTACCTTCGTTCCCGCGTGACCTGATGCGAGAGGGAGGGGCCCGTGGCCGGGAAGTCCAAGGGTGAGCACCGGATAGGCCTGCTGAACGGCTTCGCCGCCTACGGCATGTGGGGCCTGGTGCCCCTGTTCTGGCCCCTGCTGAAGCCCGCCGGGGCGGTCGAGATCCTCGCCCACCGCATGGTGTGGTCCCTGGTCGTCGTCGCCGTCGCCCTGCTCTTCGTACGGCGCTGGGCGTGGGCCGGACAGTTGCTGCGCCAGCCCCGCCGGCTCGGGCTCATCGCCGTCGCCGCCGCCGTCATCACCGTCAACTGGGGCGTCTACATCTGGTCCGTGAACTCCGGCCATGTGGTCGAGGCCTCCCTCGGGTACTTCATCAACCCGCTGGTGACCATCGCGATGGGCGTACTGCTGCTGAAGGAGCGGCTGCGTCCCACGCAATGGGCGGCGGTGGCCACCGGCCTAGCCGCCGTCGTCGTCCTGACCGTCGGCTACGGCCGGCCGCCGTGGATCTCGCTCGTCCTCGCGTTCTCCTTCGCCACCTACGGCCTGGTCAAGAAGAAGGTCGCCCTCGGCGGCCTGGAGTCGCTGGCCGCCGAGACCGCGCTCCAGTTCCTGCCCGCGCTCGGCTACCTGCTGTGGCTCGGCGCGCACGGCAGGGCCAGCTTCCTGAACGACGGGACCGGGCACGCCGCCCTGCTCGCCTCCACCGGCCTGGTCACCGCACTGCCCCTGGTCTGCTTCGGCGCGGCGGCGATCCGCGTGCCCCTGTCCACGCTGGGCCTGCTGCAGTACCTGGCGCCCGTCTTCCAGTTCCTGCTCGGCATCCTCTACTTCCACGAGGCCATGCCGCCCGAGCGCTGGGCCGGGTTCGCGCTGGTCTGGCTGGCGCTGATGCTGCTCACGGGCGACGCGCTGCGCGCCGCGCGCAGGCCGAGGGAACCTCTCGGCCCGCCGCGCGTGGAGACGCCCGACACCGCACCCGTGGAAGCCTGAACCGGCGGGTCTTTGAACCGGTGGGCATGTGATCCGGCGGACGCCGCTGATGTCGGTGCTCGCCGCCGATGTCAGTGCTCCCGCCGATGTCAGTGCTCGCCGCTATAAGTGGTGAGCATGTCGACTCAACCACCCGCCGAGGTCCCCGTCCCGCTGCACTGGAAGCTCGTCATCGACGCGGCCGACCCGCACGCCCAGGCCGACTTCTGGGCCGCTGCGCTGCACTACACGGCCGAGGACAACAGCACACTGGTCGAACGGCTGCTGTCCCTGGGCGCGCTGCCCGCCGAGGCCACGGTCGAGTACCACGGCCGCCCCGCCTTCCGTGACCTGATCGCCGTACGGCACCCCGACGACCCGTACGACCCGGAGACCGGCACCGGGCTCGGGCGGCGGCTGCTGTTCCAGCGCGTGCCGGAGCCGAAGGCCGTCAAGAATCGGCTCCACCTCGACCTGCACGCCGGTGCGGGCCGGCGCGCCGACGAGGTGGCACGGCTCCGGGCGCTGGGCGCGCGGGTGCTGAACGAGGTGGGGGAACCCTCGGGCACGTGGGTGGTGATGGCGGACCCGGAGGGCAATGAGTTCTGCGTGCAGTAGGGCTGTCGCGGGTTACGGCTGTGCGGCGCGGGCCGCTCGGTCGGTCAGGCGGACCATGCGGGCGCGGGCGGACTCCAGCGGGCGCGGGTCGTCGGCGGCGGGACCCGGCTCGGTGGCGAGGCCGGCCCACAGTTCGATCAGGTCGCGGCCCAGCCGCAGGCCCTCCTCGGGATCGCGCACCGCACGCCACGCGGTCGCCGCGCTCTGCACGTTGCCGTAGGCGGCCTCCGCGTCCCGCGCCTGCCGGCGCAGCCGGGCGAGGTCCAGGGACTGCCGGCAGGCACCGATCGGGTCGCCTGCCAAGTAGGCGATGTAGGCGGACAGTTCGCGCAGGTGCAGCACCTCGGCATGGCGGGGGCCCAGCATGCTGGTCGCCTCGATGACCGTGCGGTCGGCGAGTTGCGCCGCCGCCCCGATACGGCCGGAGCGCACCGCATCGTTGATCCGCGTCATCGGCCCGGTGAGCAGCTCGGCCCCCTCCGCGGTCTCGGTGACGGGCA
Source organism: Streptomyces sp. NPDC054783 (assembly GCF_053611725.1). Lineage (NCBI taxonomy): Bacteria > Bacillati > Actinomycetota > Actinomycetes > Kitasatosporales > Streptomycetaceae > Streptomyces > Streptomyces sp. NPDC054783. The sequence goes on along the minus strand of NZ_JBSHAY010000022.1, from coordinate 145,812 downwards.
CGTCCGCGAGCACCTCCTCGGCGACGGCGTCGAAGCCTCGGGCGGGAGTGGGAGTCGGGGTGGGGGCGGGCTCGGGCTCGGAGACCTCGACCAGGGGCGCGGGGGCCTTCGTGACCGACATGACCGGCGCGGGGCCGAACTGCCCCGTCGGCGCCTGCACGATTGCGGCCGGCACGGGCGCCGGCTGCTTCACCGGGGGCACATTCCGCAGCCCCTCCGGCGAAGGCACGGTCACCTGTGAAGACGCGGCCATCTGTGAGGCCGTGCCCGCCGCGGTCGGCCGCGCCGGCGAAGCCACGCCCGCCGCACCCGGCTTCGTCGACGCGGGCACCCGTACCGCCCGCCCCGTGACCCGGCTGGAGCCGTCCGCCGAGACCTCCAGGGGAACCACGCAGCCTGCGCGGTCGTCGTGGATCGTGGCGTGTATGGGGGTGCCGACGCTGATGGCCAGCCGCTGGAGGTGGTTGAGGACGGCCTGCTGGATCTCCTCGCCCGGCGCCGCCACCACCGACGTCCCGCCGACCGACGCGCCTCCCGCGCCGAACACCCGGACCGGCACCACCGTCGGATGCGCCACGGGCTGCTGCGCCCGCTTCTTCTCGAAGCTGACTCGAGACATCGGTTTTCCCTCACTCCCCCGGCGCTGCGATCCGGTCGTACGCGTCCTGCCGACCAGTGTGTCGGCTCCCTGCGGTTTCCGCGTCACCGCAGCGTCACAGCCTCGCACCAGCCGCGCCCTGGCGCAGATTGCTTGCGTGTGCATAAAATGCACGTGTCTTTATCCGTCGTACGTCAGCACGCCCCCGGGGGACCCATGAGCCGTCGATTTCTCTTCGTCCTGGGCAGCGCCCGCGCCGAGGGCAACACCGAACTGCTGGCCCGTGCGGCGGCCGAGCAGCTGCCCGGCGATGTCGAACAGCGCTGGATCCGCCTCGCCGAGCATCCGCTGCCCGACTTCGCGGACCTGCGGCACGACAGCGAGCATGTACGACCGACGGCGGACAGCGCCGCCGGTCTGCTGCTTGACGCCACCCTCGCGGCCACGGACATCGTCATCGCCTCGCCGCTGTACTGGTACTCGGTGTCCGGCCTCACCAAGCGCTACCTGGACCACTGGTCGGGCTGGCTGCGCATCCCGGGCGTCGACTTCAAGGCGACCCTGGCCGGGCGCACACTCTGGGGCATCGCCGCGCTCGCCCACGCCGAACAGTCGGTCGCCGAGCCCTACGTCGGCACGCTCAACAACTCGGCCGCCTACATGGGGATGCGCTTCGGCGGCGTGCTGCTGGGCAACGGCAGCGCCCCGGGTGACGTACTGAAGGACACCGACGCGCTGGCACGCGCGAAGACGTTCTTCTCCCAGGACGCGCCCCTCGCGCGCTTCCCGTACGAGCCGTCCGCCGGGTAGCCCTACGCGCTGATGTCCTTCGTCGTGAACCGCGCCCAGGCCGCCGAGCCGAACACGGCCGCGTACAGCGCTTGGAGGTCGAGGTTCTTCACCAGGTCGTCCCAGTAGACGGGGTCGCGGACCAGGTCGGCGAAGGACAGCCAGTAGTGCGAGAACAGGTACGGCCGCAGCGCGTGCAACTGGGGTATCTGGTCCAGGATCTGGACGGTGATGAGTATGCCGACCGTGGTCGCCATCGCCGCGATGCCGCTGTTCGTGAGCGTCGACACGAACAGGCCGAGCGCCGCCATACCGACCAGTGAGGCGGCGACCACCAGGGCGATCAGCAGGGCCCGGCCGAGGCCCTCGGCGAAGCTGATCCGGGTGCCGGATATGGTCGTGAGGTCGCCCAGCGGGAAGAGCAGCGCGCCCACGACCAGCGCCGAGCCGGCCACGATCAGTGTGGCCAGCAGGCAGAAGGCCATCACCGTCGTGTACTTGGTGAGCAGCAGCCGGGTGCGGCCGGCCGGGGCGACCAGCAGATAGCGCAGGGTGCCCGCGTCCGCCTCGCCCGCTATCGCGTCGCCCGCGACGACCCCGACGGCCATCGGCAGGAAGAACGGCAGGGTCGCGGCCAGTGCCGTGAACACCAGGAACAGGCCGTTGTTGGTGATCTGCGTCATGAACGCCGGGCCCTGGCCGCTGTGGTCCACCGTCCGGCCGCCCCGCGTCTGGATCTTCACGGCGATCCCGACCAGCACCGGCACGACGGCCAGCACCCCGAGCAGGGCGAGCGTGCGCCAGCGGCGGAGGGTCGTGAGGAGTTCGCTGCGCAGCAGCCCGAGCGACCACAGAGGGCTCGGCCGGCGGGCGGCTGATGCGGCGACCGCCTCGGACACGGGGACCGTCTCAGCCCGCGACATCGAAACCCTCCCCCGTCAGCGCCACGAACGCGTCCTCCAGCGAGGCCCGTTCGACCGTGAACCCCCGGACCCTGACCCCCGCCGCGACCAGGGCCGCGTTCACCTCGGCGAGGTCCCGCGCGGGCGGTTCGCCGGTGACCCGGTCGCCGTCGGCGGTGACGTCCCCGACACCCTGCTCCTTCAGCACCCGGGCCGCCTCGGCCGGATCCGGGGTGGTCACCACGAGCCGTCCCCGCACCCCGGCCGCCAGGTCGGCCACCGCGCCCTGGGTGACCAGCCGGCCCCGCGCCATGACCGCCGCGTGGGTGCAGACCTGCTCGATCTCGTCGAGGAGGTGGGAGGAGAGGAAGACGGTCGTGCCGTCGGCGGCCAGCTCACGGATCAGGGTGCGGATCTCGCGCATGCCCTGCGGATCGAGGCCGTTGGTGGGCTCGTCCAGGACGAGCAGCCGGCGCGGCTGGAGCAGCGCGGCGGCCAGACCGAGGCGCTGTCTCATGCCCAGCGAGTACGCCTTGGCCTTCTTGCCGGCGGCGGCCGCGAGGCCCACCCGGTCCAGGGCCGCGGCGACGCGGGCGTGCCGGGTACGGGGGTCGGCGGTCGGGTCGGCGGCGTCGTAGCGGAGCAGGTTGTCCCGGCCGGAGAGGAAGCCGTACAGCGCGGGGCCCTCGATGAGCGCGCCGACCTGCGGGAGGACGGCACGGGCCGCCCGGGGTATCGGGCGGCCCAGCACGCGGACCGTGCCCGCCGTGGGCTCGATCAGGCCCATCAGCATGCGGATGGTGGTGGTCTTGCCCGAGCCGTTCGGACCGAGGAAGCCGAAGACGCTGCCCGCCGGGACGGTCAGGTCGAGGCCGTCGACGGCGAGCTGTCCGCCGCGGTAGCGCTTGGTGAGGCCGCGGGTGGCGATGACGCTCGCCTCGGCCGGCCCCGGGGCAGGCTTCCCCGTATCCGCCGTCTGCCCCGGGACACGGTTCCCCGCGTCCCCCTCCTCCCGCTCCGTGGCGGACGGTCCGTCCATCGGCTCCCCCTCGATTCGCGCCTCCCGTGAAGGGTGAACGTGCGATCACGGTCCGTAGTGCCCGGAAGGGGTCACTTTCCCGCGTTCGCCGCCTTCACCAGGGCGTCCTTGGTCACCGCGCCGGCGTACACCTTGCCGTCCTCGGTGATCAGGGCGTTGACCAGGCGGGTCGAGAAGACCGTCCCCTTGCCGAACTTGCCGGAGACCTTGTCGCCGAGCGAGCCGAGGAAGCCGCCGAGGTCACCGCCCCGGGAGCCGGTCGGCAGACCGCCCTTGGCGCCGGTGTCGAAGGTGGCGATGGACGTCCAGCCCTTGCCGAGGACCTCGGCGCCGTTCATGCCCTTGGCGAGGTCCCCGCCGGGCTCCGGCGCGTGCTTGCGAGCCGCGGAGTCCTTCTTCTCCTCCGTCACCTTCGCCCCCTTGGGCGGGGTGAAGTCGAAGGTGGAGGCGGCCGGCTTGGCGAAGGAGACCTGGGTGAAGCCCACGTCGAGGACGGCGGCGCCGCCGCTCTTCGGCGTCAGGGTGAACTTCAGCGGCGTACCCGTCTTCGCGTCGACGGCGATGCTGACGGCGCCGACCGTGGTGCCGGACTGCCTGGGCTTGATCAGCAGCTTGTAGGCGTCGCGGCCGGCGACCCGCTCGGTGCCGTCGACGGTGACGGACGTGGTGCCGTCCACCGACTTCAGCGCCTGGTCGGCGAAGTCCTTCGGCGTGGCCGGGGGCTCGGCCCTGTGCTCCTTGCCGGAGTCGGCCGAGGTGCCGTGGTACACGTCGTTGGTCTTGCTGTCGTAGCCCCACACGTTCTCGCCGTTGTGGATGAGGCTGTACTCGGAGCCGCTCTCCAGCAGCGACAGCTTCTGCTTCTCGGGGCCGTCGGCGGCGACGCGCAGCGTGTGCGTGCCGGAGACCAGCGAGGTGAGCTGGGACTGCGGGTCCGCGGAGGAGCCGTCGCCGGAGCCCTTGCCGGCGGCGGAGGACAGGTTGTTCGCCAGGCCGCCGAGGTCGGGCAGGCCGAGGTCGGTGTCGATCCGCACGGTGCCGGACATGTGCTGCACGTCCGACTTGGCGATCTTCTCGATGAGCTGCTGCGCCGTGATCCTGGGCAGGTCGGGGTCGCCGGAGGCGGCGAGCGCCGGGACCAGACCGATCGTGGCCGCCGCGACCCCCACCACCGCGACCGGGACCGCGTAACGGGCAGCCTTGCGCCGTGCGGCGGGCCGCTCCTCGTCCCGCGCGGCGTCCACTCGCGCGGCATCCACTGCGTCGTCGGATTCGTACGGTGCCATGTGTGCCTTACCTCCGTCGTCGGCGGCGGCTGTTCTCACGCTGGTCCACCAGAGCCGCCATTCTCACCCGAATCGGTGAGGAGTGGTGATTTCCGTGGCTTCCATCTCACCAAATCAGCCATGAGGAAGCGTCAGACCTCGGAGCCAACTCCGCGTACGCCTGCGGTATGACACGCAGGGGCCGCGACTCCACCAACCCGTAGGGGTCTCACCGGAACGGAGGGCCCCATACGAGGTCGCCGAAGGCGTGCCGTGGCGTACAGCCGAAACCCGGTGAGCCGCACAGCCGGAGGCGGGGCCTCGTGGCCGGGTCAGCCGGCGCGGTGCACCACCGCGTCGCACAGTTCCATCAGCGCGGCCTTGGCGTCGCACTCCCGCAGCGGCACCAGCGCGGCGCGGGCCTCCTCCGCGTACCGGACGGTGTCCCGGCGGGCCTGCTCCAACGCGGGGTGGGCGCGCAGCGCGGCCAGCGCCTCGGCGTGCCGGGCGTCGTCACTGAGGTCGGAGTCGAGCAGCTCGCACAGCGCGATGTCCTCGGGCAGTCCGAGGCGGGCGGCGCGCTCGCGCAGCCGGAGCACGGGCAGGGTCGGGATGCCCTCGCGCAGGTCGGTGCCCGGGGTCTTGCCGGACTCGCGGGAGTCGGAGGCGATGTCCAGGACGTCGTCGGCGAGCTGGAAGGCCACCCCGAGCCGCTCGCCGTACTGGGTGAGCACGTCCACGACCGTCTCGTCGGCACCGGACATCATCGCGCCGAACCGGCAGGAGACCGCCACCAGCGAGCCCGTCTTGCCGCCGAGCACGTCCAGGTAGTGCTCGACCGGGTCGCGGCCGTCGGAGGGGCCGGCGGTCTCGAGGATCTGGCCGGTGACCAGCCGCTCGAAGGCGAGGGCCTGCACCCGGACCGCCTCGGGGCCGAGGTCGGCGAGGATCTGGGAGGCGCGGGCGAAGAGGAAGTCGCCGGTGAGGACCGCGACGGAGTTGCCCCATCGGGTGTTGGCGCTGTCCACGCCGCGCCGCACGGCCGCCTCGTCCATGACGTCGTCGTGGTACAGCGTGGCCAGGTGGGTCAGCTCCACGACCACTGCCGAGGGCACGATGCCCGGCGCGTAGGGGTCACCGAACTGGGCCGCGAGCATCACGAGCAGCGGCCGGAACCGCTTCCCGCCGGCCCGTACGAGGTGCTGCGCGGCCTCCGTGATGAACGGGACCTCGCTCTTGGTGGCCTCGAGCAAGCCTTCCTCGACAGCCGCCAATCCGGCCTGGACATCGGCTTCCAGAGCCTGGTCCCGCACGCTCAGCCCGAACGGCCCGACGACGGTCACGAGGGGTCTCCTGTCTGCTGGTGTCTGCTGGCGATTACACGGTTTGTCGATAGGTCGTTGCCATCACTCAAGTCAGCGTATCCGGTCCCGTTTCGATCACCGATAGCGCCCACCGGTCCAGCCTGGGCGGTATCGGATCACGACCGGTATGTTTTTGATCAAGTGATAAGAGCGGACATTTTCGACTTAACAGGAATCCATGCGGTTTGTCGCGAGCCGACGGGGCGAGCGGAGTAATGCCTACGCCCCGGACAACGACAGGCGCCGCGTCACGGGTTCCACTGCCACCCGCCCGACGCACACCGAATCCCCCATGTCGGATTTGGAATACTTTGTTATTTCGTGAGTTGGGTCACGCACGACCTCCGGCGCCACGGAACCGCCAGACCACCTCCCACCTTGCCCCGTCCGCGAGTTGAGGGTTGGCAAACGCAAAGGATCAAGTATCCCAAACGGCACACACCAAGGTCAAATAGGGCGTTGTGTGACTCAGGCACTTGTTCCCGACATGTGCTCTCGCATACGTTCCGGGCCGTCGGGCGGACGCCGAATCCTGCCGCCGCCCGCGTAACCCATCGACGAACTCATTCGTACGGCAGGAGCGGGGGACCCAGGTAAGTCCGCCGGACCGGACGGCACACGCCGCGCCGCGACGGCTAGGGGTGAAGCCATGCCTTCTCACGAAGGCACGGCCGGGCACCTCCCCGCCCGAACCCGACAGCTCACCTCGCAGGCGCCGGAGAGGACTTCCCCATGCCCACTGCCGCTCAGCACCGCCGCACCCGCACCACCCGCCTCGCCCGCGCCCTCGCCGTCGCCGGCACCGGTGCCGCCGTCCTCGCCGTGTCGCTCGTCGGCGCCACCAGCGCCTCCGCGGCCACCGGCACGACCACCAAGGCGGCCTCCACCACCCTCGCCGGGTACCCGAACAACCTCGACGGCTGGATCCGCGAGTCCCTTGCGATCATGGCCCAGAAGGGCATCCCGGGCACCTACAACGGCATTTACCGCAACATCATGCGGGAGTCCTCCGGCAACCCCAAGGCCATCAACCTCTGGGACTCCAACGCCGCCGCGGGCATCCCCTCCAAGGGCCTGCTCCAGGTGATCGACCCGACCTTCAACACGTACCACGTGGCCGGCACCTCCTTCGACCCCTACGACCCGGTCGCCAACATCACCGCGGCCTGCAACTACGCCGCCGCCCGGTACGGGTCGATCGACAACGTGTTCAGCGCGTACTGACAGTCCCGCTGACCGGCACGGCATCGGCCGTCCGGCGCGTGCCCACACCTGACGGAGGGGCACCCGCCGGGCGGCCGTCGCTCATTCCGGGGACGGCCGTACGCCTGGGAGGACCCCGCCCGGGGACGGTCGTGTACAAGGAGGGCCGGTACCGGGGACGGTCCTGTACTGATGTTCCGGTCAGTCGGTCGGGAACAGTCTTTCGAGGACGACGGCGACACCGTCGTCCTCGTTCGACAGGGTGATCTCATCGGCCGCCGTCTTGAGTTCGGGATGCGCGTTGGCCATGGCGGCCCCGTGTCCGGCCCAGTCGAACATCGGGATGTCGTTGGGCATGTCGCCGAACGCCAGCGCCTCCTCCGCCGCGATCCCGAGCCGCTCGGCGGCCAGCGCGAGACCGGTCGCCTTGGTCACCCCGGACGGCTGGAGCTCCACGGTCCCCGGCCCGGACATGGTGACCGTGGCCAGCGAGCCCACCACCGCGCGCGCGGTGGCTGCCAACTCGTCGTCGGACAGGCTGGCGTGGCGAAGCAGCACCTTGCTGATCGGCGCGCACCACAGGTCGTCGCGCCGGCCGACCCGGACCGCGGGCAGGGTCGGGTGCGGCATCCGGTACCCGGGCTCGATGAGCGTGAGCCCGTCGACCCCGTCCTGGTCGACGGCCGCGTACACCTGCCCCACCTCGGCCTCGATCTTGCCGAGCGCGGTCTCGGCCAGCTCCCGGTCCAGCCGGACCGACCACAGCAGGCGGCCGGTCCCGGCGTCGTAGACCTGTGCGCCCTGCCCGCACACCGCGAGTCCTGTGCAGCCGAGGTTTGCCAGTAGCGGCCGTACCCGCGGGGCCGGGCGGCCCGTCACCACCAGGTGCCGGGCACCGGCCCGCGCCACCCGCGCGAGCGCGGCGAGCGACCGGTCGGAGACCGTGTCGTCGCCGCGCAGCAGCGTTCCGTCCAGGTCGGTGGCGATCAGTGCGTACACGGGGGTGGCTGCCATGATCAGAGAATACGGATACCGGGCCCCGCCGACTCACCTTGTCGCCCTGCGCACTTACGTACCAGTCCACCCCAAGTAGTGCCTCCCGGCTCCTCGTTGATGAGGCGGATCGGCCCAGTCGGCGGCTTCAGCCATGGGCCGACGCCAGGTGTTTCGTCAGCCGCGGTGAGGCGAACTCCGTGCCGCAGACGAAGCGCATCACCGGGCCGTACGACGACGCCGCCGGCAGACCGGTGAAGTACAGGCCGGGAACGGACGAGACGAAGCCCGGGCCGAGCTTCGGCGTGCCGCGGCTCACCGCGAGCCGGGTGCGCAGCTCGTGGCCGAGGAAATCCATGGCCGCGATGTCGACGCGGTAGCCGGTGGCGGCGATGACGTGGTCGGCGGTGAGCCGCTCGGGGTGCCCGCCGTGGGTGCGGACGGTCAGGACGGGGCTGCCGTCCGGTGCCTCCGCGCTCACCACCCGCGCCACGTCCTGCACCTGTACGGCGCTCTCGAAGCGCTCGCGCAGCCACCAGGCGCCGAGCGGTCCGAGGACCCGGCGGACCAGGAAGTGGCGGGTGCCCTCGGGCAGATAGCGGTAGGGGTGCGGGTAGTAGCTGAACGCCCACAGCGACCAGGCGCGGCCGAACGGCGACTCGGGGCGCAGCTTGGGCTGCTGCCAGGGCGGCGCGCCGAACGCGACCCGGCCGCGGCCGCGCGCGACGACACGCACGCGTGCCCCCGCCTCGGCGGCGAGCGCCGCCGTCTCCAGCGCGGACTGGCCGGCGCCGACCACGATGAGCTCCTTGCCGGCGAAACGGCTCAGGTCGTGGTGCTGGGAGCTGTGCGAGACCGGGCCGGTGGGCGCCGGTCCGTCGGCCGCCGCTCCCGCGAGCTCCGCCGGCAGGTGCGCGAGCCCCGACAGGCCGGTGGCGACGACGACCGCGCGCGCGGTGAACGTCTCCCCCGAGTCCAGCTTCAGCTCGAAGCCGCCGCTCTTGTCACGGTCCGCGGAGACGACCCGCACCTGCTCCAGTTCGGGGACCAGTTTCTGCTGGAACCACTCGCCGTAGGCGGTGAACGTCTCCACCGGGATGATGTCCTCGTCGGCCACCAGGCGGCGGATACCGGCCGCGTCGCAGTAGTCGGCGAGGGTGTGGCCGGGCTGCGGGCAGTCGAGGTTCGAGGCGGCGGGCGTGGACTTCAGGAGCATGCCCTCGGGCATGTGGTCGCGCCAGCTGACCATGGGGTCGCCGAAGACGCGGACGGGGATGCCGCGCGCCCGCAGATGGGCGGCGGTGGACAGGCCGAACGGCCCGGCCCCGATGACTGCAACCGGTCGAGTCACGAAGTCCCTCCCCAGGACATGGTGCACGCCACTCTTTGTGTGGCTTTGCCTACTTCGTGGAGGTGCCGCTGCCGCGGCGGTTGGTCCGCCACAGCTGATAGAGGTGCTTCGTGCCCGGGCGCACGAAGCGGGCGAGCATCGTGAGGAAGGGCAGCGGGTCGTCACCCGCGAGCCAGGCCAGCTCCGTCCCGCTCGCCTTCGCCGGCGCGTGCGGCGTCGTATAGCCGCTGCGGCGGTAGGCGAGAAGGGCGGGCAGGTCGATGTTCTCCACGATGTACCGGTGGCCGGCGCGCTGTTCCCCCTCCGGAACGGGGCGGCCGGTCAGGTTCAGGTGCATGGCGCGTACGACGTCCACGCCCGACTCGTTCTCGAACAGCCGGAACTGGGCGCCCATGCGCGGGTTGAAGTCGAGGAGCTTGTACTGTCCGTCGCGCCGGTCGAAGCGCAGGTCGAGGTCGATGATGCCGCTGTAGCCGATCTGTTTGATGAAACGTGCGGCGAGGTCGGTGAGTTCCGGGTTGTCGACGACGTAGGCGTTCGCCGTCATGCCGGCGTGCGGCGGCCACGAACGGACCTTGACGCCGGTGAACAGCGCGAGGGGGCTTGCGTCCTGGTCGAAGCAGGCGTGCACGATCCAGTCCTCGGCCTCCTCGCGCGGCAGGTACTCCTGGAGGATCACGCCGGGTTCCTCGCCCCAGTCACGGGCGAGGGAGAGCAGCCCCGCGCGCGTGGCGATCTTCGTGGTGCCGTTGACAGCGGGCCTGCTGCGCCGGACGAACGCCTCCCGGTTCTTGGCCACCACCGGGAAGCGGGCCGTGTCGGCGAAGGCGACGACGTCCTCGTAGGACTCCGGGAACGCCGACGCGGGGGTCGCGATGCCGTGCTCCAGGCACAGTTCGTGCAGACCCTGCTTGCTGGCGAGCCGGCGCGGCAGCGCGGGGTCGACGCGCGGGAAGAGAAAGGAACCGGCCAGCTCGTCCTGGTGCTCGGCGATCAGTACGGCGGCCTCCTCGTCGGTCGGGACGAGGACGGCGGGGCGGCCGATGCGGCGGCCGATGCGCAGCAGGCCCTCGACCAGCCGGCCCGGGTCCTCCGCACCGGTCGTCGGCCACACGAAGGCCTTCTTCAGATAGCGGGAGGAGGCCGCGGGCGTGTAGGCGTCCTCGGTGATGGCGTACATGGGCACGCCGAGCCGGCCCAGGCTGCGGATCGCGCCGACGCCGCCGTGGTGCAGCGGATAGTCGCCGAACTTGACGATCAGTCCTGGTACGTCCCGGTCCGCCTCGAACGGCACACCGACGGTGTCTCCGGCCACGGGTCCCCCCACGTGTCCCCCCATTGGAACGGACCCACCCCGTCCGTGCCCCCAAAGGACGCTAAGCCGGAATTGCCCCCTCCGACAAGGTCTATTCGGACATTGCGAACTCTTTAGGCAGGGTGCGAGCAACCTTTCGAAGGCGGCGCGACACGCACGTTTCGGACACCGTGACGGGTGCCGCAGGAGACTCTGCCCAAGACAGGCATCACGGCCGTAACGTGTGGCGCGACCACATGGAACGAGCGCCATGCACGGCCCGGATGAGAGTGAGGCAGCACCCCATGCCCCCCTTCGACGTCCCCGAGGGCGACCCCTTCGGCCCGCACAACCTTCCCTATGGCGTGTTCTCGCCCTCCGGCAGCGCGGAACGGAGGGTCGGAGTCCGGCTCGGGGACCAGGTCCTCGACGTGGGCGCCGCGGCCGCCGCCCTCGGCTCGCCGCACCACGCGCTGCTCGCGCGGCCCACCCTCGACGCACTGCTCGCCGCCGGCCGCCCGGCCTGGACGGAGGTACGGCGCGCCGTCACGGCCTGGGTCACGGACCCCGCGCACCGCGAGGCCGTCGAGCCGCTGTTCCACCCGCTGTCCGAAGTGACCCTGCACCTGCCCTTCGAGGTGGCGGACTACGTCGACTTCTACGCCTCGGAGAACCATGCCCGCAACGTCGGCCGGATCTTCCGCCCGGACGCCGAGGACTCCCTCACCCCCAACTGGAAGCACCTGCCGATCGGCTACCACGGCCGCTCCGGCACTGTCGTCGTCTCCGGCACGGACGTCGTACGGCCGTCCGGGCAGCGCAAGGCCCCCGCGGACCCGGCGCCCGTCTTCGGCCCGTCGATCCGGCTGGACATCGAGGCCGAGGTCGGCTTCGTCGTGGGCGTGCCGTCCGAGCTGGGCCGGTCGGTCGCGCTCGGCGACTTCCGCGAGCACGTCTTCGGGCTGTGCCTGCTGAACGACTGGTCCGCGCGGGACATCCAGGCCTGGGAGTACGTCCCCCTCGGCCCCTTCCTCGGCAAGTCCTTCGCGACCTCGGTGTCGGCGTGGATCACTCCGCTGGAAGCGCTGGAGCACGCGCGCGTGGCGCCTCCGGAGCGCACGCACCCGCTGCTGCCCTACCTGGACGACTCCGCGCCGGGCATCGAGCCCGGCGGCTACGACCTGCGGATCTCCATCGCCATCAACGGCCATGTGGTCTCCGAGCCGCCGTTCTCCACGATGTACTGGACCGCGGCCCAGCAGCTCGCCCACATGACGGTGAACGGCGCCTCGCTGCGCACCGGCGACCTGTACGGCTCGGGCACGGTGAGCGGGCCCGAGGAGCGCCAGCGCGGCTCGCTGCTGGAGCTGACCTGGAACGGCCGCGACCCCCTGGAACTCCCGGAGGGCAAGCGGGCCTTCCTGGAGGACGGCGACGTGGTGACCCTGACGGCCTGGGCCCCCGGCGCGGACGGCCGCCGGGTCGGGCTGGGGGAGGTCAGCGGACGCGTCGTTGCGGGCTGAGCGACGCCACGGCGCGCGGTCCCGGACGAGGGGCGTCGGGGTGACCGGCGCCTTGTAGCAAGAGACCGACAAATCCGCCGGAGCGAGCAACTTCGACTCCTGGGGGCGGTGCGGCAAGCCCTGCGGGACCGGGAGGCATGGGGCTTCCCGTCCTGCGGGGCGGGCAAGCGGGCATGCCCGGGAGCAGGCGAGCGAATGCGTCGAACGGATCACTGCTCGAGACCTGACTCCCGCCGCCCCGCACCGTCATACTGGGCGCGGACACGCACCACGCGAGGCGCCCTCGGCGCATCTCCTCGCACCACCCGCACCACCTGACACCCGCACAACTCTCCGACCAGGAACCGGAGCCCCGGCATGACCGTCTGCCTGCTCCTGCTGAGCGTCGTCGCCCTGACGGCCGCCCTGCCGGCACCGCGCGCGCTGACCCGTGCCGCCTGGCCCGAGCGGGAACCCGTGGTCGCGTTGTGGGTGTGGCAGTGCCTGGTCGCCACCGTCCTGCTGTGCTGCCTGGCCGCACTGGTCCTGGGTACGGCGGCCGTCTTCCACGCCGTCCGCGACCGCGTGTTCGCCCCCGCCCCGCCCTCCGTCACCGCCGCCTACGACCTCTCCTCGGCGCCGGTGTGGTCCGCCACCCTCACCGTGCTGCTGGCCTGCGGGGCCGCCTGGACGACGGCGATGCTGGCGCGGGAACTCTTCGAGGCCCGCCGCAGCCGTGGCCAGGCCCGCGCGCAGCTGCGAGAGCGCGCCCCCGACCTGCCGGCCGGACTGCCGGCGGCACGCGGCCCGATGCTGGTGCTGGAGGACGAGTACCCGGACGCATGGTGGATGCCGGGGCACCCCCCGCAGCTGGTCGTCACCACCGGCGCGCTGCACCGGCTCACCGACCACCAGCTGGACGCCGTCCTCACCCACGAGCGCGGGCACGCGCGTGCCCACCACGACTGGCTGCTGCACCTGTCCACCGCACTCGCCACAGGCTTCCCGCGCGTGCCGCTGTTCGCCCACTTCTGCGACCAGACGCACCGCCTGGTCGAGCTGGCCGCCGACGACACGGCGTCCCGCCGCTGCGGCCACCTCACCACGGCCCTCGCGCTGATCGAGCTGAACCAGCACCGGGGCGTCCTGTCCTGCGACTCCAGCCGCCGCCTCCTCGGCGAACGCGTGGACCGGCTGCTGGAGCCGCCGCCACGGCTGCTGCGCCGCCACCGGGCCTTGACGACGACGGTGGCCGCTCTGGTGCCGTTGCTGCCGCTTCTCATCACCTTCGCGCCGGGACTGACGGCACTGTCCTGACGGCATTGCCCCGGGCGGTGCGCCGGGTGACAGATCTTGCCGCCCGGAGAGGAAAACCCGCAGGTCAGCGACATATTCAACGCATCCTCACCTGGCGCAACACTCCAGCAACACGACTTTCCCTACCGCATCGGCATGGTTCCAGCCATGCCACCCACCGACCCACCGACCGTCCCCGCGAGCACGCCGGTCAGGGCGCCGCGACCACCGTCGCCGCCCACCGCACGCGTCGTCGGCTGCGCGCGGACCGGGCCCGGCAACTCGCCGATCTGCTGCGCCACCAGATCCTCACCGGCGCCTTCCGGAGCGGCCCCCTCCCCCACGAGTCCACCCTCGCCGCCGACTACCGCGCCTCCCGCAACACCGTTCGCCAGGCCCTGGCCCTCCTCAGGGCCGAGGCCTGGTGGAACGGCTGCCCGGAGTCGGCACCGTGGTCGTCGCCCGGAAATATCCGCACGGGCTCGACCGTCTGATGGGCCTCGCGGAAACCCTCCGCGAATACGGTCGCGTCACCGACGAGGTCCGCACGTTCATCCGCGACTGCGCCGAGATGGCCACCCGCGCCTCTCTCGCCCGCACCGAGTCCCGGTGGGGCCTCTACCACGACCGCCTCGACCACCCCGGCCGCGACGACGTCTCCTGGTTCCACCATCTCGATCTGCACAAGTCCCCCTCTGGTGCCATGGAGTTCACGGCCCGCCCCGTGGCTCCGTACCTGGTTCCGGTCGAGGAGTTCGCGCCGGTCGGCGGTCCCTCCCGGAAACTGGGCGAGGTCAGTCCGGAGCACGTGGCCACGGCCGGACCGCGAGAGGTGGCCCCGGTCGCGGCCGGACCGACGTCCGCCCGTGCCACCGCCTCCGCCGACCAGGCCGACGCGCCGGGCGTCGCCTCACCCCGGCTCCTGGAACTGCTGGAGCTGGCAGAGGCCGAACCAGAACTCGCCTCGGTGGAGCCCTACTTGACCGACCCGGATGCCGCCGTCCGCCGTACGGCCGTCTCGGTCCTCACCGAGACCGTGCCGCCAGGCACCGGACAGGCCCTGGCCGGCGCTCCGTCCGATACCGACGCCGAGGTACGCGCGGCCGCCGCTGCCTCGCTGCGCGAGCTGGTCGAGACCCTGCCACCCGAACCCGCCCTGGGCACCACCCTCACCGGCGCGCTCGCCTCGGTTGACCCCGTGGTCCGCAACGCCGCCCTCGACGTGTTGCGCGCCCTGCGGCTCGGCGAGGCCGGGGTGTTCGCGGCGGCGCTGGACGACCCCGACATCACCGTGCGTACCGAGGCCGTACGAGCGCTGGTCTCCGTCGACGCGGTCGGACCCCTGGCGCGTGCCGCGAACGATCCCTCCCGGGAGGTCCGGGTCACCGTGGCCAAGGCCCTGGCCGCCGTCGGCTGGGCGTCCCCGACCGCAGCCGACCGGGAGCTGCTTGCCGCCGCCCTTGACCGGCTCACCCAGGACAGCGATGCCCTGGTGTGCGGGGCAGCGTTCACCGCGCTGGCCGGCACCGGCTGTCCTGGCCCGCTCGCCGACCGTGCCGTCGCCGCGCTGTCCGACCCGGCCTGGCAGGTCCGCTTCGGCGCCGCCACCGCGCTGTCGGCCGCGCGCGCCGAGACCGCCGTCGCCGCCCTGGCCAAGGTGCTGGCCGACCCCAACGCCGACGTGCGCAAGGCGGCGGTGCTCGCCCTGATCCGGCACCGCGGCACCGAGGAGGCCCGCGTGGCCCTCGCCGCAGCCACGGCCGACACGGATGCGGACGTCAGGGCGTACGCGGCTCGGGGTCTGTGACGGCGACGCTCCCGCCTGTCGCTCCGGACCGGCCGCTATATCCAGTGGTCCGGTTCCGGCTCCGGCTCCTCGTCCGGCTCCGGCCAGTCGGCGTCCTGCGCGTCGCCTGCGGTCGGGGCCGGGTCGTCCTGGGCGGCCAGCACGGCCAGCACGCCCTCCCCGTACGTCGCCAGCTTCTTCTCGCCGACGCCGCTCACCGTGCCGAGCTCACGCACCGAGCCAGGCCTGCGGCTGACGATCTCCCGCAGGGTGGCGTCGTGGAAGATGACGTACGCCGGCACGCCCTGCTCGCGGGCCTGCTCGGCACGCCAGGCACGCAGCGCCTCGAAGGCGGGCAGGAGTTCGCCGGGCAGCTCGGCCGCGGCGGCCTTGGCCTTGCGGTCGCCGCCGGAGGCGCCGGCCGACCTCGACCGGGACGTGGCCGGCTTCTTCGGCTCCTTGCGCAGCGGTACCTCCCGCTCGCTCCGCAGCACGGAGCCGCTCGCCTCGGTGAGCACCAGCGTGCCGTACTCCCCCTCGACCGCGAGCAGACCCTGCGCCAGCAGCTGCCGGATGGCGCCCCGCCAGTCGGCCTCGGTGAGGTCCTGCCCGATGCCGAAGACGGACAGCTGGTCGTGGTCGAACTGGATCACCTTGCCGGTGCGCTTGCCGAGCAGGATGTCGACGATCTGCACGGCGCCGAACTTCTGCCCGCGCTCCCGCTGCAGCCGCACCACAGTCGACAGCACCTTCTGAGCGGCGATCGTGCCGTCCCAGGTCTCCGGCGGGGTGAGACAGGTGTCGCAGTTGCCGCAGCCCGCCGTGTCGGGGTCCTGACCGAAGTAGGCGAGCAGCTGGCCGCGGCGGCACCGGGCGGTCTCGCACAGCGCGAGCATGGCGTCGAGGTGGGCGTTGGCCCGGCGGCGGAACGCCTCGTCGCCCTCACCAGACTGGATCAGCTTGCGCTGCTGTATGACGTCGTTCAGGCCGTACGCCATCCAGGCCGTGGACGGCAGTCCGTCGCGGCCCGCGCGGCCGGTCTCCTGGTAGTAGCCCTCGATCGACTTGGGCAGGTCCAGGTGGGCGACGAACCGTACGTCCGGCTTGTCGATGCCCATGCCGAAGGCGATGGTCGCCACCACGACCAGACCGTCCTCGCGCAGGAAGCGTGACTGGTGGGCGGCGCGCATGCCCGCGTCCAGGCCCGCGTGGTACGGCACCGCATCGATGCCGTTGGCCGTCAGGAACTCCGCCGTCCGCTCCACCGAGTTGCGTGAAAGGCAGTAGACGATGCCGGCGTCGCCCGGGTGTTCCTCGCGCAGGAAGGCGAGCAGCTGTTTCCTGGGGTCGGCCTTGGGCACGATCCGGTACTGGATGTTGGGCCGGTCGAAGCTGGCGACGAAGTGGCGTGCTGCCGGCAGGTTCAGCCGCTGGGTGATCTCCTCGTGGGTGGCTCGGGTCGCCGTGGCCGTGAGGGCGATGCGCGGGACATCCGGCCAGCGCTCGCCGAGGAGGGACAAGGTGAGGTAGTCCGGGCGGAAGTCATGCCCCCACTGGGACACGCAGTGCGCCTCGTCGATCGCGAAGACGGAGATCTTGCCGCGCGAGAGCAGGTCGAGCGTGCCCTCCAGGCGCAGCCGTTCCGGGGCCAGGTACAGCAGGTCCAGCTCGCCGGCCAGGAACTCGGCCTCGACCACGCGCCGCTCGTCGAAGTCCTGCGTGGAGTTGATGAAGCCGGCGCGCACACCGAGGGCACGCAGGGCGTCCACCTGGTCCTGCATGAGCGCGATCAGCGGCGAGATCACCACGCCCGTACCGGGTCTGACCAGGGCCGGGATCTGGTAGCAGAGCGACTTTCCGCCGCCGGTGGGCATGAGGACGAGAGCGTCGCCGCCCGCCACCACGTGCTCGATGATCGCGTCCTGTTCGCCCCGGAAGGCGTCGTACCCGAAGACCCGGTGCAGCGTGGCCAGCGCCTCGCTGTCGGCCGCGCCCGGCCCCTCGGTCACCTGTGGCATCTCGCTGATCCCGCCCGTCGCACCCATTGTCCTGTCCCCCGTCGGTCCCCCGTGTGTCGTTCCTCGACCGCTGCCTCCACGATAGGGGTCCGGACCGACAGCCTCGGAGTTATCCACAGGCTGGGTCCGTTCTTCTGCGTAATCGCCCGCTGACGTGAGGCAGCCAGCTATACGCGAGCCTTGTCTCTGCGAGGCCTCGGTCACCCGTGACCGCGGAAGCAAGCCCGGAAACGCGCCGCTGCCTGGCACCCTCCTGAACGAGGGTGCCAGGCAGCGGCGTCCTACGAGATGGACGTCAGCGCACGAACACCCCGGCCTGGCTCGCCAGGTCCAGGAAGTACTGCGGCGCCACACCGAGCACCAGCGTCACCGCCACGCCCACGGCGATCGCGGCCATGGTCAGCGGGGACGGGACGGCCACGGTCGGGCCCTCCGGCCTCGGCTCGCTGAAGAACATCAGGACGATCACGCGGATGTAGAAGAACGCGGCGATCGCCGAGGAGATCACACCGACCACGACCAACGGGGCCGCGCCGCCGTCCGCCGCCGCCTTGAACACGGCGAACTTCCCGGCGAAGCCGGAGGTCAGCGGGATGCCGGCGAAGGCAAGCAGGAACACCGCGAAGACCGCCGCCACCAGCGGGGAGCGGCGGCCGAGTCCCGCCCACTTGGACAGGTGGGTCGCCTCGCCGCCCGCGTCGCGCACCAGCGTGACCACCGCGAAGGCGCCGATGGTCACGAACGAGTAGCCCGCCAGGTAGAAGAGGACGGACGAGACGCCGTCCTTCGACGTGGCGATGACACCCGCGAGGATGAATCCGGCGTGCGCGATGGACGAGTACGCCAGCAGCCGCTTGATGTCGGTCTGCGTGATCGCGATGATCGCGCCGCCGAGCATGGTGATGATCGCCACCGCCCACATGACCGGCCGCCAGTCCCAGCGCATCCCGGGCAGGACGACGTAGAGAAGGCGCAGCAGCGCGCCGAACGCGGCCACCTTCGTCGCCGCCGCCATGAAGCCGGTCACGGGCGTCGGCGCACCCTGGTAGACGTCCGGCGTCCACATGTGGAACGGCACCGCGCCCACCTTGAACAGCAGGCCCATCACGATCAGGGCGCTGCCGAGGAGCAGCAGTGCGTCGTTGCCCATGGTGTTGGCGAGCGCCGGGTCGACATTGGTGACCGTGCCGTCGACGACCTGGGCGATACGCGCGTACGACACCGAGCCCGCGTAGCCGTACAGCAGGGCGATGCCGAACAGCGTGAACGCCGAGGCGAACGCGCCGAGCAGGAAGTACTTGACCGCTGCTTCCTGCGACATCAGCCGCTTGCGGCGGGCCAGCGCGCACAGCAGGTACAGCGGCAGGGAGAAGACCTCCAGGGCCACGAACAGGGTCAGCAGGTCGTTGGCCGAGGGGAACACCAGCATGCCGGCGATCGCGAAGAGGAGGAGCGGGAAGGCCTCCGTGGTGGTGAATCCCGCCTTCACCGCCGCCTTCTCGCTGTCGCTGCCCGGTACGGAGGCAGCCTGCGCGGCGAAGGAATCGACGCGGTTGCCGTGCGCGGCCGGGTCGAGGCGCCGCTCGGCGAAGGTGAAGAGGCCGACGAGACCGGCCAGCAGGATCGTGCCCTGCAAGAACAGGGCCGGGCCGTCGACCGCGATCGCCCCCATGGCCGCGATGTGCGCCTTGGTGGTGCCGTAGCCGTCGGCCGCCAGCGCGACCACCGCGGCGAAGGCGGCGCAGAGGGCTACGACGGACACGAACACCTGCGCGTAGTAGCGGGACTTGCGCGGAAGGAACGCCTCGATCAGCACGCCGATCAGTGCCGCACCGACGACGATCAGCGTCGGCGACAACTGTCCGTATTCGATCTTCGGTGCCGGGATCTTCGCGATCGGGTCGGCCGCGGTTGTCCACAGGCTGTGGACGGCTGTTGTGCTCACTTGGCAGCCTCCACCGAGGGCTTGGGGTCGGTCTTGTGTACGTCGGACATGGTCTGCTTGACCGCTGGGTTGACGATGTCCGTGACGGGCTTCGGATAGACGCCCAGGAAGATCAGCAGCACGATCAGCGGGGCGATGACGACGAGTTCCCGCGCGCGCAGGTCGGGCATCGCCGAGACCTCGGGCTTCACCGGGCCCGTCATCGTCCGCTGGTACAGGACGAGGGCGTAGAGCGCGGCGAGGACGATGCCGAAGGTGGCGATGATGCCGATCGCCGGGTAGCGCGTGAACGTGCCGACCAGGACGAGGAACTCGCTGACGAACGGGGCGAGTCCGGGGAGCGAGAGGGTGGCGAGGCCGCCGATCAGGAAGGTGCCGGCGAGCACCGGGGCGACCTTCTGCACGCCTCCGTAGTCGGCGATGAGCCGCGAGCCGCGCCGGGAGATCAGGAAGCCCGCGACCAGCATCCACGCGGCCGTGGAGATGCCGTGGTTGACCATGTAGAGCGTCGCACCGGACTGGCCCTGGCTGGTCATCGCGAAGATGCCCATGATGATGAAGCCGAAGTGCGAGATCGACGCGTAGGCGACCAGGCGCTTGATGTCCCGCTGGCCGACGGCGAGCAGTGCGCCGTAGACGATGCTGATCAGGGCCAGGACGAGGATGACGGGCGTGGCCCACTTGCTGGCCTGGGGGAACAACTGGAGGCAGAAGCGGAGCATCGCGAAGGTGCCGACCTTGTCGACGACCGCGGTGATGAGGACGGCCACCGGGGCGGTGGACTCCTGCATGGCATTGGGTAGCCAGGTGTGCAGCGGCCACAGCGGCGCCTTCACCGCGAACGCGAAGAAGAAGCCCAGGAACAGCCAGCGTTCGGTGCTGGTCGCCATGTGCAGCGAGCCGTTCGCGCGGGCCTGCGCGATCTCCTGCAGGCTGAAGTTTCCGGCCACTACGTAGAGGCCGATCACCGCGGCCAACATGATCAGGCCGCCGACCAGGTTGTAGAGCAGGAACTTCACCGCCGCGTACGACCGCTGCGTCGCGGCCGCCTCCTCGCCCTGTGCGTGGGCGCGGTCCCCGAAGCCGCCGATGAGGAAGTACATCGGGATGAGCATGGCTTCGAAGAAGATGTAGAACAGGAAGACGTCGGTGGACTCGAAGGAGATGAGCACCATCGCCTCGACGGCGAGGATCAGCGCGAAGAAGCCCTGAGTCGGCCGCCAGCGTCGGCTTCCGGTCTCCAGTGGATCGGCGTCGTGCCAGCCCGCGAGGATGATGAACGGGATCAGTACAGCGGTGAGGGCGATGAGCGCCACCGCGATGCCGTCGACCCCCAGCTCGTATCTCACCCCGAAGTTCTTGATCCAGGCGTGGGACTCGGTGAGCTGGTAGCGGGCGCCGCCCGGGTCGAAACGGACCAGGACGGTGATCGCCAGGGCGAGCGTGGCGAGCGAGACGAGCACCGCCAGCCACTTGGCGGCGGTACGCCGGGCGGCCGGTACGGCGGCCGTGGCGACGGCCCCTACGGCCGGGAGCGCCGCCGTCGCTGTCAGCAGAGGAAAGGACATCGGTATCAGACCGCCCTCATCAGCAGGGTCGCGGCGACCAGGAGTGCCGCACCGCCGAACATCGAGACCGCATAGGAGCGGGCGAAGCCGTTCTGGACCCGGCGGAGCCGTCCGGACAGGCCGCCGAAGCCGGCCGCGGTGCCATTGACGACGCCGTCGACCAGGGTGTGGTCGAGGTAGACCAGGGAGCGCGTCAGGTGCTCGCCGCCGCGCACCAGGACCACATGGTTGAAGTCGTCCTGGAGCAGGTCGCGGCGGGCTGCGCGGGTGAGCAGCGAGCCGCGCGGGGCCACGGCGGGGACGGGCTTGCGGCCGTACTGGGCCCAGGCGATGCCGACGCCGATGACGAGGCAGACCAGGGTCGCGCCGGTGACCGTCCAGGTGCTGACCGGGGAGTGGCCCTCACTGTGCCCGGTGACCGGCTCGAGCCAGTGCAGAAAGCGGTCGCCGAGGTTGAAGAAGAAGCCGCAGGCCACCGATCCCACAGCCAGCACGATCATGGGGATCGTCATGACCTTGGGCGACTCGTGCGGGTGCGGCTCCGCGTGTTCGCCGCGCGTCTCGGCGGCGGGCTCCACGCTCGGTTCGGCCGGGGACGAGGTGGGGGCGTTGCGCCAGCGTTCTTCTCCGAAGAACGTCATCAGCATCACGCGCGTCATGTAGAAGGCGGTGATGGCCGCGCCCAGCAGGGCCACGCCGCCGAGGATCCAGCCCTCGGTGCCGCCCTTGGCAAAGGCCGCCTCGATGATCTTGTCCTTGGAGTAGAAGCCGGACAGGAACGGGAAGCCGATGATCGCCAGGTAGCCGAGACCGAAGGTGATGAACGTGATCGGCATGTACTTCCGCAGGCCGCCGTAGCGGCGCATGTCGACCTCGTCGTTCATGCCGTGCATGACGGAGCCGGCGCCGAGGAACAGTCCGGCCTTGAAGAAGCCGTGCGTCACCAGGTGCATGATCGCGAAGACGTATCCGATGGGGCCGAGGCCCGCGGCGAGCACCATGTAGCCGATCTGCGACATGGTCGAGCCGGCCAGTGCCTTCTTGATGTCGTCCTTGGCGCAACCGACGATCGCACCGAAGAGGAGCGTGACCGCGCCGACCACGGTGACGGCCAGCTGGGCGTCGGGGGCGGCGTTGAAGATGGCTCCCGAGCGGACGATGAGGTAAACGCCCGCGGTCACCATCGTCGCCGCGTGGATCAGGGCCGAGACCGGAGTCGGGCCCTCCATGGCGTCGCCGAGCCAGGACTGCAGCGGCACCTGGGCGGACTTGCCGCAGGCGGCGAGGAGCAGCATCAGGCCGATCGCGGTGAGCTTTCCCTGGGAGGTGTCGCCGGCGTGGCTGAGGACCGGGCCGAAGGCGAAGGTGCCGAAGGTGGCGAACATCAGCATGATCGCAATCGACAGACCCATGTCGCCGACGCGGTTGACCAGGAAGGCCTTCTTCGCGGCCGTCGCGGCGCTGGGCTTGTGCTGCCAGAAGCCGATCAGCAGGTAGGAGGCGAGGCCGACGCCTTCCCAGCCGACGTACAGCAGCAGGTAGTTGTCGGCGAGGACGAGCAGCAGCATCGCCGCGAGGAACAGGTTCAGGTAGCCGAAGAAGCGGCGGCGCCGCTCGTCGTGCTCCATGTACCCGACCGAGTACAGGTGGATCAGCGAGCCGACGCCGGTGATGAGCAGGACGAACGTCATCGAGAGCTGGTCCAGGCGGAAGGTGACGTCCGCATGGAAGCTGCCCACCGAGATCCACGTCCACAAGTGCTGCGTCATGGTGCGGTGTTCGGCGCCCTTGCCGAGCAGATCGGCGAAGAGTGCCAGGCCGATGACGAAGGAGACGAACGAGAGCAGCGTGCCGATCCAGTGGCCGACGCGGTCCAGGCGCCGGCCGCCGACCAGGAGGACGGCCGCTCCGAGCAGGGGCGCCGCGATGAGCAGCGCGATCAGGTTCTCCACGATTCTTCCGACCCCTTACAGCTTCATCAGGCTGGCGTCGTCGACCGAGGCCGAGTGGCGGGTACGGAACAGCGACACGATGATCGCGAGGCCCACCACGACCTCCGCGGCGGCGACGACCATCGTGAAGAAGGCGATGATCTGGCCGTCGAGGTTGCCGTGCATCCGGGAGAAGGTGACGAACGCGAGGTTGCAGGCGTTCAGCATCAGCTCGATGCACATGAAGACCACGATGGCGTTGCGCCGGATCAGTACGCCGGTCGCGCCGATCGTGAACAACAAGGCGGCGAGATAGAGGTAGTTGACCGGGTTCACTTCGACGCCTCCTCGGGCCGCTTGAACGTCGCCGGTTCGATCGCCTCACGCTCCAGGCGTTCCTGCGCGCGCTGCTCCAGCGCCCGCAGGTCGTTGAGCGCCTCCGCCGACACGTCACGGATCTGACCGCGCTCGCGCAGCGTCTTGCTGACGGTCAGCTCGGACGGGGTGCCGTCGGGCAGCAGGCCCGCGATATCGACGGCGTTGTGCCGGGCGTAGACACCGGGGGCGGGCAGCGGCGGCACGTACTTGCCCTCGCGGACGCGCTGTTCGGCCAGCTCGCGCTGGGTCTTGGCGCGTTCGGTGCGCTCGCGGTGGGTGAGCACCATGGCGCCGACGGCGGCGGTGATGAGCAGGGCGCCGGTGATTTCGAAGGCGAAGACGTACTTGGTGAAGATGAGGGAGGCGAGGCCCTCCACATTGCCGTTCGCGTTCGCCTGGCCGATGCCGGCGAACTCCTTCAGGGAGGCATTGCCGATGCCGGCGAACAGCAGGACACCGAAGCCGACGCCACACAGGAGGGCCAGCCAGCGCTGGCCCTTGATGGTCTCCTTCAGTGAGTCCGCGGCCGTGACGCCGACGAGCATCACCACGAACAGGAACAGCATCATGATCGCGCCGGTGTAGACGACGATCTGCACGACGCCCAGGAAGTAGGCGCCGTTGGCGAGGTAGAACACCGCCAGGACGATCATGGTCCCGGCGAGACAGAGCGCGCTGTGCACGGCCTTCTTCATGAAGACGGTGCACAGGGCGCCGATCACCGCGACGGTGCCGAGGACCCAGAACTGGAAGGCCTCACCGGTGGAGGTGGTGTAGGCGGCGAGCTGCGTCGTCATCGGCCGATCACCTTCTCCGAGGCCGGCTCCTCCTCGCCGAAGGTGGACGCCGCCTCCTGCGGGACCTCGCCCTTGGAGAGGGCGACCTGGCGGACCGTGCCGGGCGCGGCCTGTGTCACCAGGCCCCGGTAGTAGTCCTGCTCGTCGGTCCCCGGGAAGATCGCGTGCGGCGTGTCGACCATGCCTTCTTCGAGGCCGGCGAGGAGCTGTTCCTTGGTGTAGATGAGGTTGGCGCGGCTGGAGTCGGCCAGCTCGAACTCGTTGGTCATCGTCAGCGCGCGTGTGGGGCACGCCTCGATGCACAGTCCGCACAGGATGCAGCGGGCGTAGTTGATCTGGTAGACGCGGCCGTACCGCTCGCCCGGCGAGTAGCGTTCCTCGTCGGTGTTGTCGGCGCCCTCGACATAGATGGCGTCGGCGGGGCAGGCCCAGGCGCACAGCTCGCAGCCGACGCACTTCTCCAGGCCGTCCGGATGGCGGTTGAGCTGGTGCCGTCCGTGGAACCGCGGAGCCGTGGTCTTCTTCTGCTCCGGGTACTGCTCGGTCAGCCGCTTCTTGAACATGGCCTTGAAGGTCACACCGAAGCCGGCCACGGGGTTCTGGAAACCGGGCTTGGTCTCCTTGGGCTCCTCAGCCATCCGACGCCTCCTTTCCATCCGAAGATCCGTCACTGTCAGTGTCCGTCCCGCCACTGACAATCAGCTCCCGCTCCCGGCGCGAGCGGCGCCTGGGCACCGGCGGCAGCTCCTGTCCGGGCAGCGGCGGTACGGGGAATCCGCCCGCCATCGCGTCGAATCCGGCCTGCTCGGCGGCGGGCTGTTCGGGCGTCTTGGCCTTCTCGCGGAACATGTCGGCGACGAAGGAGATCAGCAGCAGGGCGAGGACTCCGCCGCCCACGTAGAGGGCGATGTCGGCGAAGTTGTAGTGCTCGTTGCGCAGGGCCCTTACGGTCGCCACCAGCATCAGCCAGGTCACGGAGACCGGGATGAGTACTTTCCAGCCGAGCTTCATCAGCTGGTCGTAGCGGACGCGAGGGAGCGTGCCGCGCAGCCAGATGAAGAAGAACAGCAGCAACTGGACCTTGATCACGAACCAGAGCAGCGGCCACCAGCCGTGGTTCGCACCTTGCCAGAAGGAGCTGATCGGCCAGGGGGCGCGCCAGCCCCCGAGGAACAGCGTGGTCGACACGGCCGAGACCGTCACCATGTTCACGTACTCGGCGAGCATGAACATCGCGAACTTGATGGACGAGTACTCGGTGTTGAAGCCGCCGACCAGGTCGCCCTCGGACTCCGGCATGTCGAAGGGGGCGCGGTTTGTCTCGCCGACCATCGTGACGATGTAGAGGATGAACGAGACCGGCAGGAGCAGGATGTACCAGCGGTCGTGCTGCTGCGCCACGATCGTGGACGTCGACATCGACCCCGAGTACAGGAACACGGAGGCGAACGCGGCACCCATGGCGATCTCGTAGGAGATCATCTGCGCGCAGGAGCGCAGGCCGCCGAGGAGCGGGTAGGTGGATCCGGAACTCCAACCCGCGAGGACGATGCCGTAGATGCCGACGGAGGCGACCGCGAGGATGTAGAGCATCGCGATCGGCAGGTCCGTGAGCTGCATCGTGGTGCGCGTGCCGAAGATCGAGATCTCGTTGTCGGCCGGGCCGAAGGGGATCACCGCGATCGCCATGAACGCCGGGATGGCCGCGACGATCGGCGCCAGGACGTAGACCACCTTGTCGGCGCGCTTGACGATGATGTCTTCCTTGAGCATCAGCTTCACGCCGTCGGCGAGCGACTGGAGCATGCCCCAGGGGCCGTGCCGGTTCGGGCCGATGCGCAGCTGCATCCAGGCGACGACCTTGCGCTCCCAGACGATGGAGAACAGCACGGTCACCATCAGGAAGGCGAAGCAGAACACGGCCTTGATGACGACCAGCCACCAGGGGTCGCGGCCGAACATCGAGAGGTCTTCAGCTGCGAGGTACGGGCTCATCCCTCC
The DNA here is from genome assembly GCF_053611725.1 of Streptomyces sp. NPDC054783. Lineage (NCBI taxonomy): Bacteria > Bacillati > Actinomycetota > Actinomycetes > Kitasatosporales > Streptomycetaceae > Streptomyces > Streptomyces sp. NPDC054783. The sequence continues at coordinate 119,792 of NZ_JBSHAY010000022.1, read as the reverse complement.
ACCTCCTTGGGGGCCACTTCGGCGGATGCCGCCGGGCCGATGCGGACGAGTGAGCCGGGCCGAGCCCCGGTGTCGCAGGCCACGCCGGCGCCGACGGAGTTCAGCGGAAGCCAGACCACGCGGTCGGGCATCTCGGTGATCTGCAGCGGGAGTTCGGCGGTGCCGGAGGGTCCGGTGACGGCGAGGACGTCGCCTTCCTTGACGCCCGCCTCGGCGGCCGTCGCCGCCGACACGCGCGCGTGCGCGGCGTGCCGGGTTCCGGCGAGCGCCTCGTCGCCCTCCTGGAGGACGCCCTGGTCGAGCAGCAGCCGGTGCCCGGCGAGCACGGCCTCGCCGGCGGCCGGGCGGGGCAGCGCTTCCGCGGACTCGTGGGGGTCAAGGGCGCGCGGGCCGTCCCAGGGGCCGAGCCGGTCGATCTCCGCGCGCGTGGTGCGCAGATCCGGCAGGCCCAGGTGGACGTCCATGGCGTCGGCCAGCATCTGCAGCACGCGCGCGTCGGTCGGTGCCAGGCGGCGGGTCATCTGGTCGGGCTTGAGGGCTGCGTCGAAGAAGCGCACCCTGCCCTCCCAGTTGAGGAAGGTGCCCCCCTTCTCGGCGACCGCGGCGACCGGCAGGACGACATCGGCGTGCTCGGTGACCTCGCTGGGCCGCAGCTCCATCGACACCAGGAAGCCGACCCTGTCGAGTGCTTCACGCGCGCGTGCCGGGTCGGGCAGGTCGGCGATCTCCACCCCGGCGACCACGAGTGCCGACAGTTCGCCGGTGGCGGCGGCCTCCACGATGTGGTGGGTGTCGCGGCCGTAGCGCAGCGGGAGTTCGGCGAGGCCCCAGGCGGCGGCGACCTCCTCACGCGCGCGTGGGTCGGTCGCCGGGCGGCCGCCCGGCAGCAGCGACGGCAGCGCGCCCACCTCGACGGCGCCGCGCTCACCGGCCCGGCGCGGGATCCACACCAGCTGGGCGCCGGTCGCGGTGGCGGCGCGTACGGCGGCGGTGAGGCCGCCGGCGACCGCGGCGAGCCGCTCACCGACGACGATGACCGCGCCCTCGGTGCGCAGGGCCTCGGCGGCGCGGGTGCCGGGCTCCTCCAGGCCGACGCCGCTCGCGAGGGCGTCCAGCCACTCCGTCTCGGTGCCGGGCGCGGCCGGCAGCAACGTGCCGCCCGCCTTCTGCAGGCCCCGGGTCTCGTGTGTGGCCAGCGCGAACACCTTCTGCTTGTGCTTGCGCCAGGCCTTGCGCAGCCGCAGGAAGACGCCGGGCGCCTCCTCCTCCGACTCGAAGCCCGCCAGCAGGACCGCGGGCGCCTTCTCCAGGAAGGTGTACGTGACGCCCGTACCGTCGAGGTCATGGCCGCGGCCTGCCACCTGGGAGGCCAGGAAATCGGCCTCCTCGCCGCTGTGCACGCGCGCGCGGAAGTCGATGTCGTTCGTGTCGAGCGCCACGCGCGCGAACTTGCTGTACGCGTAGGCGTCCTCGACGGTCAGCCGGCCGCCGATGAGGACGCCGGCCCGGGAGCGGGCGGCGGCCAGGCCCCGTGCGGCCGCCTCCAGGGCTTCCGGCCAGGAGACGGGCTCCAGGTCGCCGTCGGCGTTGCGCACCAGCGGTGTCTCCAGGCGGTCCTTCTGCTGCGCGTAGCGGAACGCGAAGCGTCCCTTGTCGCAGATCCACTCCTCGTTGACCTCGGGGTCGTTCTCGGCGAGTCGCCGCATGACCTTGCCGCGCCGGTGGTCGGTGCGGATGGCGCAGCCGCCGGAGCAGTGCTCGCACACCGACGGCGAGGAGACGAGGTCGAAGGGGCGGGAGCGGAAACGGTAGGCCGCCGAGGTGAGCGCGCCGACCGGGCAGATCTGAATGGTGTTGCCGGAGAAGTACGACTCGAACGGGTCGCCCTCGCCGGTACCGACCTGCTGGAGCGCGCCCCGCTCGATCAGCTCGATCATCGGGTCGCCCGCGATCTGGTTGGAGAACCGGGTGCAGCGGGCGCACAGTACGCACCGTTCGCGGTCGAGCAGTACCTGCGTGGAGATCGGTACGGGCTTTTCGTAGGTGCGCTTCTTGCCGTCGAAGCGGGATTCGGCGTTGCCGTGCGACATCGCCTGGTTCTGCAGCGGGCACTCGCCGCCCTTGTCGCAGACCGGGCAGTCCAGCGGGTGGTTGATGAGCAGCAGCTCCATCACGCCGTGCTGGGCCTTCTCGGCGACCGGCGAGGTCAGCTGGGTCTTCACCACCATGCCGTCGGTGCAGGTGATGGTGCAGGACGCCATGGGCTTGCGCTGGCCCTCGACCTCGACGATGCACTGGCGACAGGCGCCGGCGGGGTCGAGCAGGGGGTGGTCGCAGAACCGGGGGATCTCGATGCCGAGCTGCTCGGCGGCCCGGATGACCAGGGTGCCCTTGGGCACGCTGATCTCGATGCCGTCGATCGTCAGGGTGACGAGGTCCTCCGGCGGGACCGCCGCCTCTCCCCCACCCGTGGGAGCACTGGTGGTCACGGTCATGCGTTCACCTCCGGGCGGTCCGCCCAGGCCGTCGACTTGGCCGGGTCGAAGGGGCAGCCCCGGCCCGTGATGTGCTGCTCGTACTCCTCGCGGAAGTACTTCAGCGAGGAGAAGATCGGGGACGCGGCGCCGTCGCCGAGGGCGCAGAAGGACTTGCCGTTGATGTTGTCGGCGATGTCGGCGAGCTTGTCGAGGTCGGACATGGTGCCCTTGCCGGCCTCGACGTCCCGCAGCAACTGCACGAGCCAGTACGTCCCTTCGCGGCAGGGCGTGCACTTGCCGCAGGACTCGTGGGCGTAGAACTCGGTCCAGCGGGTCACCGCCCGCACCACGCAGGTCGTCTCGTCGAAGCACTGCAGGGCTTTGGTGCCGAGCATCGAGCCGGCAGCGCCGACGCCCTCGTAGTCGAGGGGGACGTCGAGGTGTTCGTCGGTGAACATCGGCGTCGAGGAGCCACCCGGCGTCCAGAACTTCAGGCGGTGGCCGGGCCGCATGCCGCCGCTCATGTCGAGGAGCTGGCGGAGCGTGATGCCGAGGGGGGCCTCGTACTGGCCGGGGCTCGCGACGTGGCCGCTGAGCGAGTAGAGCGTGAAGCCCGGGGACTTCTCGCTGCCCATCGACCTGAACCAGTCTTTCCCGTTTTTCAGGATCGCGGGAACCGACGCGATCGACTCGACGTTGTTCACAACAGTCGGACAGGCGTAGAGGCCTTCCACCGCAGGGAAGGGGGGACGCAGCCGCGGTTGACCACGGCGGCCTTCGAGCGAGTCGAGCAGTGCGGTCTCCTCACCGCAGATGTACGCACCGGCGCCCGCGTGCACGGTGAGCTGGAGGTCGAGCCCGCTGCCCAGGATGTTCTCGCCGAGGTAGCCCGCCGCGTAGGCCTCGCGCACGGCCTCGTGCAACCGCCGCAGAACGGGGACGACTTCACCACGCAGATAGATGAAGGCATGCGACGACCTGATGGCATAGCACGCGATCACCATGCCCTCGATGAGGCTGTGCGGGTTCGCGAAGAGGAGCGGGATGTCCTTGCAGGTCCCGGGCTCCGATTCGTCGGCGTTGACAACTAGATAGTGCGGTTTTCCATCACCCTGCGGAATGAACTGCCACTTCATTCCGGTCGGGAACCCCGCGCCGCCGCGGCCGCGCAGACCGGACTCCTTGACGTACGCGATCAGGTCGTCCGGTGACATGGCGAGCGCCTTGCGGAGCCCCTCGTACCCCTCGTGCCTCCGGTAGACGTCCAGAGTCCAGGACCGGTCCTCGTCCCAGAAGGCCGACAGCACGGGTGCGAGCAGCTTCTCGGGGCTCGTGTCCTTGACCTCGGGTACCACGGTCATCACTCCCCCTCCTCGGCGGTAGGCCCTGCCGGGTGGGCTGGGTCGGAGGCTGATGTATCCAGCGGCGCGTCATGGGAACTGAGGTGCTCGGCCGACGACGGCTCGTGCACCCTGTCCTGCGGTTCCTCACGGGGACCTCCGCGCGGATGGACCACGCGCGCGGGTGCGGCCTCTCCCCTTGCCAGGCGAAGGCCCACCAGCGACGCGGGTCCCGCACTGCCGCCCTCCTCGACGGCCCCGGGCCGCTCGTCGGGGAAGCCGGCCAGGATCCGCGCGGTCTCCTTGAACGTGCACAGCCGCGCCCCGCGCGTGGGCTCTACGGGCCGTCCCGCGCGCAGATCGTCGACCAGGCGCTTGGCGCTGCCCGGCGTCTGGTTGTCGAAGAACTCCCAGTTGACCATCACGACCGGCGCGAAGTCGCAGGCCGCGTTGCACTCGATGTGCTCCAGGGTGACCTTGCCGTCGTCGGTGGTCTCGCCGTTGCCGACGCCCAGGTGCTCCTGGAGGGTCTCGAAGATCGCGTCTCCGCCCATCACCGCGCACAGCGTGTTGGTGCACACACCCACCTGGTAGTCACCGGAGGGCTTGCGCCGGTACATGGTGTAGAAGGTGGCGACGGCGGTGACCTCGGCCGTGGTCAGGTTCAGCATGTCCGCGCAGAACTGCATTCCGGTGCGCGTGACATGGCCCTCCTCCGACTGCACGAGATGGAGCAGTGGGAGCAGGGCGGACCGGGAGTCCGGGTAGCGCGCGATGACCTCGCGCGCGTCCGCCTCCAGCCGGGCCCGGACGTCGTTCGGGTAGGCGGGCGCGGGCAGTTCGGGCATGCCCAGGCTGACGCCCCGCTCCGAAGAAGAGGTGGTCACCGGTCGACGCCTCCCATCACGGGGTCGATGGACGCGACGGCGACGATCACGTCGGCGACCTGGCCGCCCTCGCACATCGCCGCCATGGCCTGCAGGTTGGTGAAGGACGGGTCTCGGAAGTGGACCCGGTAGGGACGGGTGCCGCCGTCGGAGACGGCGTGCACGCCGAGCTCGCCCTTGGGGGACTCGACGGCCGCGTAGGCCTGTCCCGGCGGGACGCGGAAGCCCTCCGTGACGAGCTTGAAGTGGTGGATCAGGGCCTCCATGGAGGTGCCCATGATCTTCTTGATGTGGTCGAGGGAGTTGCCGAGTCCGTCCGGTCCCAGGGCGAGCTGGGCGGGCCAGGCGATCTTCTTGTCGGCGACCATGACCGGGCCGGGCTGGAGCCGGTCCAGGCACTGCTCGACGATCCTGAGCGACTGGCGCATCTCCTCCAGGCGGACCAGGAAGCGGCCGTAGGCGTCGCAGCTGTCGGCGGTCGGGATCTCGAAGTCGTACGTCTCGTAGTCGCAGTACGGCTGTGCCTTGCGCAGGTCGTGCGGCAGGCCGGTGGAGCGCAGGATCGGGCCGGTGGCGCCGAGGGCCATGCAGCCGGCCAGGTCGAGGTAGCCGATGTCCTGCATGCGGGCCTTGAAGATGGGGTTCCCGGTGGCGAGCTTGTCGTACTCCGGGAGGTTCTTCTTCATCTTCTTCACGAACTCGCGGATCTGGTCCACCGCGCCGGGCGGCAGGTCCTGGGCGAGTCCGCCGGGGCGGATGTACGCGTGGTTCATCCGAAGGCCCGTGATGAGCTCGTAGAGGTCGAGAATCATTTCACGATCACGGAATCCGTAGATCATGATCGTGGTGGCGCCGAGCTCCATGCCGCCGGTGGCGATGCACACCAGGTGGGAGGACATCCGGTTCAGCTCCATCAGGAGCACCCGGATGATCTTGGCGCGCTCGGTGATGTCGTCCTCGATGCCCAGGAGTTTCTCGACGGCGAGACAGTAGGCGGTCTCGTTGAAGAAGGACGTCAGGTAGTCCATGCGCGTGACGAAGGTGGTGCCCTGCGTCCACGTGCGGAACTCGAGGTTCTTCTCGATGCCCGTGTGCAGATAGCCGATGCCGCAGCGGGCTTCGGTGACCGTCTCGCCGTCGATCTCCAGGATCAGGCGGAGCACTCCGTGGGTGGAGGGGTGCTGGGGACCCATGTTGACGACGATGCGTTCGTCGTCGGCGCGGCTCGCGGACTGGACGACCTCGTCCCAGTCGCCACCGGTGACCGTGTAGACGGTGCCCTCGGTGGTCTCGCGGGCCGAGGCGGCCGACGCGGCGGATGCTGACTGCGTGCTCACGAGTACGACCTCCGCTGGTCCGGAGCCGGGATCTGGGCGCCCTTGTACTCGACGGGGATGCCGCCGAGGGGGTAGTCCTTGCGCTGCGGATGGCCCTGCCAGTCGTCCGGCATCATGATCCGTGTCAGGGCGGGGTGACCGTCGAAGACGATTCCGAAGAAGTCGTAGGTCTCGCGCTCGTGCCAGTCGTTCGTCGGATAGACGGAGACCAGCGACGGGATGTGCGGGTCGCTGTCGGGGGCGCTGACCTCGAGGCGGAGCAGCCGGTTGTGGGTGATCGAGCGCAGGTGGTAGACGGCGTGCAGCTCGCGGCCCTTGTCGTGCGGGTAGTGGACGCCGCTGACGCCGGTGCACAGTTCGAAGCGCAGGGCCGGGTCGTCGCGCAGGGTGCGGGCGACGCGGACCAGGTGCTCGCGTTCGATGTGGAAGGTGAGCTCGTCGCGGTCGACGACCGTCTTCTCGATGGCGTTGTCGGGGAGGAGCCCCTGCTCCTCCAGGGCGCCCTCCAGCTCGTCGGAGACCTCGTCGAACCAGCCGCCGTAGGGGCGGGTCGCCGGTCCCGGGAGCCGGACCGAGCGGACCAGGCCTCCGTAGCCGGAGGTGTCGCCGCCGTTGTTGGCGCCGAACATGCCGCGCTGGACGCGGATCTCCTCGCCGCCCTGGCCGCGCTGGCCGGGGAGGTTGGAGGCGGAGAGGTCCTTCTCGGGGTTCACCCCGTTCGCGGACCCGTTCACGCCGCCCGTGCCGTTGCCGTTCGCGTCGCTCACCGCAGCAGCCCCTTCATCTCGATCGTGGGCAGGGCCTTGAGCGCCGCCTCCTCCGCCTCGCGGGCGGCCTCCTCGGCGTTGACGCCGAGCTTGGAGGACTGGATCTTCTGGTGGAGCTTGAGGATCGCGTCCATCAGCATCTCGGGGCGGGGCGGGCAGCCCGGCAGGTAGATGTCGACCGGGACGATGTGGTCGACGCCCTGGACGATCGCGTAGTTGTTGAACATGCCGCCCGAGGAGGCGCAGACGCCCATGGAGATCACCCATTTCGGGTTGGGCATCTGGTCGTAGACCTGCCGGAGCACCGGCGCCATCTTCTGGCTGACCCGGCCGGCGACGATCATCAGGTCGGCCTGGCGCGGTGAGCCGCGGAAGACCTCCATGCCGAAACGTGCCAGGTCGTACCGGCCGGCGCCGGTGGTCATCATCTCGATGGCGCAGCAGGCGAGGCCGAAGGTGGCCGGGAAGACGGACGCCTTGCGCACCCAGCCCGCGGCCTGCTCGACGGTGGTCAGCAGGAAGCCGCTCGGCAGCTTTTCTTCGAGTCCCATGTCCTAAGGCCCCTCAGTCCCATTCCAGGCCGCCGCGCCGCCATACGTACGCGTACGCGACGAAGACGGTGAGCACGAAGAGCAGCATCTCCACGAGCCCGAAAATCCCCAGGGCGTCAAAGGTGACGGCCCAGGGGTAGAGGAAGACGATCTCGATGTCGAAGACGATGAAGAGCATCGCCGTCAGGTAGTACTTGATGGGGAAGCGCCCGCCGCCGGCCGGCGTGGGGGTCGGCTCGATACCGCACTCGTAGGCCTCGAGCTTGGCGCGGTTGTACCGCTTCGGACCGATCAGCGTGGCCATGACCACGGAGAAGATCGCAAAGCCTGCCCCGAGGGCTCCCAGTACGAGGATGGGCGCATACGCGTTCACCGCTCCTCGCTCCTCTCAGTCGGCGCTGACTGCTGGCGGTTGCACTGGTGCACTGAGCTCACTTCCGCCTCACCGGTCCCCACGAGCCCCCGCCGTCCCGGGCGAAGATCGAGAACATGTGAAGCAGGTCACAAGCCCAGTTGCCACGCATCTTATGCCCGCCACTCTGTGATCTGCGACACGGCGTATTGCACGAGCTTTGTGATCTCCACCACCTGACGAAGGATCATGAAGTCGGATGATGAGTGATCTTCATACGCGAAGCGTTCAGTTGATCACGAGAAGTGACATTCTCGCCTGTCACCGCAGGCCGGAGGGGTCGTCTCAATATCAAGAAGGTTCCGCTGCATGCAAATTGGTACTGGACGTGAGCGCCTGATAGAGGAGCCGTTCACACATCAGGGGGAGGTGTGGGGCGCGGTGTGGACGGGATGCGGACGCGTGCATGCGTTCACGAGCTCCGCGCGCACAGGACGCCGCGCTTCCGGTGACCGTTCCGTGACCTCCGCCACATCAATGAGAGGCCCCTGAGAACCGGGCTTGGCCAACGACCCCAACCGGTGGTAAGCGTGGGGCAATTCGGACGTAATGATCAAAGGCCGTGATCAAGGCCTTGATCACCGACGTCCGCAATGTCCGTTACGGCGTCAATAAAGAGTGACGCACCCGGGATTTCAGGTCTCGATTGAGCAACTGTGGCGCAGCACACGTTTCTTGTAGATATGAAGGAGCCCCTGGTACCGGTTATTCCCATGTCCCACACCGCTCACATACGCAGCCACCGGAAGCCCCGCCGCAGCGCGTCGACCCTCGCGATGCGGGCCGGAGTTGCCGGTGGCGTCCTCAGCTCCCTGGCAGTCGCCGGGGCGTCCGGCTCGGCGAACGCGGCCGAGCCGGTGACGCAGACCCTCGAACTGCCCACCCTGACGGCCGACCTGGCCGCTCAGGCGGCCAAGTCCGCGGACGCCACCCAGCAGGCCGCCGCGAACTACCAGCTGCAGGCCGAGCGCGACGCGGCCGCCGCAAAGGCCGCGAAGCAGGCCAAGACGGACCTCGCCGAGGCGAAGCAGAAGGCCGCAGAGGCCAAGAAGAAGGCCGAGGAGGACGCCCGCAGGGCCGCCGCCGAGCGTGCCTCGCGCAACTCGACGCGTACGACACTCGCCGCCACCGACAGCGGCAGCACCTCCACGAGCACGTCCACGGCCACCGGTTCGGCCGCGGCCGTCATCTCCTTCGTGAAGGCGCAGATCGGCAAGTCCTACGTCCTGGGCGCCTCCGGCCCGAGCGCCTACGACTGCTCCGGCCTGGTGCAGTCCGCCTTCAAGCAGATCGGCGTCAGCCTGCCGCGCGTCTCCCAGGACCAGTCGACCGCCGGCACGCAGGTCTCGCTGAGCAACCTGCAGCCGGGCGACATCCTCTACTGGGGCAGCGCGGGCAGCGCGTACCACGTGGCGGTGTACGTCGGCGACGGTATGTTCGTCGGAGCGCAGAACCCGTCCACCGGCATCGTCGAGAAGCCGCTGTCCTACGACCCGCCGACCGGCGCCGTGCGGGTGCTCTGAACACACCTCGCACCTCTCACCCGCCTGTCACGCGCACAGGGCCGCAGCCGCTCGGGGGCAGCGGCCCTTGCGTCGTTCCCGGCACCTCACAGCGCCGCTCCTGACATGCTCTGCCCGGGCCGCCGTCCGGCGGTCCGTCCACGAGCGAAGGAGACCGCGTCATGCCACGCGTGTTCGTACAGGGAAGGCCCGCCGACTACTACCCCCGCCACGCCCCCGAGGCCGGACGCGGTGCGGTGCGCCGGATCACCGAGGTCGGCGAGGAGGTCCTGCACAGGCCGTGCAGGGACGTCACGGAGTTCGGGCCCGACCTCGCCGCGCTCATCGACGACATGTTCCTCACCCTGTATGTCGCCGAAGGGGCGGGACTTGCGGCGAATCAGGTTGGAGTCGATCTCCGGCTGTTCGTGTACGACTGCCCCGATGACGATGGTGTCCGGCATGTCGGACACATCGTCAATCCTGTGCTCGAAACGCCCACGAGCGGGCGGCGGTTGCTGGACGAGGGCGAGGGCTGTCTTTCGGTGCCCGGTGCCGTGATGGCCGTACCGCGGCCGGACCGGACCGTCGTGCGCGGGCAGGACAAGGACGGCAACCCCGTGGTCGTCGAGGGCACGGGGTACTTCGCGCGCTGCCTCATCCACGAGACCGACCACACCAACGGGTACATCTACCTGGATCGGCTCTCCAAGCGGGAGAAAAAGGATGCGCTGCGGCAGATGGCCGCTCGGCGGGACGAGGTGTTCGCCCGCCGGGCCGCCAGGGCCGAGGAGCTGAGCCCGGCCCGGTAGAGGCTCAGGCCTTCGGGGCCACCTTGCTCAGGCCGTTGATGATCCGGTCCATCGCGTCGCCGCCCGTGGGGTCGGTGAGGTTCGCCAGGAGCTTGAGGGTGAACTTCATCAGCATCGGGTGGGTGAGGCCGCGCTGGGCCGCGATCTGCATGACCTTCGGGTTGCCGATGAGCTTCACGAAGGCACGGCCGAGGGTGTAGTAGCCGCCGTAGGTGTCCTTGAGGACGCGCGGGTAGCGCTGCAGGGCGATCTCGCGCTGTGCGGGAGTGGCACGCGCGTGTGCCTGCACGATGACCTCGGCGGCGATCTGGCCGGACTCCATGGCGTAGGCGATGCCCTCGCCGTTGAAGGGGTTCACCAGGCCGCCGGCGTCACCGACGAGCAGCAGGCCGCGCGTGTAGTGGGGCTGGCGGTTGAACGCCATGGGGAGGGCGGCGCCGCGGATGGGGCCGGTCATGTTCTCGGGGGTGTAGCCCCAGTCCTCCGGCATGGAGGCGCACCAGGCCTTGAGGATCTCGCGCCAGTCCAGCTCCTTGAAGGAGGCGGAGGTGTTCAGGACGCCGAGGCCGACGTTCGACGTGCCGTCGCCCATGCCGAAGATCCAGCCGTAGCCGGGCAGCAGCCGGTCCTGGGGGCCGCGGCGGTCCCACAGCTCCAGCCAGGACTCCAGGTAGTCGTCCTCGTGGCGGGGCGAGGTGAAGTAGGTGCGCACCGCGACACCCATCGGGCGGTCCTCGCGGCGGTGCAGGCCCATCGCGAGGGACAGGCGGGTGGAGTTGCCGTCGGCGGCGACGACGAGCGGCGCGTGGAAGGTGACCTCGCGCTTCTCCTCGCCGAGCTTGGCGGTGACGCCGGTGATGCGGCCGGTGCGGTCGTCGATGACCGGGCCGCTCACGTTGCAGCGCTCGTACAACCGCGCCCCCGCCTTCTGGGCGTTGCGAGCGAGCTGCTCGTCGAAGTCGTCGCGCTTGCGGACGAGTCCGTAGTTCGGGTAGGCGGCGAGATCCGGCCAGTCCAGCTGGAGGCGGCTGCCGCCGCCGATGATGCGCAGGCCCTTGTTGCGCAGCCAGCCGGCCTCCTCGGAGATGTCGATGCCCATGGCGACGAGCTGCTTGACCGCGCGCGGGGTGAGGCCGTCGCCGCACACCTTCTCGCGCGGGAACTCGGTCTTCTCCAGGAGCAGGACGTCGAGGCCGGCCTTGGCGAGGTGGTACGCGGTCGTGGAGCCGGCCGGCCCCGCGCCCACGACGATCACGTCGGCGGTGTTCTCGGAGAGGGGCTCGGTCTCGACGGTCACGGCGGGATCTCCCCAAGTTCGAAATGCATGTGCCGACCGGCACTGGACATGGGCAGTCTATTCAGCAGAATTGATCACCCGGCTGAAGGGCTGCCCTGTGAACCGACCTCTCCCCGCGGTACGGCTACGCGTTCCCACCCACGAGGACGCGATCGCCTGGCACCGGGTCTTCGACGACCCCGAGGTCATGGAGTTCTACGGCGGCAGACCGGCCGCGCTGTCGGTCTACGAGGAACTCACCGCCCGGCAGCGGCGGCACGACGCGGAACTCGGCTTCTGCCTGTGGACCATGCTGGACGAGTCCGGCGAGGTCATCGGCTTCACCGGAGCGCAGCCCTGGCGGCCGGTCTGGGGCCCGGTGGGCGCGACAGAGATCGGCTGGCGGCTCGGCCGCGCGCACTGGGGCAAGGGGTACGTCACCGCGGCCGCGCGCGAGACGCTCGAGCGGGTGCGGGCGGCCGGGGTCAAGGAGGTGGTGGCGATGGTCCGGCCGGGCAACGAGCGGTCGATCGCGGTGACCCGGCGGCTCGGAATGGAACCGGCGGAGACCTATCCGCACCCCACCCTGGACGAGCAGGCCCTCTGCTTCCGGCTCCGCCTCGATCACGAGCCGCGCGCCGACCACGAGCCCCACGCCGATCACGAACCCCGCATCAATCACGCAGAGTAGCTATCTGTCACAGAAAGACACCGGCTCCTTCCGGCCGCGGCTCACGGGAGTTACCCTTCCAGTACCGCTGGGGGTGACATCTGTGCGCATAACACCCAAAACACCCGAAGTGCGCGTGCCGCGGCTGGTCGGACTGATGGCCGTGGACGCGCGCGAAACGGCCCGGGCGCAGGGCCTGTTCCTCAATGCGCCGGACCGCCCGGACTTCCACCTCGCGGTCGTCGACTACGTCGTACGCCAGTACCCGCAGCCGGGCGCCGAGGTGCCCCGGGAGTCCATGGTGTACGTGTGGTTCGACTTCGGTGAGGGAGAGGGCGGCGGAGGCGTGCGCGAGCCACGCATCCCACGGCCGCCCGCCGGTGGCCTCCAACGCGAACTCGGTGAGCCCGGTGACGCCTTCGAGATGATCAACCGCTGAGACCCCGCCTTGAAGCCCCGGTGCAGCGCGACCACGCCGCCGGTGAGGTTGCGCCAGGCCACCTTGGACCAGCCCGCCTTGCGGAGCCGCTCGGCGAGGGCGGGCTGGTCGGGCCAGGCGCGGATGGACTCGGCGAGGTAGACGTACGCGTCCGGGTTCGAGGACACCGCCCGCGCGACCGGCGGCAGCGCCCGCATCAGGTACTCGGTGTAGACGGTCCGGAAGGGCGCCCAGGTCGGATGCGAGAACTCGCAGATCACCACGCGCCCGCCGGGCCGGGTCACCCGGTACATCTCCCGCAGCGCCGCGTCCGTGTCCTGCACGTTGCGCAGCCCGAAGGAGATCGTCACGGCGTCGAAGGTGTCGTCCTTGAACGGCAGCCGCGTCGCGTCGCCGGCCGTGATCGGCAGCCAGGTGTGCTTCTTCTTGCCGACCTGGAGCATCCCGAGCGAGAAGTCGCACGGGACGACGTACGCGCCCGTGCGCGCGAACGGCAGCGAGGAGGTGGCCGTACCGGCGGCCAGGTCGAGGACCTTCTGCGCGGGGCGCGCGTCGACCGCCTTCGCCACCTCCCTGCGCCACACCCGGTCCTGGCCGAGCGACAGCACGTCGTTCGTCAGGTCGTACCGTTCCGCCACGTCGTCGAACATCGAGGCGACTTCGTGCGGCTGCTTGTTCAGGGAAGCGCGGGTCACGCCGCCCATTGTTGCAGCCCGGACTCACGGCAGGAGCCTCGGCTTCCTCCGCGCCGCGACATCCTCCACCCGGCCGCACAACAGGACGAAGACGGCGATCAGGAGCCAGCCGATGCCGAACATGAACCACTGGCTGTCCAGGGGCAGGTATCTCTCGAAGGCGGGCACGCTCCAGAACCGGTCGATCAGCGGGACGGCCGGCACCAGGGCGATCTCGTGCCAGAGGTAGATCGTGACCGCGCGCGTTGAAGACGCTGACCGTGCGGTCCAGCCGCCGGAACCGGGTGAGCCGGGCGAAGTAGACGATCTGCCGGCCCGGCATCCAGTCGTGGACGAGCACGGCCTGCTCCACGAAGAAGCCCCAGAACCAGAAGGGCGGCAGAAGCCTTCTGAACCGGTTCTTCACGACCTTCACCGCCGGGCGCTGAAGGGACTTCGCCATGAGGGGGCCGGCAAGGGCGAACATGACGCCCATGGAGGGGAGGACGAGACCGCACCAGGCCCAGCCGAAGGTGTGGTACGTCACGACCCTGATCAGCGCCAGGGCCCTGAGGGTGTCGAAGTAGCGGTCCCGTCCGGCGGGCTCGGGGCGGGAGGGTCGTACGACGGGAGCGGCCGCGGTTCTGCGGATTCACCCGGCCGTTCGTCATGCAGCACGCCCCAGTGGAACGGCACCGAGGCGATCGGCGACTCGGCCGTGAAGTCCCGGACAGCGCGCCTGAAGAAGGACGGCGCCGACGTCCGTGTCTCCTTCGGCGGAGCCTCCGGCGAGGAGCTCGCCGGAACCTGCGACAGCGCCGCGGACCTGGCCGCCGCCTACGGCAGGGCGCTGGACGCGGCCGGCTCCAGCCGCGCCGACTTCGACGTCGGGGGCGACGGACTGACGGACTGCCGACTTCGACGTCGAGGGCGACGAACTGACCGACTCCGCCTCCGTGGCCCGGCGTTCGCAGGCGATAGCGAGGCTCCAGGGGCAACGGCCGGATCCGAAGGTCTCCTTCACCCTGCCGGTCATGCCCTCGGCCTCGACTCCGACGGCCTCGCGCTGCTGGCGTCCGCGAACCTGTATGGCGTCCAGGTCGCCGCGGTGAACGTGATGACGACGAACTACGGCGAGTCGTACACCGGTGGCATGGGCGACTACGCCGTCACCTCCGCCGAGTCCGCGCACGCCCAGTTGAAGAAGGTGTTCGGGCTGTCCGACGCGGGCACCTGACGGGACACGGCGCTCACCTCGATGATCGGGGTCAACGACGTGGACGGGGAGACCTCCGCCCTCGCCGACGCCGCGCAGGTGCGGAAGTTCGCCGAGGAGAAGAGGAGATGGAGATCGCCTGGGTGTCGATGTGGTCCACCTTCCGCGACCGGCGGTGCGAGGACGGGGCGAGCGGGCAGGACGAGGCGACGACCGACTGCAGCGGGGTCAAGCAGGGCTCGGGGGCGTTCGGGAAGGCGTTCGCGGGCTGAGCCGACGTTCCCCGACCCGGGCCGTCATCAACGGCCGCGGTACACCAGCCGCCCGCCGATCACGGTCGCCACGCAGGTCCCGGCACCACACCGGACCAGTTCGGCGCGGTCCGCGACATCGAACACGGCGAATCGGGCGGGACCGCCCGGCACCAGCTTGGGCAGCAGGATCAGCGGGGTCGGCGACAGCGCCGCCGGGCCCGGCAGGCGGTCCGGGCGTTGTCCCATCGCGAGCCCCGCTCTGCGCACCGCGTCGACCACGGCCCGCGACCGCAGCTCCCCGGCCACCGCCACCGTGCCGTGCGCCAGCATCCGCTGCACCCCGCGCCGTGCGCTCGCGCCGAGGCGGGCTGGGTCGGCGCGGAAGATCTCCCGCGCCCGCTCCCCGCCGATGGGCTCGGTACCGAGGGCATCGGCCTCGCGCGGGTCGGGATGGTACGTGGCCTCCAGCAGCTCCGGACCGTACGGGTTCAGCAGTCCCGGCGTCAGGATGCCGGGCCAACGCCGCACCCGCGCCCGCGGGTCGGCGTCGGCCAGTTCCTGGTACCGGCCGACGGCGGCGACGGACGCCCCTTCGACCAGAACCGCCGTCTCGGGCGACTGTTCGGCAACGTGAAGTGTCAACACGGAACGC
Source organism: Streptomyces sp. NPDC054783 (assembly GCF_053611725.1). Lineage (NCBI taxonomy): Bacteria > Bacillati > Actinomycetota > Actinomycetes > Kitasatosporales > Streptomycetaceae > Streptomyces > Streptomyces sp. NPDC054783. The sequence goes on along the minus strand of NZ_JBSHAY010000022.1, from coordinate 104,526 downwards.
CTGGTCGGCTCTAGTTGGGCGCCAGCAGCTTCAGTTCGGGGTGGGCTGTGCCGCCCTCGATCGCCGTGGACGAGATGTGGGACATCACCCGCTCGTCGACGGGGTCGTTCGCCGGGTCGTCGTGGACGACCAGGTGCTCGTAGGTCGTGGCGCGCTGCGCCGGGACCCGCCCCGCCTTCCTGATCAGGTCGATGATCTCCAGGCGGTTGGAGCGGTGCTTGGCACCGGCCGAGGAGACCACGTTCTCCTCGAGCATGATCGAGCCGAGGTCGTCCGCGCCGTAGTGCAGCGACAGCTGGCCGACCTCCTTGCCCGTGGTCAGCCAGGAACCCTGGATGTGCTGGACGTTGTCGAGGAAGACGCGGGCGATCGCGATCATCCGCAGGTACTCGAAGAGGGTGGCCTGGGTGCGGCCCTTCAGATGGTTGTTCTCGGGCTGGTACGTGTACGGGATGAAGGCGCGGAAGCCACCCGTGCGGTCCTGTACGTCACGGATCATCCGCAGGTGCTCGATGCGCTCGGCGTTCGTCTCACCCGTGCCCATGAGCATCGTGGACGTCGACTCCACACCCAGCCGGTGCGCGGTCTCCATGATCTCCAGCCAGCGCTCGCCGCTCTCCTTCAGCGGCGCGATGGCCGTGCGGGGCCGCTCGGGGAGCAGTTCCGCGCCGGCGCCGGCGAAGGAGTCGAGGCCCGCCTCGTGGATCCGGGTGATGGCCTCCTCGACCGACACACCGGAGATACGGGCCATGTGCTCGACCTCGGACGCGCCGAGAGAGTGGATGACGAGCTGCGGGAAGGCGTCCTTGATGGCCTTGAAGTGCTTCTCGTAGTACTCGACGCCGTAGTCCGGGTGGTGGCCGCCCTGGAACATGATCTGGGTGCCGCCCAGCTCGACGGTCTCCGCGCAGCGGCGCAGGATGTCGTCGAGGTCGCGGGTCCAGCCCTTGTCCTTGTCCTTGGGGGCCGCGTAGAAGGCGCAGAACTTGCACGCCGTGACGCACACGTTCGTGTAGTTGATGTTCCGCTCGATGATGTACGTGGCGATGTGTTCGATACCGGCGTACTTGCGACGCCGTACGGCGTCGGCGGCGGCGCCCAGCGCGTGCAGCGGGGCATCCCGGTAGAGGTCGAGCGCCTCCTCGGGCGTGATGCGTCCGCCCGCTGCGGCTCGGTCGAGCACGGACTGGAGGTCGGCCTTCTCGGTCACCGGGCGTCCCTTTCGTCAAGGGGTGTGGACGGACTGACTCAGCCTACGCCAGCGGTTTCACCATGCAGACGTCAGGCCGCGTACGCGCCGATCAGCAGCCCGGCGAAGGCACCGGCCAGCAGGAAGGGCCCGAAGGCGATCGCGGTCTTGCGGCCCGCCCGCCGTACGACGACGAGGGCTCCGCCGTACAGCGCGCCGAACAGGAACCCGGCGAAGGCGCCGAGCAGGACGGTGGACCAGCCGTACCAGCCCAGTACGGCACCCATGCCGACGGCCAGCTTCACATCGCCGAAGCCCATGCCGGCCGGGTTGATGAGGTACAGCGCGTAGTAGCCGGCGCCGAGCGCGAGGGCTCCGTACAGCGCGGTGAGCCAGTGACCGGCGTGCTCGGGCAGCAGTGCGGCGAGGCCCAGCAGGGCGAGGGCGGCCGCGGCGAGGGGCAGGGTCAGCGGGTCGGGCAGCCGCTGCACCCGGAGGTCGACCACGGCCAGCAGCACCCCGACCGGCGCGAGCAGCAGCCAGACCGCCAGCTCGGGGCGGGTGCCGGTGGCGGTGGCGAGGGCGGCGCAGGTCAGGGCGGTGGCGAGGGAAGCCGGGAGGGCGGCGGTGGGGGGTACGCCCGTGCGGCGGGCCTCTCCCCCGCAGGCGCCGCACGCGACCCGGCCGATCCAGCCGCGGATCGGATGGCCGTCAGGGCAGCGGTCCCGCCAGGGTTCACCGGCCGGTACGGCGAAGCGGTAGGCGGCGCGGGGCAGCAGCGCGCCCACGAGCGCGCCCCACAGCGCGGCGACGGCGGCCAGCGCCCCTGTGCTCATTCGGTCCCCCCGCTCCGCGTCCCGCTCGCCGTGCTCATCCGGCCTTCGACAGGCGCGCCACCGGGTTGCCCTCGGCGGAACTGTCCGACGTGAACCTCAGGTCGTCGCCGACCGGGGTCAACTCGACCTGGTGCGGGGTGGGTACGCAGTGGCCGGGGTTGTCCTTTGCGCCGGTCGAGGTCGCAAGGACCTGGGTCTTCGTCACCTTCTTCAGGGTGAGGACGTCGGTGCACACGCCGCCGATCTGGTCGGTCTGCCGGAGCTGTCCCAACTCCTGTCCTACGGCGGCCTGATGGACGGTGAGCCGGAAGGTGCCCTCGGGCAGACTGCCGCCGAGGCCGGTGGCCTGTCCTTCCCAGGTGCCGAGGTAGCGTCCCGGGACGGCGCCGGGCTGGTCACTTCGGCCGGTGGGGCCGCCGGAGGACTCGCTCGGTGCCGGGGAGATCGAGGGGCGGCCGCCGCCCGCGCTCTTACCGCTGCCGTCCTGTTGGGCCCAGGGCTGCAGCAGCACGCCGAGCCCCAGCCCTCCTGCTGCCAGGGCACCGGCGACGGCCAGCACCACCGTGCAGCTCAGCCGGCGCCCCCGGCCGCCCTCGGCCGGCGCGGAGGCCGCCGCCACGCTGACGGAAAGCCGACCCTGTGGCACCGCGTCACGCTGCGCGGGCACGACGGTCGGCGCTCCGGAGGAAGCCCCGGAGGAAGCTCCGGAGGAAGCTCCGGAGGAAGTCCCGTCCACGCTGGTCGGCGCGCCCGGGGAAACCCCGTCAACACCGGTCGCCGGCCCCGAGGAGGCGTTCCGCGGAGTGCCGTGGCTTGGGACGGAGGAGTTCTGGAGGCCGCCGTGGTCTGGGGTCGAGGGGTGCTGTGGGCCGCCGCCGTGGCGTGGATGCGAGGGGTGTTGCGGGTCGCCGAAGGGCCCGGCAGGAACCCCTGGTCCGCCAACCGGCGCAGAAAGGGCCTCTGAATTCATCACCGGCGCAGGCCCGAAGACCCCGGCTCCCGTGAAAGAGTTCGGCTCGGCCGGAGGAGGGGCGGAGGCAGAGGCCGGAGCCCCTCCCCAGATTGGACCGGGGACCGGGGCAGAGGCAGAGCCCTGGACCGGATCCGGACCCGACGCCGAACCCGGACCCTGACCCGGCATCGAACCCGAAACCGCCGCCGACCCCAGTCCCGGCATCGAGCCCGAAGCCGACCCCAGACCCGGCCGCGAGCCCGAAGCCGAGCCCGCCCCCGCTCCCGCTCCCGCCCCCGACCCCGACTCCCGGGTCGAAGACCCCGTCTCCGCCGGGCTGTCGAAGGCCACCGGCCCCGAGTGCGCCGCGTCCCCCGTGTCCAGGTTCAGCAGGCGTACCGCGCTGCGGCTGACCTGTTCCACCAGGGGCCCCGGGAGCCAGCCACCTGTGACCAGGCGGGTGGCTCCCTCGGGAGCGAGCCGGTGGCTCACCTCTGCTGGGGTGGGCCGGGAGGCGGGGTCCTTGGCCAGGCAGGCCGCGGCCGCCTCGCGCAACTCCCCCTCAAGGAAGCCCAGTTCCGGCTCCTCGTGAACCACCTTGTAGAGCAGCGCGGCGGACGAGTCCCCCCGGAACGGCGGCTCGCCGGTCGCCGCGTAGGCCAGCACCGCGCCGAGGGAGAAGACGTCGGCCGCGCCCGTGGCGCCCTTGCCGAGGATCTGTTCGGGTGCCATGTAGCCCGGGGAGCCGATGGACACGCCGGTGGACGTCAGGGACGCCGTGCCGTCCATGGCCCGGGCGATGCCGAAGTCGATCAGCAGCGGTCCGTCCAGGGTCAGCAGGACGTTGGAGGGCTTCACGTCCCGGTGGACCAGGCCCAGGTCGTGTACGGCGGTCAGCGCCTCGGCGAGGCCCGCGCCCAGGGCCCGTACGGTGTGGGCGGGCAGTGGGCCGGTGTCGGTGACGGCCGCGGCGAGGGACGGGCCGGCCGCGTAGGCCGTGGCGACCCAGGGCACCGGGGCGTCCGGGTCCGCGTCCAGGACGGGTGCGGTCCAGGCACCGCCGACCCGGCGGGCGGCCGCCACCTCGCGCCGGAAGCGGGCGCGGAACTCCTCGTCCAGCGCGAAGTGCGGGTGCACGATCTTCACGGCGACGGTACGGCCGCCCGCGCTGCGGCCGAGGTAGACCCGGCCCATGCCACCGGAGCCGAGCCGGCCGAGCAGCCGGTAGGGCCCGACGGTGGCCGGCTCGTCCACGTCCAGCGGCTGCATGACGCGCTCCCCCCAACCCACATCCAGTGGTGAGCAGCCTAGTGACGCCCTCTCACGTCCGCAGCAGGTCCACCTTCACATCCGCCGGGAAGCCGGTCGTCGGGCCGACCCGGCGGGCGAACTCGGCGACGGCCGCCAGTTGGGAGGTGCCGAAGCTGAAGTCGAGGGTGGTGAAGTACTGGGCCAGGGTCGCCTCGTCGAAGGCCTCCCAGCGGGCCGCCTGTTCGGCGACCTTGCCGACCTCTTCCAGGGAGAGGTTGCGGGAGGCGAGGAAGGCCTCGTGGACCTGGCGGGTGATGTCCGGCTCGCGTTCCGCGTAGTCGCGGCGGGCCGCCCAGACCGCGAAGACGAACGGCAGACCGGTCCACTCCTTCCAGAGCGCGCCGAGGTCGTGCACCTCGAGGCCGTAGCGCGGGCCGTCCAGCAGGTTCGCGCGCAGCGCCGCGTCGCCGATCAGGACCGCCGCCTCGGCCTCCTGCATCATCAGGCTGAGGTCGGGCGGGCAGGTGTAGTAGTCGGGCGCCACGTCGTAGCGCTCGGCGAGCAGGAGCTGGGCGAGGCGGACCGAGGTGCGGGAGGTCGAGCCGAGGGCGACCCGGGCGCCGTGCAGGCGGTCGAGCGGGACCTGCGAGACGATCACACAGGACATCACCGGGCCGTCGCAGCCGACGGCGATGTCCGGGAAGGCCACCAGGTCGTCGGCGTTGCGCAGGAACTCGACCAGGGTGACGGGGCCGATGTCGAGATCGCCGCGCACGAGCTGCTCGCTGAGCTTCTCGGGGGTGTCCTTGGTGAGTTCGAAGTCGAGTAGGGTGCCGGTTCTCGCGAGCCCCCAGTACAGGGGCAGGCAGTTCAGGAACTGGATGTGGCCGACGCGCGGCCGGGTGCGAGCATTGTCCACATCGCGAGACTAGACCCCGTGCGGTACGGTGCCGGGACCGACCCCACCGCCGCCGCGCCGTCAAATGGCCCAGCGAGGGTTCAAACATTCGGGTGACGTGATCTTGACCTCTATTGCTTTCGGGCGCCCGCGTGCTAGGCTCGCCGCAAGTTGCAGTTTGGTTTCCCTTGCAGTACAGAGCCTGCGGAGCATGTGACCGCGGGCTCTCGTCGTTTTCAGACGAATGCAGTTGTGCAGCACCGTTTCGCACGTGCAGGTTCTGGAGCAGGGCAACCCTTTGTGAGCCCAAGGAGGGCTTATGGCTACCGGAACCGTGAAGTGGTTCAACGCCGAAAAGGGCTTTGGCTTCATCGCCCAGGAGGGCGGCGGCCCCGACGTCTTCGTTCACTACTCCGCGATCAATGCCTCCGGCTTCCGCTCCCTCGAGGAGAACCAGCAGGTGAGCTTTGACGTGACGCAGGGCCCGAAGGGTCCGCAGGCGGAGAACGTCACCCCCGTCTGATCACTGCCTGATCGCAGAACCTGAGAGAAGTACCCAAGGAGCCCCGCGCCGTTCCGGCGACGGGGCTCCTGCCTTTCCGGCCGCGACGCGTATGAATTCTGGGCGAATTCCCGGCGTTCGCCGCGCGCTGTTACGTGTGCTGCTACGTGTGCTGCATGACGAGGACGAAGGTCGTGCCCGGCTCCAGTGCCTCGTACGAGTGCGGAACGTCACCCCGATAGGTCATGTAATCACCGGGGCCGAGTTCGGTTTCCTCCCCCGCCGGACCCGCCTTCACCCGGCCCGAGCCGACGATCAGATGCTCGACCGTGCCGGGAATGTGCGGCTCCGACGTGCGGGCCGCCCCGGGCTCGGCGCGCAGGCGGTAGAGGTCCCGCCGGGCCCCGGGAGGGCTGGCGGACAGCAGTGTGGCGACGTAGTTCGCCTGCCGCGAGGCGACCTCCGGGCCCTCGCCGGCGCGGATCACCTGGACCTGCGGCGCGGGCGGCTCGACCAGCGCGCTGAACGGCACCCCCAGCGTGACCGCGAGCGCCCAGAGCGTCTCCACGTTCGGATTGCCGCTCGCCGCCTCCAGCTGGGAGAGCGTGGACTTCGCGATTCCGGCCCGTTTGGCCAGCTCGGACAGGGACAGGCCGGTGCGGGCACGCTCGCGCTTGAGCGATGCGGCGATCCACTCCAGCGGGAGCCGGGCGGGGGTCCGGGGAGGCGGCTCGGCCATGTCGTTCGCTCCATCGGTACGATCGTTCGGCTTGACGGACGGGCGTCTCACGTTCCAGTGTAGGAAACATGCGTTCGGTACAGCGAACATTCGATGACATGTCCCTGGTTCGTGACAGCTCGCTCGTCTGGCTCGCCAGCGGCATCGTCGGCGTCTCCTTCGGCGCCGTCTCGGTTGCCGGCGGGCTGCCGGTGTGGGTGCCCGTGGTGATGTCCCTGGTGGTGTACGCCGGCTCGGCCCAGTTCAGCGCGGTGGGGGTGCTGCTCGCCGGGGGCGGGCCGGTCGCCGCCGCGGCGACGGGGCTGCTGCTCAACACCCGCACGGCCGCGTTCGGTCTGGCGGTGGCGGACATCATCGGCACCGGCCGTGCGAGCCGTCTGCTCGGCGCGCACCTGGTCACCGACGAGACGGTGGCCTTCGCCCTCGCACAGTCCGATCCGGTACGGCAGCGGAGGGCGTTCTGGATCTCCGGGCTCGGTCTGTTCGCCGTGTGGAACACCGGGGTGCTGGCGGGCGCGCTCGCCGGGGGCGCGCTGGGGGACACGGCCCGGTACGGCCTCGACGCCGCGTTTCCCGCCGTGCTGGTGGCACTGGTGCTGCCCCAGCTGCGGGCGGACGCGACGGTACGGCGGTGTGCCCTGCTCGGCGCGGTCATCGCGCTCGCGGTGACGCCCGCCGTACCCGCCGGGGTGCCGGTGCTGCTCGCGCTGGTGGGGCTCTTCCTGCACCGCCGCCAGCCCGTGGAGGCCGCCGTATGAACGCCTCAGTCGTCGTGATCCTCGCGCTGGCCCTGGGCACCTACGCCTTCCGGCTGGTGGGGCCGCTACTGCACGGGCGGGTCGAAATACCGGCCCGGGCACAGGAGCTGGCCTCGGCCGGGGCGGTGGTGCTGCTCGTCGCCCTGCTGGCCACCGGTGCGCTGACGGAGTCCGGCGGCTTCGCGGGCTGGGCCCGCCCCGCCGGAGTCCTGGTCGGTGGCGTCCTGGCGTGGCGCCGGGCGCCGTTCCCGGTCGTGGTCGTGGCCGCGGCGGCGACGACCGCGCTGCTGCGGCTGGCGGGGGTGGGCTAGGCCGGGCTATGCCGCCTTCCGCCAGATCGTCAGGTCTCCCTGCAGGAAGGCGATGTCCGGCACCGCGGTGGACTTGACCTGGATCACGTACAGTCCGATGTCGCCCTCGGTGTCCTTCATGCAGAACTCGGTGCCGGCCGCCGCCCCGGCCAGCGTCCAGCTGTGCTTCTTGTCGCTCCTGAGCATGAGCCGGCAGTCGTCGAGGGTGACGCCGTGCGCGCCCCACATCTGCATGAACACGGCGCTGTCGCTCGTCAGTTCACACCCGGTCGACCGGCAGTCGAAGCGGATGTCACCCTTGCGGTCCTCCCGCGCGGGCCACTTGCTCCGGAGGCTCAACGAGCTCTTCGCGTTCAGCTGCACCTGGGCGAACCCCTCCGGACTCGGGTCCCGGGGCGACGCCGACGCGGACGCCCCGTCCCCGGACGCGCCACCGTCACCGTCACCGGCCCCGGCCGTCGAGGAGTCCGGCGCCTCCGAGGAGGAGCCCGGCGCGGACGCCGACGACCGTGCGGCCGGTCCCGTGGCGGACGTCCTGGAGCCCGCCGTGTCCCGGCCATCGGTCCTGTCCTTCGCGTCCATGAGCGACCACGCCAGGGCCGTGACCAGCAGCGCGCTTCCCGCCACACCGGCGGCCGTGATCAGCACGGCGCGCCGCCTGCGGGTCCTCCGCCGCTCCGCCGTCGGCTGCGGCCACCCGGCCGTGGGCTGCGGGTACCCGATCAGCGGCTGCGGGGAGACCGGGGTGGGGTCGGGCACCGGCGCCGGGACGACGGCCTCCGGCCCGGTGATCTCCCGCCACACGGCCGGTCCTCCGCCCGCATCGGCGTCCGCCCCGAGCCGCTGCCGGCACCACTCCACGACCTCCGCCGCAGTCGCCCGCTCGGCGGGATCGGCGGCGAGGCAGCGGGCGAAGAGCGGACGCAGAGGCTCGGGCAGCAGGGACAGGTCGGGTGCGGAGTGCACGATGCGATACAGCATGTTGACGCCCGAGCCGTCGCCGTAGAGCGGCCTGCCCAGCGCCGCGAACGCCGCCGTCTGACCGAGCGCGAAGATATCGGTCGCCGCCGTGACCTCGTCCCCGGACGCCTGCTCCGGGGCCATGAACGCGGGCGTGCCGATGGTGTTTCCGGTCGCCGTGTACGACGTCCCGTCGGCGGCCAGCGCGATCCCGAAGTCGATCACCCGTGGCCCGTCGGCGGCCAGCAGCACGTTCGACGGTTTCAGATCCCGGTGCACGATGCCCTCGGCATGGATGGCCTGCAGCGCCTCCGCCACCCCCGCCATCAGCGTCAGCACCGCCGGCACCGGCAGCGGTCCGCGCCGCGCGACGGCCTCCGTCAGCGACGGCCCCGGCACGTAGAGCGTGGCCAGCCAGGGCGGTACGCCGTCCGCGTCGGCGTCGATCAGCTCGGCGGTGTACGCGCCCCGGACCCGCCGGGCCGCCCTGACCTCCCGCGCGAACCGCCGCCGGAAGTCCGGATCATCGGCCAGCTCCGGCCGCACGACCTTGATCGCCACCGGTCGGCCGCCGGGCGTGTGCGACAGGTAGACCCGACCCATTCCCCCCGCGCCCAGCCGCGCGGCGAGCCGGTAACCGGCCACCACCGGCGGATCGTCCACCTGCAGTGGCCGGAAAACGTCTGTCGCCTGGTCCATCGACTCTCTTCCCCCCGTTCCGATCACTTGACCGAACGACAGCAGCCTAAAGGGCCTGTCGGTGCGGGCCGGTACGGTCCCCTCCCATGACCGACAGGACCGACTTCCTCACCGCCACCCGCACCTTCTACGACGCCGTCGCCGAGGACTACGCCGACCACTTCCAAAACCAGCTCGTCGACCGGCCGCTGGAGCGGGCGCTGCTCGCCGCGTTCGCCGAACTGGTCGGCCCCGCCGGACCCGTGGCCGACCTCGGCTGCGGACCCGGCGTGGTCACCGCCCATCTCGCGAGCCTGGATCTGACGGTCTTCGGGCTCGACCTCTCCGAGTCGATGCTCACCATCGCCCGCCGCGGGCATCCCGCCCTGCGGTTCGAGCAGGGGTCGATGCTGGAGTTGCCCTGTGCCGACGATTCGCTCGCCGGGGTCGTCTCCTGGTACTCCAGCATCCACACACCTGTGGACGAACTGCCCGCGCTCTTCGCCGAGTTCCACCGCGTGCTCGCTCCCGGTGGCCGTCTCCTCCTCGCCTTCCAGTCAGGCGACGAGCCGCGGCGCCTGGATCAGCCGTGGGGGTATCCGGTGACGCTGGACTTCGAGCGACGCCGCCCCGAGTTCATGGCGAAGCTGCTGACCGACGGCGGTTTCGCCCTCCACTCCAGCACTGTTCGCGAACAGGACGCCGCACTGGCGGAGTCAGCGCCGCAGGCGATCCTTCTCGCCCAGAAGAAGGGCTGACCGGGCGGCGGGGGCGACGGTGAGGTGGGCGGCGGCGGGCTGCTTCGAGTCGCGGATGTGGATGGCGGCGGGGTGTACGGCCACTTCGAGGCAGTGGCCGCCTTCGCCGCTGCTGTAGCTCGACTTGCGCCAGGCGCACGCAAGTTCGGGGCGCTGCCCGCCCTCGCCGTCGGTATGGCTCGACTTGAACCAGGTCAAGACCGTCTGGGCCGAACTCCCGCTCAGCCCGACGCAGCGCCCGCAGCGGCCCCGCCCCGGAACTCCGCGACCGTGTGTGCGAAGGCCCGTGCCGGAGGGCTGAGGGAGTCCCAGCGGCGGACGGCCCAGCCGACGGGCAGGGGGCGCAGGCCGGGCAGCGGGATCAGTCGCAGTGTGCCTGCTCCCGGGATCGGCAGCCCCGGTACGGCGGGGACGACCGCCCGGCCCACCCCCAGCTCGGCCAGCAGCAGTGCCGTGTCCCAGTCGGCGACGCTCGTGTCGTAGGTGAAGCGGACGCCCAGCTCGGCGCAGGCCGCGTCCAGGTGGACGGCGGAGGTGGAGTTCGGGGGCAGCCGGATCAGACGGATCCCCGTCAGGTCGGCCGCGTCGAGGCGGGGCCGGCCGGCGAGGGGGTCGTCCGCGCCGACGGCGAGCACCCAGGGCAGTTCGGCGACCGTCCGCTGCTCGATGCCCCGGACCGGGGAGCCGACGGTGATCCAGGCCAGGTCGAGGGTGCCGTCGGCCAGGGCGTCGAAGGTGCCGCGCCCCGAACTGACCGTGCGGAACTCCAGGTTGACCTCGGGGTGCCGACGGCGGAAGACGACCACCGCCTGGGACATGAAGTGCCGCACGGTGGTGGCACCGGTGGCGACGCGGACGTGCCCGCTGTGGCCGTCGACCAGGTCGCGCAGTTGCCGTACGGCGAGGTCGAGCCCCGAGATTCCCTCGGCCGCGGCGGCCTCCAGTATGCGCCCGGCCTGCGTGGGGACCACGCCTCGCGGTTGCCGTTCCAGCAGCGCGACCCCTGTCTCCCGCTCCAGCCGCCGCACGTGCTGGCTGACGGCGGACTGGGTGCAGCCGAGGTCCCTGGCGACGGAACTGAGGCTGCCGGCGCGGCACACGGCCACGAACACGCGGAGGTCGTCGAGGGTCATAACTCCCAAGTTAACGCTTGGGGTTGGCAAGGAAACCCAAGGATTGACTGGAATCAGGGGCCGTACGAGGATCGATACCGGGCCACGGCCGACCCAGGCGGCAACCCGCTTCGCGCGCGAGGAGCGGGTGCCGACCTTCAGGGGCCGGTGGCCGGGCCGTACAGGCCCTCCACCTCGCTCGCGAAGTCGGTCATGATCTGCTCGCGGCGCAGCTTCATCGACGGGGTCAGGTGACCGGCCTCCTCGGTGAAGTCCCCGGGCAGTACGGCGAACCGGCGGATGGACTCCGGGCGGGAGACCAGCTTGTTGGCCTCGTCCATTGCGCGCTGCAGGACGGCCTCCAGCTCCGGGTCGCCGACGAGGAGTTCCGGGGGCACCGGGTGCTTGCCGATCATCTGCCGCCAGTGGGTGACGCCGTCGACGTCGAGGGTGATCAGCGCGGCCACGTACGGGCGGGCGTCGCCGACCAGCATCACCTGGGAGATCAGCGGGTGCTGGCGCAGCCAGTTCTCCAGCGGGGCCGGGGCCACCGACTTGCCGCCCGCCGTGATCAGCAGTTCCTTCTTGCGGCCGGTGATGGTGAGGTAGCCCTCGTCGTCCAGTTCGCCGATGTCGCCGGTGGACAGCCAGCCGTCCCGGGTCGCGGGCACGACTCCCCCGGCCTGGGGGTCCCAGTAGCCGCGCAGGACGTGGTCGCCGGAGACGAGGATCTCGCCGTCGGCGGCGATGCGGACGCGGGTGCCGGGCAGCGGCCAGCCGACCGTGCCCAGGCGGGGTTTGAGGGGTGGGGTGACGGTGGTGGCGGCGGTGGTCTCGGTCAGGCCGTAGCCCTCGAAGATCTCGATGCCGGCGCCGGCGTAGAAGGCGGCCAGGCGCCGGCCGAGCGGGGAGCCGCCGCAGATGGCGTACCGGACGCGACCGCCCATGGCGGCCCGGATCTTGCGGTAGACCAGCGGGTCGTGGAAGGCGCGGGCCGTCTTCAGGGAGCGGCTCGGGCCGCCGCCGGTGCCGGTCTGCCGGGACTCCAGCGCCTCGCCGTAGCGGACGGCGACCGCCGCGGCCCGGTCGAAGGCGGCGACCCGGCCGCCCGACTCGGCCTTCGCGCGTGCCGAGTTGTACACCTTCTCCAGCATGTACGGGATGGTCAGCAGGCAGGTCGGCCGGAAGGCGGCGAGGCCCGGCAGCAGGTCCTCGGCCGCGAGGCTCGGCGCGTGACCGAGGCGGACGCGGGCCCGGACGCAGGCGATGGCCACCATGCGGCCGAAGACATGGGACATCGGCAGGAAGAGGAGGACGGACGGCTCCTCGTCCTGGCCTTTGAAGACCGGGTAGAGCAGCTCGATGGCGTTGTCGACCTCGGCGAAGAAGTTGCCGTGGGAGAGGGCGCAGCCCTTGGGGCGGCCGGTGGTGCCCGAGGTGTAGATGAGGGTGGCGAGGGTGTCGGGGCCCAGCATGCCGCGCCGTACGGCCACTTCGCCGTCCGGCACCTGCACGCCGGCCTCGGCGAGCCGGGTCACGTGGTCCTTGTCCATCACCCACAGATGACGCAGGTCGGGCAGGTGCTGGAGTTCGGGGCCGAGGGCGGAGGCCTGGGCGGTGGTCTCGGTGATCAGGGCGACCGCGCCGGAGTCGTGCAGGATCCACCGGGTCTGGAAGACGGAGGAGGTCGGGTAGATCGGCACGGTGACCAGGCCGGCGGCCCAGGCGGCGAAGTCGAGGAGCGTCCACTCGTACGTCGTACGGGCCATGACGGCGAGTCGGTCGCCCGGCACCAGGCCCTCGGCGATCAGCCCCTTGGCCACGGCGAGGACCTGCTCGGCGAAGTGCGCGGCCGTCACGTCCGCCCAGCGGCCGTCGGGCAGCGGGCGGCTGAGCACGGTGTGGGCGGGGGCGGTCTCGGCGTTGTCGAACGGCAGGTCCGCGAGCGAGCCGTGTTTCACCGGGGGCGCGAACGGCGGTACGGACACCTCGCGTACGGCGCCGTCCAGGCGCTGGACCCAGGGCTCCACGAGGACCGGGCGGCCGTCGTAGTCGGTGGCTGAGACGGGAGTGCCGGAGGAGGCGGGGGCGTTCGGGAAGGGGGTGGACACGGGCGGCTCCTCTGGCGGGCGTGCACCTGCGGTGGTCCCTCATAGATACGGAGAAAGGGGTTACCGCTGGTTAGGCAGGTGATCGTACGGGTCCGCTGTGAGGGGATCGTGCGGGTTCGGGGAGGGTCCGGGGCCGGGGGTGTGCAGCCTCGGGGGTTGTGTGACGGAGGCTCATGTTCGCCCGTGGCCCTCGGGTTGGGACCGTACCGTAGACTTACCAGCAGTAACCTTACTCCAGAGTAAGCACGTGAGGGATGGGCATGGTGGGTGAGTTGCTGCATCTCACGGGCGGCGTGTTGCGCTCCCCCTTCAAAAGGCCCTCTCCCGAGGCGGACTTCCCGCGAGAGCGGCTGGTGCTGCCCGGGGTGCGGGTCGACCAGAACCGGCTGGCCGCCTACGAGCGGGTGTGCGGCTTTCCCACCGGCGACAGCCCCCTCCCGGTCACCTATCCGCACGTCCTCGGCTTTCCGGCGGCCATGCGGCTGATGAGCGACGGGGCGTTCCCGCTGCCGCTGCTGGGCCTCGTCCACACCTCGATCGAGATCACCCGGCACACCTCCCTTCCGGCGACCGGGGAGTACGAACTCGCCGTGCACATCGCGGGACTGGCCCCGCACCGGCGCGGCACGGAGGCCACGGTGGTCACCGCGATGCGGGCCGGCGGGGAGGTCGTGTGGGAGTCGCGCAGCACCTACCTCGCCCGGCAGCGCACCGACCGGCCCGCCGAACCCCGGAAGGAACAGCCGGCCCCGCTGCCCGTCGTCGCCGAGTGGCGGCTCGCCGGGGACGTGGGCCGGCGGTACGGCGCCGCCTCCGGCGACCGCAACCCCATCCACCTGTACCCGCTCACCGCCCGCCTCTTCGGCTTCCCGCGGGCCGTCGCCCACGGCATGTGGACGGTGGCCCGCTGCCTGGCCGCCCACGGCACGGGCGGCTCCGTCGTGGTGCGGGCGGAGTTCCGGGCGCCGGTGCTGTTGCCGGGGACGGTGGCCTACGGGGCGGATGGGTCCGGGCGGTTTGAGTTGCGGGGTGCGGGGGGTCGGGTTCACCTGCTCGGAGAGGTACGGGCACTTTCAGGCTGAGCACCGTTGAGGGGGTCTCGCCATTGCCGGGTGCGGGTGTGTGGTGGATTGCTCGCGCAGTTCCCCACGCCCCTAGGCATCTCCAGCAGGCGGGGTCCAAGAGTGGCCGGACATCAAGTTGCCCAAACCCGACCAGGCGAAGTTCATCAAGGTCGTCGCCGCCTGCCGGGCGGTGACTCCCGGCGTGGTGTTGGCCCACGCGGCCAGCGACTCCGCCGCGCCCACCAGTGCCTCCGCCAGCCCCGCGACCTCGTGTTCGGGAAGGCCGGGGTCCCGGTGGGCCTCTCGGGCCGCGACCGCCACCAGGCGGGTCACGAAGGCGACGATCTCGCGGCGCATCGCGGCGACCTCGGTCGCGAAGGGGTCACCGTGGGTGCGGGCCTGCAGGTGCAGCACGGACCAGGCGTCGGGATGCTCGGCGGTGTGCGCGAAGAACGCCTTCAGGCCGTCCCACAGCTGGCGGTCGGCGGGCAGGTCCGTGTGCACCCCGGCGCGGACGGCCTCCGTCAGGGCGGTGGCCTCGCGCCGGATGCAGGCGGTGAAGAGGTCTTCCTTGGAGTTCAGGTACAGGTAGACCAGGGGCTTGGAGACGCCGGCGAGCTCGGCTATCTCGTCCATGGAGGCGGCCATGTAGCCGCGTTGCCCGAAAATGCGTACGGCGGCGTCGAGCATCTGCTGCTCCCGCACCGCACGCGGCATTCGCTTGGTCTTCGCCCCACCCATGAGGGCAAGACTAGTTGGACGCGGCTGCCCCGCCCTGCGTCCTCGCGACGTCGTCGGCGCCGTCCTCCTGGCTGCGGTTGGCCTCCAGGTTGGCCTTCATCCGGTCGACCCTGGTCACGATCCGCACCGAGGCCCGGTCCCGCTCCTTGCGCAGCGCCACCCAGCTGATCGGCGCCGACAGGATCAGGGCGAGCAGCAGCACCCACAGGCCGTTGGAGCTGCCGAAGCCTCGCGGGAAGATCCCGGAGTAGACGGCTCCCCAGACGACCACGAGGCAGCCGGCGAAGACGCCGAGGCGCATCAGTGTGTAGCGGAGCATCTCAATCCAGTCGTCCGATTCCAAAAGGGGTCATCGTCCAGTGAAGCACGGACGGGAGGGGATCTTGCAGCGGGGTCAGTGGAGGGGGTGCAGCATGATGATGTCGTCGCGGTCGTCGCCGGGCGCCACCCGGATGGCGCCGGGTATGCGGCCGACCTCCTTGTATCCGCAGGAGCCGTAGAACCGCTCCAGGCCGAGACCGCCCCGGCACGTCAGCCGGATCGCGTCGACGCCGTCGAAGGTGCGGGCCGCGTCCGCGGCGGCCGCCAGCAGGTCACGGCCGTACCCCTTGCCCTGGTGGCTCGGGTGGACCATCACCGTGTACAGCCACACCCAGTGCGTCTGGAGCCGGTGGGTGTTGAAGGCGAAGAACGCGGTCGCGGCCGGCTCGCCGGTCTCGTCGCAGCCGACGAGCAGCCGGTGCCGGCCCTCGGCCATGCCCACGAAGTGTTTCACCAGTTCCGGCCGGACGTCCTCCCGGCTCACCGGCGGCACGAAGCCCACGGCGCCGCCCGCGTTGGATACGTCCGTCCACAGGCCGAGAATGCCGTCGCGCAGGGCCGGGGTGATGGCGGGATCCAAGGTGAAAGTAAGTGGCATAGGGCCACTGTATCTATTACCCGAGGGCGCGTGCAGCCACTTTCAGATCGGCGACGAGCCCCTGGTACGCGGCCTTCCTGTCCTCGTCGTCCGGTGCCCGCAGCACCGAGGACGGGTGCACGGTCGGCACCAGCCGCTCGGGGCGCCCGTGGATCTCCCGCTCCAGCACGGTCCCGCGCACCTCGCCCACCCGGAACGACGAACCCAGCAGCGCCTTCCCGGCCGTCGCGCCCAGCACCACGATCAGCTCGGGCTCGACCAGCGCCAGCTCCGCCGCGAGCCAGGGTCCGCAGGCGGTCATCTCCCTCAGGCTCGGCGCCTTGTGGATACGGCGCTTGCGGGGTTCGGCCTGCGTGAACTTGAAGTGCTTGACGGCGTTGGTCACATAGGCGTCGCCGGGATCGATACCGGCTTCCGCGAGCGCCTTGTCCAGCATCCGGCCGGCGGGCCCGACGAAGGGTTTGCCCTGCCGGTCCTCCTGATCACCGGGCTGCTCACCGACGAGCATCACGCGCGCGTGCGCGTTACCGGCGCCGAACACCGTCTGCGTGGCGTTCTCGTGCAGGGGGCAACCCCGGCAGCCGGCCGCAGCCTTGCGCAGGGCGGTGAGACCGGCGCCCTCCGGCACGAAGGGCTCCGCCGTGTAGGCGTCCTCGGGGGCTCTGGTCGGCATGGGGGCCGAGTACCCGCCGCGGGGCGCCCGGACCCACGTCGTCTGCGAGTGGTGGTGGGTTGCCCGCGCCCACGCGGCGGAGCCGCACACCGATACAGCCCCGCGCCCCTTGGGTCGGGACGCCGGGACCCCGCTGAAAAGTCACACCCGCATCGGCTGGGGGGACTCCCTGCGCGCCGGGTCCGGGCCGTCGTACTCCCGGATGATCTCGTACCGCGTGTTCCGCTCCACCGGGCGGAAGCCCGCGTCGCGGATGAGTTCCAGCAGGTCCTCGCGGGTCAGCTTGTTCGGCGTGCCGAAGTTGTCCGCGTCGTGGGTGATCTTGTACTCGACGACCGAGCCGTCCATGTCGTCCGCGCCGTGCTGGAGGGCGAGCTGGGCGGTCTGCACGCCGTGCATCACCCAGAAGACCTTCACGTGCGGGACGTTGTCGAACAGCAGGCGGGAGACCGCGAAGGTCTTCAGGGCCTCCGCGCCGGTCGCCATCTGGGTGCGGGCCTGAAGGCGGTTACGGATCTTGCCGTCCTTCATGTCCACGAAGTCGTGCTGGTAGCGCAGCGGGATGAAGACCTGGAAGCCGTTCGTCTCGTCCTGCAGCTCGCGCAGGCGCAGGACGTGGTCGACGCGGTGGCGGGGCTCCTCGATGTGGCCGTAGAGCATGGTGCACGGGGTCTTCAGACCCTTCTCGTGCGCCAGGCGGTGGATGCGGGACCAGTCCTCCCAGTGGGTGCGGTGGTCCACGATGTGCTGCCGGACCTCCCAGTCGAAGATCTCCGCGCCGCCGCCGGTGAGCGACTCCAGGCCCGCGTCGATCAGCTCGTCCAGGATCTCCGAGGCGGACAGACCGCTGATCGTCTCGAAGTGGTGGATCTCCGTCGCCGTGAAGGCCTTCAGGGAGACGTTCGGCAGGGCCGCCTTCAGCTCGCGCAGGGAGCGCGGGTAGTAGCGCCACGGCAGGTTCGGGTGCAGCCCGTTGACGATGTGCAGCTCGGTGAGGTTGTCCGACTCCATCGCCTTGGCGAGCTTCACGGCCTCCTCGATGCGCATCGTGTACGCGTCCTTCTCTCCCGGCTTGCGCTGGAAGGAGCAGTAGGCGCAGGAGGCCGTGCACACGTTGGTCATGTTGAGGTGCCGGTTGACGTTGAAGTGCACAACGTCGCCGTTCTTGCGGGTGCGCACCTCGTGGGCGAGGCCACCGAGCCAGGCCAGGTCGTCCGACTCGTACAGCGCGATGCCGTCCTCGCGGGTCAGCCGCTCACCGGAGCGGACCTTCTCCTCCAGCTCGCGCTTGAGCCCGACGTCCATGCCACACGCCCTTTCTACGACAGCTCGCCCCACGGTATCCCTAGACCTCTTCGGGCAGTTCCCCGACCCGGTTCTCCCACTTGGTGGAGAGCACGATGGTGGTACGGGTCCGGGAGACGCCCTTGGTGCCGGACAACCGGCGGATGATCTTCTCCAGGCCGTCCACGTCCGTCGCCCGCACCTTGAGCATGTAGGAGTCGTCGCCGGCGATGAACCAGCAGTCCTCGATCTCCGACAGGTCCCGCAGCCGCTGGGCGACGTCCTCGTGGTCGGCGGCGTCGGAGAGCGAGATGCCGATCAGCGCGATGACGCCGAGGCCGAGGGAGGCCGCGTCCACCGTGGCGCGGTAGCCGGTGATGACACCGGCCGCCTCGAGACGGTTGATGCGGTCGGTGACGCTGGGGCCCGACAGGCCGACGAGGCGCCCCAGCTCCGCGTACGAGGCCCGGCCGTTCTCCCTCAGGGCCTGGATGAGCTGCCTGTCCACCGCGTCCATGCGATCGAAGCCTTCCGCTGAAGAGGTCTGAAGAGGTCTAGGAGATCTGAAGGGGTCTGAAGAGGTCTGAAGAGGTCTGAAGAAGTTCCGGAAGTGCTGAGAGGTACTGCTCGTGCGCTACTGGTCCGTGCCGCCGCCCAGTTCGCCCTTCCAGCGCCGGTACAGGCCGTGCCCGACGCCCGCCGCGTCCAGCACCCGCCCGGCGACGAAGTCCACCAGGTCCTGGATGTGGGTGGCGCCCGCGTAGAAGGCGGGCGAGGCCGGTACGACGCTCGCTCCGGCATCGTCCAGCGCCACGAGGTGCCTCAGGGTCTGGCCGTTCAGCGGGGTCTCGCGTACGGCCACGACCAGGGGGCGGCGCTCCTTGAGGGTGACGCTCGCCGCCCGCTGCAGCAGATCCTTGGACAGGCCCAGCGCGACGCCCGCGACACAGGCCGTGGAGGCGGGCACGATCAGCATCCCCTTCGCCGGGTACGACCCCGAGGACGGCCCGGCCGCGAGGTCGCCCGCGCTCCAGTACCGCACCCCGCTGATGTCCACGTCGAAGGTCCCGGGCTTGCCGTCGGCCCCCCGGGCCAGCCATTCCCGCAGGTCGTCCTGCCAGTGGGCGTCCCGGAAGGAGATGCCCGTCTCGTCCAGCAGGGTCAGCCGCGAGGCCCGGCTGACCACCAGGTCGACGGCCTCCCCCGCCCCCAGCAGCGCGCGCAGCACGGCCGCCGCATACGGCGTCCCGGACGCACCGGAAACCCCCACGATCCAAGGCACGCGCTGCGATTCTCCTGCGTTCACACTTTGAGCGTACCGGCGGACCGGACCGTCAGACGGTCAGCCCCCGCACCAGCAGGTCGAGCAGCGCGCACACGAACAGGGCGATGCCGATGAATCCGTTGACGCTGAAGAAGGCCCTGTTCAGGCGGGAGAGGTCGTGCGGCCGGACGATCGAGTGCTCGTAGAGGAACGCACCCGCGACGATCAGCAGGCCGAACCAGAAGAAAGCACCCGCGCCGGTGACGACGCCGTACCAGACGAACAGTGCCGTGGTGATCGTGTGGCAGGCACGCGCGCCCCAGATCGCGGCCGGGATGCCGAAGCGGGCCGGTACGGACATGACGCCGATCTCGCGGTCGGTCTCGACGTCCTGGCAGGCGTAGATCAGGTCGAAGCCGCCGATCCAGATGCCGACGGCCAGGCCGAGGACGGCCGCGTCCCAGTTCCAGGTCCCGGAGACGGCCAGCCAGCCGCCCACCGGACCCATCGCCTGGGCGAGGCCCAGGATCGCCTGCGGGAAGTTGGTGAACCGTTTGCCGTAGGGGTAGACCACCATGGGGATCACCGCCACCGGCGCCAGGGCCAGGCACAGCGGGTTCAGCAGGGCCGCCGCAACGAGGAAGATCACCAGGGCGATCAGGGCGCCGGTCCACGCGTGGCGGACCGACATGGCCCCGGTGACGAGCTCGCGGTGGGCCGTACGGGGGTTCCGGGCGTCGATCTCGCGGTCGATGATCCGGTTGACCGCCATCGCGAACGTGCGCAGGCCGACCATGCAGATGGTGACCAGCAGCAGCCGGCCCCAGTGGATGTTCCTGTCCCACTCGTACATCGCCGTGAGCGAGGCGATGTACGCGAAGGGCAGCGCGAAGACCGAGTGCTCGATCATCACCAGGCGCAGAAAGGCCTTCGTGCGTCCCGGCTGGGGGATCGCGGCGGAAGCGCTGCTCACAGGCCGTACTCCTTCCAGCGGCGGTCCACCAGGGCCGCCGTAGCGGGGTCCGACAGGACCATGTCCGGCCAGCCCCCGTCGCGGGTGTAGCCCTCCTCGGGCCACTTCTTCGTCGCGTCGATCCCTGCCTTGCCGCCCCAGAACTGCTGGTAGGAGGCGTGGTCGAGATGGTCGACGGGGCCTTCGACGACCGTGAGGTCACGGGCGTAGTCGGTGTTGCCGAGGGCCCGCCAGGCGACCTCGTGCAGATCGTGCACGTCGCAGTCGGCGTCCACGACCACGATCAACTTGGTCAGGGACATCATGTGCGCCCCCCAGATCGCGTGCATCACCTTCTGCGCGTGCTTTGGGTACTTCTTGTCGATCGAGACGATCGCGCAGTTGTGGAAGCCGCCGGCCTCGGGCAGGTGGTAGTCCACGATGTCCGGGACGATGATCTTCAGCAAGGGGAGGAAGAAGCGCTCCGTCGCCCTGCCCAGCGGCCCGTCCTCCGTCGGCGGGCGGCCGACCACGATCGACTGCAGCAGCGGCCGCTTCCGCATCGTCACGCAGTCGATCTTCAGCGCGGGGAACGGCTCCTGCGGGGTGTAGAAACCGGTGTGGTCGCCGAAGGGGCCCTCGGGCAGCATCTCGCCCGGCTCCAGCCAGCCCTCCAGGACGACCTCGGCGTTCGCCGGCACCTGGAGCGGGACGGTCTTGCAGTCGACCATCTCGATCCGCCTGCCCGCGATGAACCCGGCGAACAGGTACTCGTCGATGTCGCCGGGGAGCGGGGCGGTGGAGGCGTAGGTGACGGCCGGGGGGCAGCCGAAGGCGATGGCGACGGGCAGCCGCTCGCCCCTTCGGGCGGCCACCTGGTAGTGGTTGCGGCTGTCCTTGTGGATCTGCCAGTGCATGCCGATAGTGCGCCGGTCGTGCCGCTGCAGGCGGTACAGCCCGAGGTTGCGGATGCCGCTCTCCGGGTCCTTGGTGTGCGTGAGCCCCAGGTTGAAGAAGGAGCCGCCGTCCTTGGGCCAGGTGAACAGCGCCGGGAGCCGGTCGAGGTCCACCTCGTCACCGTGCAGGACGACCTCCTGCACCGGGGCCTCCTTGACCTTCCTCGGCGGCACGTGGGTCATCGCACCGAGCTTGCCGAAGGCCTCGCGCACGCCCACGAAGCCGTGCGGCAGCTCGGGCCGCAGCAGGCCGCCGATCTTCTCGGAGATCTCGCCGTACGACTTCAGGCCCAGCGCCTTCAGCAGGCGGCGGTCGGTGCCGAAGACGTTCATGGCCAGCGGCATCGCCGAGCCCTTCACGTTCTCGAAGAGCAGGGCGGGTCCGCCGGACTTCTGCACCCGGTCGACGATCTCCCCGACTTCCAGATACGGGTCGACCTCGGCCTTGATGCGCTTGAGGTCGCCCTCGCGCTCCAGCGCCCGCAGCAGGGAGCGAAGATCGTCGTAAGCCATGTGTCCCAGTATCTGCCACCCGTTACTCTGGCCCGGTCACCGGGGCCGTCTCACTTCGTCGGGGGATCGCACGCCATGCTCAGGTATCTGCCGTTCCTGCTGGTCCTGGCCCTGTGGATCCATGCCTTCGTGGACTGCCTGAACACCCCGGAGGAAGAGGTGCGGCATCTGCCGAAGGTGATGTGGGTGATCATCATCCTGCTCTTCGGCGAGGTCCTGGTCGGCCCGGTGGCCTGGCTGATCACCGGCAGGGCGCGGCAGAGGGTCCCGGCGGGCGGTGCCACGCCCGGGCAGTGGGTCGCACCCGACGACAACCCCGAGTTCCTCAAGTCCCTGAACAAGGACGATCCCGAGCAGGCCTGATGGAACTCCGGCTGCTCGTCACCTTCGAGAAGGTCGCCACGGTGCTGAGCTTCACCCGGGCCGCGGCCGAGCTGTCGTACGCCCAGTCCAGCGTGACCGGTCAGATCCGCACCCTGGAGTCCTCCCTCGGCGTCGAGCTGTTCGACCGGCTCGGCAGCCGGATCCGGCTCACCGAGGCCGGTGAGCGGCTGCTGCCGTACGCCCGGCAGATCATCGAGCTGACCGAAGAGGCCCGGACGGCGGTCACCGAGCCGGAGGAGCCCTCCGGCACGCTGACCGTGGGCACCATGGAGTCGCTGACCTCCTACCGGCTGCCGCCGCTGCTGGAGTACTTCCACCACCGCCACCCCAGGGTCCGATTGGCGCTGCGCACCACCATCGGCGACGAGACCCGGCAGGCGCTGCGTCAGGGCACCTACGACGTCGGGTTCCTGATGGAGGAGGAGAGCGAGCACCCGGGGCTGGAGTGCGCCGTGCTCGCGGTGGAGCCGCTGGCGCTGGTCGCGGCGCCGGGGCACGCACTGAGCGGCTCCCCGGTGACGACCGCCGCCCTGACGGACCAGCCGCTGCTGGCCACCGAGCCCGGCTGCGCCTACCGGGACCTGTTCGAGCGGGAGCTGAGGTCCTTCGGGGACGTGGAGTTCATGGAGTTCGGCACGATCGAGGCCACCAAGCGCGCGGCGGCGGCCGGCCTCGGGATCGCGTTGCTGCCCGAGGTGACGGTCGCCGCCGAACTCGCGGAGGGCTCTTTGGTCCGGCTGGACTGGGAGCCGCCGTTCACGCTTCGCACGCAGCTGGCGTGGCGGGCCGGGAAGCGGCTTCCGGCGCACGCCCGGCTGTTCGCGGAGCAGGCGCGGCGGCTGGTCGCCGAGCAGGACGGGCCAGGGTGACCTTCAGGCTCGCCGTCACGATCAGCGGGACGCCCAGCGTCTGGACGAGCCCGATGTGGTGGCCGTAGACCAGCCAGTCCATCAGCATCGCCACGGCCGGGTAGACGAAGGCCAGGACGGCGATCTTCGCGGTCGGCAGCTGGGCGTAGGCGGCGTACATGAGGACGTACATCACCCCGGTGTGGATCAGCCCGAGGCCGACCAGCCAGCCCCACCTCCAGCCGGTGCCGCTCATCGCGCCGAAGTCCGCGAAGGGCAGCAGGAGCGGGATGCCGACGAGGACCTGGACGAGGGCGATCAGGTGCGGGCGGACACCGGTGATCCGCTTGGTGACCAGGGTGGACAGGCCGTAGAGCAGGGCGGCGAGGAGGGCCTGTCCGACGCCGAGCAGGTACGAGCCTCCGCTCGTGAAGTCGCCGGGGGTGACCCCCGAGACGAGGACCAGACCGGCGAAGGCGACCGCGATCCAGCCGACCTTCGCGGCGGTGAGCCGTTCGCGGAACAGCAGGGCGCCGAGGAGGACCACGTAGAAGGGCTGCGTGTGGTAGACGACCGTGGCCACCGAGATGGACGTGTGCTCGTACGACGAGAACAGCAGCACCCAGTTGAGGACGATGAACACCCCGCCCAGGACGGCGAGTCCGAGGGTGCGGCGGGTGAAGCCGTGGTCGCACAGCCAGCCCCGGGCGGCGACATAGCCGCCGAGGGCGAGGGCGCCGAACAGGACGCGGAAGAAGACGACGTCGAAGGGCGAGGCACCCGACTCCACGACGAAGACGCCGAGGGTGCCGGAGAGCATCATGGCGGTGGTCAGCTGGGCCGTGCCCCTGGTCTCTGAGGTCATGACGCCGACGCTACGAAGGGCCCCCGGTGCCGGTCCACGCGCCAGTGCGGGGTGCTGCCGATGGGGTCATCGGCGATGCCCATACCCGCAGTTCACCGGAAGACGGCCACCGGGTACGGGAGGACGGATCGTCAGGAAAGTCCGTCGTCGCGCAGGACGAGGTCGAGCAGCCCCGGGAAGCGGGCGTCGAACTCGGCCCGGCGCAGGCGGTTGACCCGCCGCGGCCCCTCGTCCCGCTGCTCCACCAGCCCGGCCCCGCGCAGCACCGCGAAGTGGTGGCTGAGGGCGGCCTTGCCGACCGGCACGTCGAAGCTGCCGCAGCTGCGGGTCCAGTCGGCGGAGCCGGCCAGCTCCCTGACCAGGGTGAGGCGCACGGGGTCGGCGAGGGCGGCGAGCGCCGTGAGGACGGGCACGTCGTCGGGGTGGGTGTGCTCCGGGGCGGTCCGGTGACTTCCGGTGGTCACGCCACGTTCCCTTCTTCCGCTTCCGCTTGCCGAGTGTTCGATGAAAACCATACACTCGCGAGTGTTCGCTTTTGATTGAACAGTCGAGTCGAGCCAGGGGTGTGGCATGCGCGCGGTGGAGTTCCAGGAGTACGGCGGTCCCGAGGTGCTGCGACCGGTGACGGCCGAGGTGCCGGAGCCCGGGCCCGGGCAGGTGAGCATCGACGTGGCGTACACCGGCGTGAACTTCGCCGACCTCAAGGCCCGCGCGGAGGGCTACCGGGTGCCCGCGCTGCCGTACGTGCCCGGCCTGGAGGTCTCCGGCCGCGTCCGCGCGCTCGGCACCGGCGTCACCGGCCTGGCCGTCGGCCAGGAGGTGGTCGCGCTCACCGAGGGCGGCGCGTACGCGGAGGTGGCGGTGGCCGAGGCGGCGACCGTCTTCCCGGTCCCCTCCGGCCTGGACCTGCGCACCGCCGCGACCCTGCCGACGGTGCTGCCCACGGCCTACGCCCTCGTCCACACCGTCGGCCGGCTCCAGCCCGGCGAGACCGTCCTCGTCCAGGGCGCGGCCGGCGGGGTCGGCACGGCGGTCGGACAGCTCGCCCGGGCCGCGGGCGCGGGGGCGGTGTACGGCGTGGTGTCCTCGGCCGCGAAGGCCGCCCACGCCAAGGGCCACGGCTACGACGAGGTGTTCGTCGGCGCCTTCCAGGGGCCGCTGCGTGCGGCGACCGGGGGGCTGGGCGCCGACCTGGTGCTGGACCCCGTCGGCGGCGACACCCTGCGCGCCGGTCTGGCCTCGCTGGCGGTCTTCGGACGCCTGGTCTCCTACGGCAACGCGAGCGGCGCCGGGCCGTGGAGCGTGGGCCAGCCCGAGCTGTACCCGCTCGGCGTCTCGGTCTGCGGCTTCTCCATCCTGAACCTGGCCCGGACCGCGCCGGAGGCGCTGCGCCGGCTGTCGGAGCGGGCGTTCGCGAAGGCGGTCGACGGCACCGTGACCCTGCCGGTGACGGCCGAGTTCCCGCTCGCCGAGGCGGCGGAGGCACACCGGCTGATGGGAGGACGGTCGAGCACGGGGAAGCTGCTGCTGCGCGCGGCCGGCTGAGCCGCCCCCAACTGCCCCTCACTGCAGGCAAATTCGCCGCCCATAACGACTTGCCATCCCCCACCAGGGGTGTTGTTAATGGTCGTCACTGAGTTGCGAGGGATCGCCTGACCTCTGGGGGACAGAAGCAGATGGACAACGGCCAGCCACCCGAGCGCCCGACCCAGGACCCGCCACCCGCACCCGCCCGGCCGGCATCCGCACCCACCACGCCGGCCCCGGCATCCGTACCCCCCGCGCCGCACGCCGCGCCCGCCGCGGCGCCGGGCATGCCGGACGTCCCCGCGCCGCCGGCGCATCCGGCGCCGGTCCGGCTGGACCTGCGGGTCAGCAAGCGGATCCTGTGGATCGGGGCGGCGGTGTACCCGCTGCAGAACATCGCCCGCGTCTACACCTTCGTCCTGCGCCCCAAGCGCAAGGAGGCGGTGCTGCGGTTCCTGCGGTACACCGCCGTGACGCTGGTCGTCGGTTTCCTCGCGATGCTGCCGGGGCTGCTGGCCTCCATCAACACGGGCGGAGGGCAGGGCAGCTCCGGCGCCGCCGGCTATGTCGTGTTCGTCTGGATCGTTGCCGCCGTCGCCGAGATCTACTTCCTGATCGAGATGATCGGCGTCCTGACCGCCGCCCCGCAGCACGTTCTCGCAGTCGAGACCTCGGGCGCGTCGACCGCGCTGGTCACCAGCCAGGACCCGCGCTACCTGGACCAGATCGTCGGCCAGATCTCCTACGCCATCGATCACCCGGACGTCGAGTTCAAGGTCACGGTGGAGAGCCTCACCGTCTCGCCGAAGAACTACTACTTCGGCGACAACGTCAACATGTACGGCGGCAGCGGAAACGTGGGGATCGGCGCATGAGCGGCACGAACAACTACTACTACGGCGACAACGTCAACATGTACGGCGGCCAGGGCAACCAGGGCATCGTCAGGAACCAGGCGGGCGGAGCCGGGCAGCAGGACCAGGCCCTGGTCGCCGCCCTCGCCGAACTGCAAGGACTGGTCGCCGAGTTGCGGGCGCAGGTCGCGACGCCCAGCGCCCAGCTCCTCGACGAGTCCCTGCCCGCCCTCAGCCCCGACGCCGCCGTGCCCACGCAGGAGCGGCACCGGGCGCTGATGGCGATCGCCGGGATCGCCACCACCGTGGGGGCCGTCGGCCAGCCGGTGGCCGAGGCGGTCCGGGCGGTCATCGGGATGATCGGCGGCTAGCCGGCGGAGGGTGCGCCGGGCAAGCGCCTCCACTCCCCGTTGCCCCGCGCTCCCCCCGCCCAGCACAGTAGGGCCATGGACGAACGACAGGCCCGGGCCTGGCTCGCCACCGCCGTGGAGGAGGCCCGCGCAGGCCTGGCCGAGGGCGGCATCCCGATCGGTGCCGCCCTCTACGCCCCCGACGGCACCCTCCTCGGCCGGGGCCGCAACCGCCGGGTCCAGGACGCCGACCCCGCCACCCACGCGGAGACCGCCGCCTTCCGCGCGGCGGGACGGCAGCGCACGTACCGTGGCACCACCATGGTCACCACCCTCTCCCCCTGCTGGTACTGCAGCGGCCTGATCCGCCAGTTCGGGATCTCCCGGGTGGTGATCGGCGAGGCCACCACCTTCCACGGCGGCCATGAGTGGCTGGCCGAGCACGGCGTGGAGATCCTGGTTCTGGAGGACCCCGAGTGCATCGCGGTGCTGCGCGCCTTCGTCAAGGACAACCCCGAGCTGTGGAATGAGGACATCGGTGAGTGACGCGTCTGTTCCCACCATCGACCTGCGCCCCTGGCCGGCCGGCGGCGAGGAGGCCCGTGCAGCGCTCGCCCGTACCGTCGACCAGGCGCTGCAGACCGCCGGGTTCCTGCTGGTCACCGGGCACGGGGTGGAGCCGGAGCTGCGGGCCGGGATCCGGCGGGCGGCACGGCGGTTCTTTCTGCTCCCGGACGAGGTCAAGCGGCGGTACGAGGCGAAGGTCGGCGGCCGGGGCTGGCTCGGGCCCGGTGCCGAGGCCAACGGGTACGCGGAGGGTACCGAGACACCGCCCGACCTGAAGGAATCGCTGACCTTCGCCACGGACGAGCCGTTCGAGGACCCGGTCGTCAACGCCGAGTGGTACGCGCCCAATGTGTGGCCCGCCGAGGTGCCGGGGCTCCGGAGCCTGTGCAGGACGTATCTGTCGCGCATGGCCGCCCTGGAGAAGGAGCTGCTGTCCCTGCTCGGATACGCGCTCGGGCTCGAGCCCGAGTTCTTCTCCCGGCACATGGACCGTCCGACGTACGGCTTCAACATCAACTGGTATCCGGGGACGGACGTCGTCGGCGCGCCGCTGCCCGGGCAGTTCCGGATCGGGCCGCACACCGACTTCGGCACCGTGACCGTCCTCGACCGCCAGGCCGGGAAGGGCGGGCTTCAGGTGTACACCGACGCCGGCGGCTGGGAGGACGCGCCGTACGACCCGGCCGCCCTCACCATCAACATCGGTGACCTGCTGGCCCGTTGGACCGGCGACCGGTGGCGGTCCGGGCGGCACCGGGTGCTGCCCCCGCCCGTCGAAGCGCCCGCCGAGGAGCTGATGTCGCTCGTGTACTTCGGCGAGTGCACCCCGGGGACCCTCGTGGAGTCCGTGCCGGCGCCGGTGGGCCGGGTGACGTACCCGCCGGTCGACTCGCATGTCTACCTGCGCGAGAAGCTGGACTCGATCACCGTCGGCTGAACCGAGCCCCCTTCCGTGTCAATCCCGTGTTCGAGCCGCCACCCGTTCCGCTGAAACGAACCCGGCGGGCATGTCCCGTTCGCGTCCCACGGCATTGGCCCCTGAAGGGGGCCCGCGACCAAGGGCCCCCTTTCTGCGATGGGAGACGCGTGCGAATCACTGACATCCAGCGCTGCGAGGTCCGGCCGGGACGGCTCGTCGAATGGACACTGAGCCCGGCGACGGTGGCGGCGGCGACGGCGCTCCCGGACGACTGCCGGCCCCCGGCGTACATCCAGGAGTCGCACATCAGGACTGCCAGGTACGTCCGGGAGGACGGCCTGTTCGTGCCGACCTGGCTCGGCACCGGCTTCGACCTGCCGGGCCCGGTCGACCTCGATGTGCTGCAGGAGGCGCTGCGCGGCTGGACGGTACGGCACGAGACGCTGCGCAGCGGCTTCCGCTGGGCGGGTCCCGCGGAGGACGAACTGCGCCGCTTCACCCTGGACGCCGCCGACGTGTCCCTGCACCGGGAGGAGGCCGGCGACTTCCGGGACGCGGACGAGCTGGTCCAGTACCTCCAGGACCGTTTCGACACCGTCGCGGACGCGCTGCGCTGGCCGAACCTGATCTACACGGCGGTCGTGCGGGAGGACGGGGCCAGCGTGTACATGGCCTTCGACCACAGCAACGTCGACGCCTACTCCCTGACCCGGATCGCCTCCGAGGTGCACGAGCTGTACACGGCGGGCCTGACCGGCGCCGGCCCCGACTCCCGTACTCCGGCGGCCAGTTACGTCGACTTCTGCGAGCTGGAGCGGGCCGACGCGGACGGCATCGACGCCCGGCACGCGATCGTCGGCCGCTGGCGCGAGTTCATCCGGCGCTGCGACGGCGTGCTGCCGGGCTTCCCCGTCGACCTCGGTGTGGAGCCGGGCGGCCCGCTGCCGAGGCAGCGGATGCTGTGCGAGCCGCTGGCCGACGCGGCCGAGGCGGCGGCGTTCGAGGCGTACTGCAGGCCGTACGGCGGCAGCCTGGTCGGCCTGCTGGCCGCGACCGGGCTGATCGTGCACGAGCTGGGCGGGCAGCCGGTGTACCGGACGGTGGTGCCGTTCCACACCCGGGTGAAGTCGCGCTGGAACGACTCCGTGGGATGGTACGTGGGCGGCGCCCCGATCGAGGTTCCGGTGGGCCGTACGACGGGCTTCCCGGACGCCCTGCGGGCGGTGCGCGCGGAGCTGCAGGCCAACCGCTCGCTGGCCCGGATGCCGCTGGCCCGGGTGCTGAGCCTGCTCGGCGCGGACTTCCGGCCGGCCTCGCCGGACCTGTACTCGATCGTCTCCTACGTCGACACCCGGGCCGTGCCCGGCGCCGAGCGCTGGACCGAGCAGCGGGC
Organism: Streptomyces sp. NPDC054783; assembly: GCF_053611725.1. NCBI lineage: Bacteria > Bacillati > Actinomycetota > Actinomycetes > Kitasatosporales > Streptomycetaceae > Streptomyces > Streptomyces sp. NPDC054783. The sequence continues at coordinate 75,398 of NZ_JBSHAY010000022.1, read as the reverse complement.
GCACGCGCTGCTGCGGGTGTCGTACGGGGACCAGGTGTGCGTGTGGGTGAACCGGCTGCACGAAGGGCTGTGGCTGGCGAGCCGGTATCCGGACACGGACGTGGCGGCGAAGAACCTGCGCCTGTACGTCGAGCGGCTGCGCGACCACATCGCCTCGGTGGCCCACGGCAGCCTGTCCGCAGTGTCCTGAGCGCCCGCGCCGCCCTAGGTGAACTGCCCGGGAAGGGGCTCCGAAGGCTCCGAGGGCTCGTGGGGCTGCGGCGCCGAAAGGCCCTGGGCAGAGTCCAGGATTTCGATCAGGCGTTCGAATTTGTTGCGCCAGTCGGCCTCCGACGCCGCCTCGCCCTGGAACTCGTGCGTGAAGCGCAGCGCGCTCTCGCTCCCGCCGCCCCGCTCCAGATGGAACCGGATCCGGCCGCCGCGCTCGACGGTGTACTCCGCGACCCGGTCCACGTCCCAGGCGGTGACCCGGCCGGAGCCCAGGTCGCGCAAGGTGACCGCGCCGTCGAGGCGGGGCTGCAGAACGTCGACGGCGGTGCACCACGCCCCGAGTCCCTCGGGGGTGGCCACCGCCGGCCAGACGTCTTCCATGGGCCTCGGGAGCCGCACCAGAAAGTGGAGTATGTGCGTGTTCCCGTGGGTCTGGCTGATGCCCTGTGCGATGGAACCGCTCATGACACCAGTGTGGGCGACCCTCGGCTCACACGCCCGCGTAGGAGTGCTTGCCGCTGACGAAGATGTTGACGCCGTAGTAGTTGAACAGCCAGCAGCCGAAGGCGATCATCGCCAGATAGGCGGCCTTGCGGCCCTTCCAGCCGGCCGTCGCGCGGGCGTGCAGGTAGCAGGCGTAGGCGACCCAGGTGATGAAGGACCAGGTCTCCTTCGGGTCCCAGTTCCAGTAGCGGCCCCAGGCGTCGCCCGCCCAGATCGCGCCCGCGATGATCGTGAACGTCCACAGCGGGAACACCGCCGCGTTGACCCGGTAGGCGAACTTGTCCAGCGAGGCCGAGGCGGGCAGCCGCTCCAGCACCGAGGTGGCGAAGGCGCCCGGCTTGCCGCCGGTCTGCAGCTTGGTCTCGTACGAGTCCTTGAACAGGTACAGGATCGTGGCGACCGCGCCGACGTAGAACACCGCGCCGCAGAAGATCGCGGTGGAGACGTGGATGTACAGCCAGTACGAGTGCAGGGCCGGGACCAGCTGGTCGCTCGCGGTGTACAGGACGGTGACCGCGAGGCCCAGGTCCAGCAGAACCGTCGTGATCAGGAACAGCCCGAGCCAGCGCACGTTCTTCTTCAGTGCCAGCAGAGCGAGGTACACGCCGACGGCCACCGTGGAGAAGGTGATGTTGAACTCGTACATGTTGCCCCACGGCGCCCGCTGGACGGAGGCCGCGCGGGCGACGACACCGGCCAGCTCCACCACGAAGGCGAGCACGGTGAGCGAGACGGCGATCCGGCCGTAGAGGTCGCCCTGCGCGTCCCCGCCGTGCGCGCCCGGCCCGTCCGGTACGTCGCGGGCGCCGGAGGCCGAGCGGACCACGACCTTCGGCCGCTCCAGCACGGCCGTACCGCCGGCCTGCTTGACGGTGACCGTGGGAGCCTTCGCGGAGGTCTCCGTGCTCGCGGTCAGCGCGGCGGCCGTACGGGCCACCTTGCTGCGGCTGCCGAAGAGCCATTCGGCGATGTACGCGAAGAAGGCCAGGGTGTAGACGGCCATCGACGAGTAGATCAGCGTGTTGCTGATGCTCGCCAGGTGTTCGTTGGTTGCGGCGGCGAGAGTCACTTCTCAGCCCCTTCGGCAGGTACGACTGGGGTGTCGGGGGATTCTGAAGAGTGGTCGTCGGGGTCGGGTGCCCCCGGCGCCTGGTCGTAGAGGATTCCGGCGAGGTCGCCCAGTTCCTCGGGCACCTTCGCGGACTCGCTGCGGCCCAGCCCGGCCATCTCGACGACCGTCACGCCGTCGGCGCCGCGCACCGCGCGCACCCACACCCGGCGTCGCTGGATGAACAGCGAGGCGGCCAGGCCGAAGATCGCGGCGAGGGCACCGCCCAGCGCCCAGCCGCTGCCGGGCTCCTGGACGATCTCGAAGCCGGCCCACTCCTTGATGTCCTTCTCGAAGGTGACGGACCCGGCGCCGTTCGGCAGCGTGAGGGTGTCGCCCGGCTGGAGAAGCTTCTTCAGCAGCTGGCCCTTGCTGTCCTTGAACGCCTTCATGTGCGTCTTGTCGAGCTGGTACACGCTCTGCGGGATACCGGAGTTGACGCCGAGGTCGCCGTGGTAGGCGTTCACCGCGAGCAGCGGGTTCACCAGCGCGGGGAACTGGGAGAGCATCGTGCCGCTCTTCGGGTCGAAGGTCGGCACGAAGAAGGCCTGGAAGCCGAGCTGGTCCTTCTTGCCCTGCGCGTCGCGGTAGCCGTCCATCACCTTGATCACACCGTTGGAGGTGACGTTTCCGTCGAGCGGCAGCAGCGGTACGGCGTCGTGGAAGACCTCCTTGCCCTTGCCGTCGCGGACCGTGATGACCGGCGCGTAGCCGTGGCTGACGAGGTAGACCTTGGAGTCGCCGATGTGCAGCGGCTGGTTGACCTTGATGGTGGTCGACCTCTGCTTGCCGTACGCACCCTCGCTGTAGTCGATCTTCGCCTGGTAGGTGCGCGGGGTGCCCCGGTTCGGACCGCTGATCTCGTAGGTGCCCCTGAAGTCCTTCAGGTCGAAGCTGAACGGCACGAGGTCGTCGTTCTGGAACAGGCTGCCGGACTTGAAGTCGTCGTACTGCGACAGCGCGTTGGAGAAGCCGTCGCCCTCCACCACCAGCTTGGTGCCGTCCGACTTGTACAGCTGGCCGGAGGCGAAGGCGATCAGCAGCACGATCAGGGCGATGTGGAAGGCCAGGTTGCCCAGCTCGCGCAGATAGCCCTTCTCGGCCGCGACGGCGTCACCGGCGACGTGGGCGCGGAAGCGGCGCTTCTTCAGCAGGGCGAGCGCGGCCTCGCGCACCTGCTCGGGCTCGGCGGTCGTACGCCACGTCGTGTAGGCGGGCAGCCGGGTCAGCCGCTTGGGGGCGGCCGGCGGCCGGCCGCGCAGCTGACCGACGAACTGCCAGGTGCGCGGGACGATACAGCCGATGAGGGAGACGAACAGCAGGATGTAGATCGCGGAGAACCACACCGAGCTGTAGACGTGGAACAGGCCGAGCTTGTCGTAGACCGGCGCGAGCGTCTTGTGTGCCTTGCGGAAGTCGTCGACCTTGTTCAGGTCGGCGCCGGTCTGCGGGATGAGCGAGCCGGGGATCGCGCCGAGCGAGAGCAGCAGGAGCAGCAACAGCGCGACCCGCATGGAGGTCAACTGCCGCCAGAACCAGCGGGCCCAGCCGATGACGCCGAGGCCGGGCGCGGCGGACAGCTCCTCGCGCGGGGCGGTGGACAGCTGGGAGCCGGCCGCGCCGAGGTCCTCCTGGTCCTGGCTCGCCTGGTCCCGGCTCTTGTCGGTTTCGGTTGTGCTCATCGATCAGATCCCCACAGTGAAGCCGTCGGACCAGGTCTGCATCTGCTGCACCAGACTGTCCCAGGCGCCGGTCAGCAGCAGCACACCGGTCACGATCATCATCGTGCCGCCGATGCGCATCACCCAGACATAGTGGCGCTTGACCCAGCCGAACGCGCCGAGCGCCTTGCGGAAGGCGACGGCGGCCAGCACGAAGGGCACGCCGAGCCCGATGCAGTAGGCGATCATCAGCACCGCGCCGCGTCCGGCGCTCGACTGGTCCATGGAAAGGAGGTTCACGGACGCGAGGGTCGGGCCGATGCAGGGCGTCCAGCCGATGCCGAACAGGGCACCGAGGACGGGAGCGCCGATCAGTCCGGCGGCCGGCCGCCTGTGGAAGCGGAACTCGCGCTGGGTGAGCCAGGGCATCAGCCCCATGAAGAAGACACCCATGACGATCATGAGCACGCCGAGCACCTTGGACAGCGTGCCTTGGTACTCCTGCAGGGTGGAGCCGAAAAAGCCGAACAGCGCCCCGCCGGAGACGAACACGGCGCTGAACCCGAGCACGAACAGCGCGGCCCCGCCGACCATCCGCCCCCGCCGGGCCTCGGCCAGGTCGGTGCCGGCGACGCCGGTGACATAGGAGAGGTAGCCGGGGACCAGGGGCAGGACGCAGGGGGAGAAGAAGGAGACGAGCCCGCCGAGCAGCGCGACCGGCAGGGCGATCAGCAGGGCGCCGCTCCGCACCGTCTCGTTCTGGCCGGTCGCGGCCAGCGTCACCAGTGCGCTCACGTCACTTCTCCGCGAGGACCGGCTTGAGCATCTTCAGCAGGGCGGTGTCGTCGAGCGCCTCCAGGGCCCGCGCGGCGACCTTCCCGTGCCTGTCGATGACGAGCGTGGAGGGGATCAGCTGCGGGTTGAGGGTGCCCTTCTTGAAGCGGAGCATCAGCTTGCCCGTGGGGTCGTACAGGCTCGGGTAGCTGATCCCGTGCTCCTTCTCGAAGGCGACCGCGGGAGTGGTGCTGGTGTCCCGGGTGTTGATGCCGACGAACCTCACGCCCTTGCCGTCGTACTGCTTCGACACCTTGGAGAAGTACTGCGCCTCTTCCCGGCACGGCCCGCACCACGAGCCCCAGACGTTGATGACGACGACCTGGCCCTTGTAGTCGGCGACGTCCAGGGTCTTGCCGTCGATGGTCTCGCCCGACAGGTCCGGGGCGCTCGCGCGCTTGCCCGCCGGGACCGTGGCGATGCCGTTGTGGCCGGTGACGAAGTTGGTGTTGCCACCGCCGCCGGAGGTGCCGCCCTTGCCGCACGCGGACAGGGTCAGGGCCGCGACGGCGGCCACGGCGCTGAGCAGGACGGCGCGGCTACGGGTACTCATGTGAAAAGTTTCGCATGTCCGTTCCGGCGATCTGTGGCACCCCCCTGCCGGGCGGAAAACCGCATTTCAGGGCGTATTTACACGGGACATTTCCGGCAGGGGGTCGAGCGAGAGACCGTGCGGGGAAGCGAGCGGGAGGCTACGCGAGGAAGGTCTTCCAGCCGCCGGCCGGCGCCTGTCCGGGCGCCAGCGTGCGCAGCTTGGCGAGCACCTCGGGCTTCTGCACGTCGATCCAGTCACAGAACTGCCGGAAGGAGACGAGCCGTACGTCGGCGCCCTTCTCCTTCGCCCGGGCGATGTGCTTGAAGGCCTGCTCGACGGCGTCCATGTAGATGCCGCCGTTCCAGTGCTCGAAGTGGTTGCCGATGAAGAACGGCGCCCGGTTCGAGAAGTATGCCCGCTTGAAGCCGGCGATGTACGCCCCGGCCGCCTGCTCGCGCCAGGCCGGGTAGTTGGAGGCCGGCGCCTTGGTCGAGTTCTGCGACTGGTTGAACATCATGTTGTAGTCCATCGAGAGGACCTGGAACTTCCTGCCGGGGAAGGGAACCTCCTGCAGCGGCAGGTCCCACAGCCCCTGCTTCTTCACCGGCCACATCTGCAGACCGCCCGGCGAGGAGGCGTCGTAACGCCAGCCCAGTTCACGGGCGGTGGGCAGCAGGTTCTCCTGGTTGAGCAGACAGGGCGTACGGCCGCCGACGAGTTCCTTGTCGTAGTCGAACGGCAGGGCCGGCATGTCGGTGAGGCCGGTGTTGGTCTTCCAGTTCTTGACGAAGGACTTGGCCTGCTTGATCTCGCTGTGCCACTGCTGGGGCGTCCACCACTTGACCGAGGTGTGGGCATCGCCGCAGAAGTGGCCGTTGAAGTGGGTGCCTATCTCGTGGCCTTCGAGCCAGGCCCGGCGGACGTTGGTCAACGTCGCCTTGATGTGGTCGTCGGCAAGGTAGCCGATGTCGGAGGCGCCGACCCTGTTGTTCGGCGGCACGTACAGGCGCTTCTTCGACTCGGGCAGCAGATACAGGCCCGACAGGAAGAAGGTCATGCTCGCGCCGTGCTGCTTGGCCAGGTCCAGGAAGCGCGGGAAGAGCCCGTTGCCGACCTCGCCGGCGCCGTCCCAGGAGAAGATCACGAACTGCGGCGGGGTCTGGCCGGGCTGCAGCGGCTCGGGCGCGGCCGGCTGGTGCGGCTGTTTGCCGGTGTACGACGTGGAGCCGTCCCCGATGAGTTGGCCCTGCGGGGCGCCGCTCGCGCCTCCGTCCTGGCCGTTCTTTCCGTCGCCGGAACCGTTCGACCGCCCGGCGCCGTCCGATGACGTGTGGCTCCCGCAGCCGGCGAGGGTGGCGGCGGCAGCGGCACCCGCGCCGAGGCCGAGTATTCCCCGGCGGGAGAGGGTCCGGGAGACGGTGCGCATGGAAATCCCCGATTCATCGCGCCTTCTGGTGGTCACCCATTCAGAGGGCACGACGATCGGGGGGGTTCCGATAATTCTTATGTTTTTCGCAATAGTTGCGGCAAAGACACCCTAAGTGACGTCAAACGGGCCGTCAGAAAACCGCAATCAGACGACCTCAGGCCCCGAAGGCCTTCCCCTGCGCGGCACCCTTGCCCTGCTGCGGCTTGGCACCGGCCCGCAGATGAACCGGGACGAGATCGATGGCGGGCTCGCTGTAGCCGACCGACACGATCTTGTCGCCGAGGTAGGTGAAGGACGTGAGAGAGGCCAGCGTGCACTGCCGCTTGCGCGGATCGTGCCACAGCCGGCGCCGCTCGACATAGGACCGCACGATCCAGATCGGCAGCTGATGGCTGACCAGCACCGCCTCGCGCCCGCGCGCCTGGTCCTTGGCCGCGTTCAGCGCGCCCATCATCCGCACGACCTGGTCGACGTACGGCTCGCCCCAGGACGGCCGGAACGGGTTGACCAGGTGCTTCCAGTTCCCCGGCCGCTGCAGCGCGCCGTCGCCGACGCCGAAGGTCTTGCCCTGGAAGACGTTGCCGGCCTCGATGAGCCGCTCGTCGGTGTCCAGGTCGAGACCGTGCGCCTTGGCGATCGGGGTGGCCGTCTCCTGCGCCCGCTCCAGCGGTGAGGCGCAGACGTAACTCACGTCCCGCGAGGCGAGGTGCTCGGCGACCCGGTCGGCCATCTGCCGCCCCAGCTCGGACAGGTGGTAGCCGGGCAGCCGCCCGTACAGGATCCCGGTCGGGTTCTCGACCTCGCCGTGCCGCATGAGATGGACGACGGTGACGTCCTTGTCCCTGCTGCTGTCGCTGCCGCTGTTGCTGGTGCTGTTGCTCACGCGGTGGCCTCCGCAGCCGCCCGGGCCGCCGCCGGAAGGGCGTCGGCGATCTTCTGCACGGCCCGCTCGTCGTGGGCCGTCGACACGAACCAGGACTCGAAGGACGACGGCGGCAGGTAGACGCCGTTCGACAGCAGCGAGTGGAAGAAAGCGGTGAAGCGGAACGACTCCTGCCGCTTGGCGTCCTCGTAGTCGCGCACCTGCCGGTCGGTGAAGAACACCGAGAACATGTTGGAGGCGGTCTGCACCCGGTGCGCCACGCCCTCCTTGTTCAGCGCCTCGGTGACGAGGGCCTGGATCTGCGCGGACACCGCGTTCACCGTGTCGTACGCGGCCTCGTCCAGCAGCCGCAGCTGGGCGAGCCCGGCGGCGGTGGCTACGGGGTTCCCGGAGAGCGTGCCGGCCTGGTAGACGGGCCCGGCGGGCGCCAGGTGTGCCATGACATCGGCACGCCCACCGAAGGCGGCGGCGGGGAACCCGCCCCCCATCACCTTCCCGAACGTCATCAGATCCGGCTTGACCCCGTCGATCCCGTACCACCCGGCGCGGCTCGTGCGGAAGCCGGTCATCACCTCGTCGGAGATGTAGAGGGCGCCGTTCTTGTGGCAGGCGTCCCTGAGCCCCCGGTTGAACCCGGGCTCCGGCGGCACGACGCCCATGTTGCCGGGCGAGGCCTCGGTGATCACGCACGCGATCTCGCCGGGGTGCCGGTGGAAGGCCTCCTGCACGGCCTCCAGGTCGTTGTACGGCAGCACGATCGTGTCGCCGGCCTGGGCGCCCGTGACACCGGGGGTGTCGGGCAGCGCGAAGGTCGCGACACCGGACCCCGCGGAAGCGAGGAGGGAGTCCACATGCCCGTGGTAGCAGCCGGCGAACTTGATCACCTTGGACCGCCGGGTGAACCCGCGGGCGAGCCGGATGGCGGACATGGTCGCCTCGGTGCCGCTGCTGACGAGCCGGACCTGCTCGACGGGCTCGACCCGGGCGACGATCTCCTCGGCGAGCGCGACCTCGCCCTCACCCGGCGTGCCGAAGGACGTACCGCGGGCGACGGCCTCCTGGACGGCGGCGATGACCTCGGGGTGCGCGTGCCCGAGGATCATGGGCCCCCAGGAGCAGACGAGGTCGACGTACTCCCGCCCGTCCGCATCGGTCAGGTAGGGGCCGCGGCCGGACACCATGAAGCGGGGCGTGCCGCCGACGGCGCGGAAGGCGCGCACCGGGGAGTTCACACCGCCGGGCGTGACGGCACAGGCGCGGTCGAAGAGCGCCTGGGAGGCCGGCGCATCGTAGGGATAGGGCGTTTCGCTCAGGGCACTCATGGCGTGCGACTTCTCCGGCTTCTCGGACTCCGGTGACTTGGGTGACCTCCTCAGGGTAGGCCGCGGGCGGACCGCGAGGCGGCCGACCTCCGGTCCGCAGCGCCACGGGGGTGCCATCTGCGAGACTGAGACCTGATACACACAGCTCTTACGCACGTAATGATCAGAGGCCGGACAAGAACCCGTGGACTGTTGTTCCACCGCACGTTTCGGCGGGCGGGCGTGGGGGAGGTCACTGACACGATGATCGGGTTGCGCGGCGGGGGCCACGCGTCCTAGAAAAGCAGTCGGGTGGAGATATGCATCGCGGTGGCGGACTGGGCGAGGGGACTGATGACCTGGGTCCTCGACGTGCCCGGCGGGGAAGGCACCGGCGCGACGCGGAGGAATCGACTGAAGCACGGCAGAGCGACGCACGTCAGACGCAGGATGTACCGGGTGAGCCCGAGCGGTACGAGCGGCGGACCGACCGGCAGCTGGAGAGCCAGCTCGACCGGCCGACGGACCGCCGGCTCGACCACCGGGCCGACCGCCTGAGGGCGGGGAGCAGGAATGGTGGTCGGGTGGGGGTGACGTACAAATACTTCGGCGCGCCTGACGGCGCGACCGCGGCTCGCGTCCCCATCTCGATGCGTCCCGAGGAACTCGGCGGCGACGAGCTGGGCATGAACGGCATGTTCACCAAGATCAAGCCGGAGACCATGGCCGCGATGGTGCTGACCGGCATCGAGGGCGTCCCCCTGCACAAGGTCCCGCCCCTGGAACTGGTCGTCCTCCACCCCGACTACGCCGTCGTCAAGCTCCCCATGACCGTCGTCGACCCCCTGCGCGGCATCGGCGAGGAAGCGGTCGGCGCGGCAGCCTTCATCTGGTCGACGGTCCCGGACCGCGGCGGGCCCCGGGATGCGTTCAATGTGTACCAGTTGCTGCACGAGTGGCAGGACTTCAGCCATCGGCTGCATGAGGCGGGGCATCAGCCTTATTGCCTTGTGTGGCCCTGAGCTGGGGCTTCTGTCGGATTGGGCGGTGTCTTCGCACCCTGCCCTCGTCATGCGCCGGGAGGGGCCGCCAGGCGGCCAGGACACATGCGCCCCACTCAGCGACCCCGGCAACGCTTCACGAACCGGCATCTCAGGCACCTTCATGACCGCGGAAATCCCGTCGTTGCCGCGGGCGCTGTCGCTCTAGGGTGCTGGAGTGCTGAGCGGCAGTCAGATAAGCGAGTTCGCCGAGCGAGGCTTCGTCGTGGTTCCGCAGGTGGTGCGGGACGATCTTCTGGACCAGGCGGCCCGGCGGATCGATGAGGTCATCGCCGCCGATCCACCCGCCGCCGACACGCACGGCAGCCACTTCTACTTCCTGCGGACCGAGGACGAGCCGGCGCTGATGGCGCCTTTGACCGGCAGCCCCGCCTTCGCTCTCGCCGAGGAACTGGCCGGGGCCGGAACACTGGAGGTCCCCTGGCAGGTCCAGGTCGCGCTGAACATACCGCCGTACTCACACCGACCCGGCCTTCCCCACATCGATGCCGGCAACCCCGAGCCGACCGGCGAGCCGGTCCGCGGCACGTTCACGCTCCTGGCCGGTCTCCTGATGACCGACCAGCTCACGGAGGACTCCGGCAACCTCTGGGTCTGGCCGGGCACGCATCTCACGCACGCCGCATACTTCCGTGACCACGGCCCGCAGATGTTCTGCGCCTACCCACCGATCGACCTCCCCGAGCCCGAGCAGATCAAGGGACGGGCCGGCGACCTGCTGCTTGCGCACTACCTCCTCGGCCACAACATCGGCGGCAACTACGCATCCGAGCAGACGCGACGTGCGCTCTACTTCCGGATCAGCGCCCTTGACCATGCCTCCCATCGAGACGAGTTCCTCCAGGACCCGTGGCTCGACTACAGGCCCCTGAGGCCGCAGTCATAGAGCTGAGCCGGCTGGGGTTCACCGACGTCGGCCATCACCTGCCGGTAGGCCAAGGCACCGTGATCAGTGAGTGGTCCGGCGCTCGACGGTGTCTCTCTCCTCATGGCGGTCGGCGTCACGGCCCCGGTCACTGCGGAAGGAACAGGCCTTCCAGGTGAACCCGTGAAGTGGCTTCCAACATCATCGGTTGCTCCTGCTTGTCCACATATTCCTTCAAGGAACAGCAAAGCCCGGACGCCTCGCACAAAGAAGGACAATCCGCCCACCCGGGAGATTCGGCTCGGCCAACCGGAGGCCACACTTCCGCGAAAGAGCTGCAGCACCCACGCAACAGGGATCTCTAAATCCGCCCACAGCAGGCATCTGACCTCGGGTTCTTTACTAGACGTTGACATTTCTTCGACTTGGTAAAGACGTCGCACGGGGTGCATGTGAATCATGTGATCGCCCCCCACGGCTCAGCACATTTGTTGCAACAGGAGTTGCAGATGATTCACGCACGCCTAAGAGCGTGGCCAAGAACGGCTAAAGCCCGCATACCCAGACGGTCCCGGAGGCGTATAGGGGTCGCCGCCGCGCTGTCGCTGGCGATGCTGGCCGAGGCGGCGCTGGTGCTGGACGCGACCGGCGAGGCCTTCGCGGTCGGCAAGACCGGAGCTGCTGCCGCTTCCGCGACCAAGGCCAAGAAACCGACCGGGCCGGCGCAGGCGGACGATGCGGCCTCGGCCGTGCTGATGGCCCGGTTGCAGGGCCGCAGGATCGAGGTGCTGTCGGCACGGACGGCGGACACGACGACCTGGGCGCTGCCTTCGGGGTCGTTCCAGACCGAGTCGTTCGCCGGTCCGATCCGGGTGAAGCGGGACGGCGCGTGGCGTGACGTCGACACCTCGCTGACGGACGCGGGCGCCGATCTGAAGCCGAAGGAGGCGGCCGCCGACGTCGCCGTCTCCGACGGTGGTGACAGCCGGCTGGCTTCGGTGGCCCGGGGCAAGACCCGGTTCTCCATGGGCTGGCAGAGCAAGCTGCCCGCGCCGAAGGTGTCGGGGGCGACGGCCTCGTACGCCCTGGGTTCCGGTCAGACGTTGAAGGTCACTGCGCTCAAGCAGGGCTTCTCCGAGGACGTGGTCCTGGGGAGCAGGCCCAACGAGCCGGTGTCGTACCGGATTCCGCTGCGGCTGGACGGGCTGAAGTTGTCCCGGGCCCACTCGGGGCATCTGCTGATGAAGGACGCGTCCGGCAAGGTGGTGGCCGAGGCGCCGGCACCGATGATGTGGGACTCCTCCCGGGACCGGCGTTCGGGTGAGTCCGCGCACCGGGCGCGGGTCGCCACAAAGGTCGAGACCGGCACGGACGGGTCGCAGACCCTCGTCCTGACCCCGGACAAGAAGTTCCTCTCGGACCCCGCTCTCACCTATCCGGTGACCGTGGACCCCACGTCCACGCTGGCCGTCACGACGGACACCTGGGTGCAGACCCCCGACTACCCGGACTCGCAGGTCTCCTCCGAGGAACTGAAGTCGGGTACCTACGACGCGGGCACGGACGTGGCGCGGTCGTATCTGAAGTTCGACGTGTCGCCGTTCGCGGGCAAGCACATCCAGTCGGCGACGATGTCGCTGTACAACTACTACTCGTCGACTTGCTCGACGTCGGGTGCGACCACGGACGCCAAGCGGATCACCTCCACGTGGTCCTCCTCGTCGGTCACCTGGGGCGCCCAGCCCACCACCACGACCACCAACAAGGCGACGAACAGCGGGCACTGGGGCTACGACTCCTCCTGCCCCGGAGCCTGGTCGAACTGGAACCTCCAGGCCATGGTGCAGGACTGGGCCAATGGCTCGACCAATTACGGCCTCCAGGTCGCCAGCGCCAACGAGAACGACGCCACCACCTGGCGCCGGTTCCGCTCGGCCAACTACTCCACGTCCGGGTACGCGCCGAAGCTGGTGGTGACCTACAACTCCTACCCCGGCGTACCGACCGCGGCGGCCGTCTCGCCCTCGGCCGTCAACGCCTACAACGGCAAGCGGTACGTGACCTCGCTGACGCCGACCCTGTCGGCGAAGGTGACGGACGCGGACGGTGGCACGGTCAAGGCCCAGTTCGAGGTCACCCCGGACCCCGCGTACAACGACACCACGTACACGTACACCGCGACCAGCGCGGGTGTGGCGTCCGGTTCCACGGCCACCCTGGCCGTCCCGTCGGCCAACGCCTTCCCCGCGGGCTCGCATCTGCGGCTCCGGGTGCGCGGCTACGACTCCACCGACTACGGGTCCTGGACCGGGTACACCCCGTTCGTGCTGAACACGGCGCTGCCCGCGGCACCCAGCATCAGCTGCTCCTCGTATCCGCAGGACACCTGGTCGGCAAAGGCGACCGGCGCGGTGACCTGCACGCTCGACACGACGTCGACGGACGGTCAGGGCTTCAAGTGGGGCCTGGACGACCCGGCGATGAAGCAGAGCGTGTACGACACGGTGGACGGCAGCGGTGGTGACCCGCTGAACATCTCCATCACCCCCGCCGACGGCTGGCACACCCTGTACGCCCAGACCATCGACTCGGGCGGCAACCTGTCCTCGACGAACACGAAGTACTCCTTCGGTGTGGGCGCGGACGGTGCCGCGCTGCTGAGCCCCGGCGACGGTGACCGCCCCGCACGCCGGGTGGCGCTGGCGTCGACCGGCAAGAACACCTACACCGGTGTGACCTACCAGTACCGTCGCGGTGAGACCGACACCTGGCACAACGTGCCCCTCGCCGACGTCACCAAGAGCAGTGACGGCTCGGCCGTGGCGGCCTGGCCGCTGGCCGCACCGAGCGGTGCGCCTCCGGCGCTGACGTGGAACATCACCACGTCGCTGACCGAGGACGGCCCGGTCGACCTGCGTGCCGCGTTCACCGACGGAACGACGACGGGATACTCCCCGGTGTCGACGGTCACGGTGGACCGCAACGCCGGCACCGCGCCCTCCGAAGAGGTCGGTCCGGGTACGGTCAATGATCTGACCGGTGACTACACCCTGTCGGCCACGGACGCGTCCGCGTTCGACATGACCGTGACGCGCACGGCCTCCTCTCGGAAGCCGACTGCGGGTGCGGACGCCGAGGGCCAGGTGGCCATCTTCGGCCCGCAGTGGACGGCCGGCACGACCGCGGAGATCACCGACTCCGACTACGCCTACCTGCGCCAGACCTCCTCCACCTCGGTGGCGGTCGTGGACGTGGACGGCGACGAGACCGGGTTCACCGCCACCTCCACGGGCGGCTGGAAGAGCGAGCCGGGTTCGGAGGACCTGACGCTGACCGGGGCCGTGACGGGTACGTTCACGCTGAAGGACACCGACGGTACGACGACCACGTTCGCGAAGGTCGATCCCGCCGCCACCACCTGGGAGGTGTCCGCGACCTTCCTGCCGACCAGCAACTCCACCACCACGGTGGTCTCGGAGAAGGTCGTCAACGGTTCGACGACGCTGGCCCGTCCGAAGTATGTGATCGCGCCCACCTCCGCGGTGTCGTCGGCGACGTGCTCGACGACGCCGTCCACCAAGGGCTGCCGCGTCCTGGAGTACGTGTACGCCCCCACCACGACCGCCACGTCCTCGGTGTTCGGTGACTACACGGGCCAGGTGTCGCAGATCAAGCTGTGGGCGACCGACCCGGGTGCGGGCTCTGCGACCGCGTCGGTGATCGCGCAGTACGACTACGACACCTCCGGCCGGCTCCGCGAGAGCTGGGACCCCCGGATCTCGCCTGCGCTGACGACCGCCTACACCTACGACAGCGCCGGCCGGGTCGCGACCCAGACGTCGCCCGGTGAGCTGCCGTGGACCTTCACCTACGGCCAGGCCGGCAACGCGGCCACCGCGGGCGACGGCATGCTGCTCTCCGCCTCCCGTCCCACCCTGGTGGCGGGCTCGAAGACGCAGACCGACGGCGGCACCGCCACGACCAGCATGGTCTACGACGTTCCGCTGACCGGCACCAGCGCCCCGTACTCGATGGGTCCCACGGACGTCGCGGCCTGGGGCCAGACGGACATCCCGTCCGACGCGACAGCGGTGTTCCCGGTGGACGTGGTTCCCGCGTCGCATACCGGCTCGAACCTGTCGGCGGCGAACTACACCCGCGCTTCGATCTCGTATGCGGACGCGTCCGGCCGTGAGGTCAACAGTGCGAAGCCGGGTGGTCATCTGACCACGACCGAGTACGACCACTTCGGTAACACGGTCCGTGAGCTGACCGCGGGTAACCGTGAGCTGGCTCTCGCCACGAGCGGTGCGGGACAGTCCGAGCAGACCCTGCTCGGGATCAGCGGCCTGTCCACGGCGGACCGCGCGGAGCAGCTGTCCACCACGCATGTGTTCTCCACCGACGGGCAGCAGGAGCTGGAGAGCTTCGGCCCGCTGCACATGAGCACCCTGGCCGGTGTCCTGCACGCCGGTACGGGCGGTACCGACCTGCCTGCGGGCAGTGAGGTGGCGGCACGTCAGCACACCGTCACCGCCTATGACGAGGGCCGGCCCACCGACGGTTCGGCCACGGTGTCCAACCAGCCGACCACCGTCACCGTCGGCGCCTACGTGGACGGGTACCCGTCCGACGGCGACATGCGGGTCTCGAAGACCGCGTACGACTGGGTCAAGGGCGTGCCCACGTCCACCACGGACGACCCGGGCGGTCTCAACCTCGTCAAGACCACGACGTACGACAGCCAGGGCCGGGTCATCAAGACCAGCCTGCCCAAGTCGAACGGCGCCGACGCCGGTGCCACGGTGACCACCTACTACTCGGCGACGGGCACCGGTGCCTGCAACGGGCGTCCGGAGTGGGCGGACCTGGTCTGCTCGGTGGGTCCTGCCGGTGCCATCACCGGCGGCGGTACCAACCCCGCCCAGCTGCCCACCAAGACGACCGAGTATGACCGGTGGGGCAACGTCTCCAAGCTGACGGAGACGGCCAACGGGGTCACTCGCACCACCACGACCACTGCTGACGCCGCCGGCCGTCCGACCCTGGTGTCGGTGACGGGCGGGGTGGGCACCGCGGTCGCGGACACCACCACCACCTACGACACGGCCAACGGCAAGGTCGCCACGACCACGTCGAACGGCCAGACCATCACGCATGTCACCGACATGCTGGGACGGGAGATCTCCTACAGCGACGGCAGCGGCAACACCGCGGCCACCCAGTACGACGCGCTCGACCGGCCCACCCAGGTGACCGACTCTGCGCCGTCGACGACCACGTACACCTACGACACCGCCAAGGACCCGCGCGGCCTGGAGACCTCCCGCACCGACTCCGTCGCGGGTGCTTTCAACGCCACCTACGACGCGGACGGTGACCTGGCCACCGAGCAGCTGCCCGGCGGCTACACCCTCACCGACACCCAGGACGAGACCGGCGCGGAGACCTCCCGCATCTACACCAAGGACAGCGACGGCACCGTCGTCGCCTCCGACACCGTCGACCAGTCCATCCAGGGCCAGGTCGTCGACGACACCGACACGGGAGGCCAGACCTACTCCCGTGACTACACCTACGACAACACCGGCCGCCTGACCCAGGCGGACGACACCGCCCCGGACGGGACCTGCACCCGCCGCGGCTACACCTTCGACAGCAACACCAACCGCACCGCCCTGGCCACCAGCGTCAGCGCGGCGGGCACGGCGTGCAGCTCCAGCGGCGCCACCACCGTCAACAACTCCTACGACAGCGCCGACCGCCTGGTGAACGCGGGCACCGTCTACGACGCCTTCGGCCGCACCACCACCCAGGCCTCCGGCACGACCATCGCCTACTACACCAACGACCTCGTCCAGCAGCAGGCCTCCGGCACCAGCCGGCAGACCTGGACCCTCGACGCCGCCCAGCGCCTCGCGTCCTGGACGACGGAGACCAACAACGCCGGCACCTGGACCCAGACCGGGTCCAAGGTCAACCACTACGGCGCGGACGGCGACAGCCCCGACTGGATCAAGGAGGACACCACAGGCACCATCACCCGCAACGTCCAGGGTGCCGGCGGCGACCTGGACGCCACCACGAACGCCACGGGCAACACCGTCCTGCAACTGACCGACATCCACGGCGACGTCACCGTCCAACTCCCGCTGGACATCTCCAAGCCCGTCGTCGCGTCGGCCTACGACGAGTACGGAAACCCTGAGGCCGGCACCGCAGCCACCCGCTACGGCTGGCTGGGCGGCAAGCAGCGCTCCAGTGAGACGGTCACCGGCGCCACCCTCATGGGCGTACGCCTCTACGACCCCACCGCCGGACGTTTCCTGTCCACCGACCCGGTTCCCGGCGGCTCGGCCAACGCCTACGACTACTGCAACGGCGACCCGATCAACCACTACGACCTGGACGGACGCAGCTGGTGGCGCCGGTGGGTGCACAGAGCGGGACGTTTCGTCGCGCATCACCAGACGTGGGTCTCCTACGGTCTGGCCGCGGGCTGCTCCTTCGTCACCGAAGGATGGGGTGCCCCGGCCTGTGCGGCGGGAGCCGGCGCTGTGACAGGCTGGATCGCCTACCGCTACGGCACCAAGCGACGGCACCGGCACATCGGTGGCTACTGGGCCAGTACCTGGCGCGGAGCTCGTGACGGGCTGCTGAGCTACGGCGCCGGACGCACGGCCCACTACGTCCGCAGGGGCCGCGCCCTGTGGCGGTCGGCGCGACTCTGGCGCAGAGGGCTCTACAGCCACATCTGGCCGCACTTCTGATGTAGCAGTTCCCAGTCTCAGACAGGAGTACAACGCGTGTTCGGAGATCCACGCCGACACACCCGCCGATGGGCCGCACAGCACCCCCTCGGTACCGGGGTCGTCATGGGGACGCTCTTCTTCCTCATCGAGATCGCGGCGACCGGGGACTTTGTCGGCACCTTGCCGTTCGCGGGGGTCATCGGCGGCATCTTCTGGCTCACGGCCCTGAACGAGCGACGCAGGCGCAGAGCTGCCGGCAGGCAACAGCAGCTCTGACCGTGTGAGCGGGGTGGGGCAGTGCGAGCTCACTGCCCCACCGCGTGCGGAAAGTCCGTTCCGGCCCTGGAGGACACAGCGCCGGACGGAAGACAGTTCACTGCGGGGCGGCCGGTCCGAGATCCTTGGCGGTCGCCCCGCCCGATTCCCGCAAAGAACCTGGAAAGAAGTACATGCGTCGATTCGCAGCGCTGCTGATAGCGCCCGCCCTCCTGCTGGTGGGGTGCAGCAGCAACGATTCATCCCACCAGTCCCGGCCGGACGGCTGGCACCGGCCGCTCGCGGCCCCCTCGGTGCCGGTGCACGCGCGGCCCGAGCCCGCTGCGGTGCACACGGACGCCGTACTGCCCACCGTCTCCGGACAGTTCGGGCGCGCGGCCACGATCTCGGTTCCGAAGTCCGCGCCGAGCGGCAAGTTCGTCGTCGCACCGCAGACGCAGGGGCGGGGACCCGCCGCGCACACCGGCGACGTGGCCGTCGTCCGCTACACCGCCAAGGTGTGGCGCACCGGCAGGACACTGCCCGGCTCGTACGACAAGGGCGCCCGCCCCCAGGTGTTCGCCGTCGGGCGCGGCGCGACCCTGACCGCCCTGGACCGGGCCGTGCAGGGACAGCGGGCCGGGAGCAGGGTCCTGGTCGTCGCACCCCCTGCCGCCGCCTACGGCACCACCGGCAGCGCCCAGCTCCACATCACCGGCAAGGACACCATCGTCTACGCCGTCGACGTCCTCGACGTCATCGGCGCCCACGCCCTCGTCACGGGCGACCAGCACCCGGTCCCCGACGCCCTGCCCTCGGTCCACATGAACAAGAACGACGGCACCGCCACCCTCACCGTCCCCGACCAGGCACCCCCCAAGGGCCTGGTCGTCAAGCGCCTGGTGGACGGCACCGGCCCGGCGGCCAAGACCGGACAGACCCTGGTCCTCCAGTACTCCTCAGCCGCATGGGACACCGCCCGCGGCAAGGACGAGGCGCCTGTCTTCCTCAGCTCCCGCGCCGACGGCGCCCCGCTGCCCGTCGTGATCGGCCGCGGCAACGTCATCGTCGGCTGGGACCGCGCCCTGACCGGCCAGCGGGTCGGCAGCCGAATCCTCGCCATCATCCCCGCAAAGCTCGCCTACGGCCCCCATCCCCCGAAGGGCCTGGAACCCGACGCCACCGTCGTCTCCGTCCTCGACATCCTGGCCGCCGTCTGAGGCACAGCCCCTCCGCACGGCCGCGGAGTTCGGCCGCAGACGAACCCGTTCCCCCGGGCCGGCGGGCGCTCGCGCTCCGCGCCGGGCGGCCTATACCTCGATGTGTGAGCCCATGATGACGGTGCGGTCGCGAGGCAGGCCGAAGTACTCGGCGGCGTCGGCCGTGATGTAGGAGGTTGCGACGAACAGGCGCTTGCGCCAGGGGGCCATCGTCGGGGCCTTTCCGCGCCGCAGCTCGATCTTCGACAGGAAGTAGGACGCCTGGTCGAGGTGCAGCGGCCCTTCGGTCTGGGACGGGTCGAGCATCCCGAGGGTGCCGGGCACGTCGGGTGTCTCCATGTAGCCGAACCGGGCGGTGACGTGGATGATCCCGTCGTCCGCGTAGCCGAGGTCGTCGACGACGATCCGCTGGTCGGCCGGAACGCGGGGCACGGGTTCGGTGGCCAGGGAGAGGATCACGACCTGGTCGTGGCGCACATGGTTGTGCTCGACGTTGGCCCGCATGGCCAACGGTGCGGTCTGCTTGCCCCGGTTGAGGAAGACGGCCGTGCCGGGGATCCGGCGCGTCGGCACCTTCCCCGAGCGGAGGTCGTCGATGAACCCGGGCAGCGGACCTTCGAGCCGTGCCCGTTCGGCGGTGACGAGTTCGCGCCCGCGCTGCCAGGTCGTCATGACGGTGAACACGGTCAGGCCGATCAGCAGCGGCAGCCACGCGCCGTGGACGAGCTTGGTCAGGTTGGCCGCCACGAACAGCAGGTCCACGAAGAGCAGCACGCTCGCGCCGACGACGATCAGCCACCTGGGCGTACGCCACTTCGCGCGGGCGACGTAGAAGAACAGCAGGGTGGTGATGGTGATGGTGCCGGTGACCGCCATGCCGAACGCGAAGGCGAGCGCCGTGGAGCTGCGGAAGGCGAAGACCAGGGTGAGCACCGAGACCATGAGCAGCCAGTTGATCCAGGGGACGTAGATCTGGCCGATGGTGGATTCCGAGGTGTGCGCGATCCGCAGCCTCGGCAGGTAGCCGAGCTGGGCGGCCTGGGAGGTGACCGAGTACGCGCCGGTGATCACCGCCTGGGAGGCGATGACGGTGGCCGCCGTGGCGAGCACGACCATCGGCCACTGTCCCCAGTCGGGCACGAGCAGGAAGAAGGGGCTGCTGATGTTGTGCGGATCGGCGAGGATCAGGGCGCCCTGGCCGAAGTAGCTCAGGATGCAGGCGGGGAAGACGAGGAACAGCCAGGCGCGGGTGATCGACCGGCGGCCGAAGTGGCCCATGTCGGCGTACAGCGCCTCGGCGCCGGTGACCGCGAGCACGACCGCGGCCAGGGCGAAGAAGGCGGTGCCGAAATGACCGAACAGAAAGCCCAGCGCGTACGTCGGTGACAGCGCCCGGAGGATGCCGGGGTGGTCGGCGATGCCGGCGATGCCGCACGCGCCGATGGCCGCGAACCAGGCGATCATGACCGGCCCGAACACCCGGCCCACCGCCGCGGTTCCCCGGCGCTGCACCACGAACAGCATCACGATGATCACCGCGGTGATGGGTACGACCGCGCCGCCCAGCGACGGCTGGACGACCTTGAGCCCCTCGACCGCGGACAGCACCGAGATCGCCGGGGTGATCATGCTGTCGCCGAAGAACAGCGACGCGCCGAAGATGCCCAGCGCGGCCAGTACGGCGGTTGTCCGTCCGGCCCGCCGCGAGCCCCACCGCCGCAGCAGGGTGATCAGCGCCATGATGCCGCCCTCGCCCTCGTTGTCGGCGCGCATCGCCAGCAGCACGTAGGTGACCAGGACGATGATCACCACCGACCAGAACACCAGGGACACCACGCCGTACACGTTCTCGGTGCTGACCGGGACGGGGTGCGGGTCGCTCGGGTTGAACACGGTCTGGAGGGTGTAGATCGGGCTGGTGCCGATGTCGCCGAAGACCACGCCGAGGGCACCGATCACCAGCGCGAGTCGCACCGAGTCGTGGGCGCTCGCCTCCGGAGCTTGTGGCGCCCGCGGTGCGGCTCCGTCGTCCGACGCGGTCCCCTGCCGGCGTCCGGCCATGGTGATCCTCCTCCGTGCCGGCCGCTGAACTGCAGGCCAGGACATCGGGGCGGACGATACCCACCCCATGGCGCAACCTCCGGCAGGGGGGCGTTCGGCCTCGAACGGCGTTTCGCGCCGTCGGCCCGCAGGGGGACGTCTTGTCGAGGTCACGGGGATGTTCTGCCGGCCCCAGGGGATGTTGATTCACCCCGTTACCGGGCTCGGTTCACCGGCACCGGCGCATTCGCCGCATAGTGAGATGTGCACGTGTGCAGGAACCGACCCGAATCGCCGGGATTGCCCCCAGGGAGCGGGAAAGGGAGGCGGAGCCGTGCCCATCTCTCGTCGTGACGCCCTCAGGCTGGCCGGGGCTTCCGTGCTGGCCCAAGCGGGAGCCGGAGCGGTCGTCGGCTGTGACGCGCGGGCGGTGACGAGCGCGGCCGCTCCCTCGGACAAGGCGGACCACACGCTGCGGATCGCGACCGGTCGGGTCGAGCTCGCGCCGGACACGGTCGTCTCCACCACGACGTACAACGGCAGTTTCCCCGGTCCGCTGCTGCGGTTCGCCGAAGGCCGCCCGGTCGTGGTCGACGTCCACAACGACACGGCCACCCCCGAGCTGCTGCACTGGCACGGCCAGCGGGTTCCCGCCGACGTCGACGGGTCCGCGGAGGAAGGCACCCCGTACATCCCCGCGCACGGGATGCGCCGCCTGTCGTTCACCCCCGGACCGGCGGGTTTCCGCTTCTACCACACCCATGTGACAGCGCTCGGTGACCTGACCCGGGCCACGTACTCCGGTCAGGCCGGCCCGGTCTACATCGAGCCGAAGGCGCACCCGGGGGCCTACGACCAGGAAGTGTTCCTGACGCTGAAGGAGTTCCAGCCCTCCCTCAGCCACGGCGGGGACATCCCCCAGACCTTCCTCGCCGGTTCCCCGGCGCCGGATCTGAAACGCAGGGGCGAGCAGGCGATGGCCGACTCCCTGGCCCGGGGCATGCCGCGCGGCTACGAAGTCGGCTACCGCGCCTTCAGCGTCAACGGCCGCAAACTGGGCCACGGCCAACCGATCAGGGTCAGGACCGGACAGCGCGTGCTGTTCCACGTCCTCAACGCCAGCGCCACCGAGATCCGCAGCCTCGCCCTGCCCGGCCACACCTTCACCGTGGTCGCGCTCGACGGCAACCCCGTACCCCGCCGGGCCCGCGTGCCGGTGCTGTGGATCGGCACCGCCGAACGCGTCTCGGCGCTGGTGGAGATGAACCACCCGGGTGTGTGGGTGCTGGGAGACCTGTCGGACGACGACCGGAACGCCGGCATGGGCACCGTGGTGGAGTACGCCGGCCGCAGCGGTTCCCCGCGGTGGACCGCGCCGCCCGCGTTCACCTGGGACTACCGCGCCTTCGCCCGTCCCGGCTCCGCCGCACAGCGGCCCGACCGCACGATCGACCTGCTGGTGGAGAAGCGCAACGCTGCCGACGGGGGATTCAACATCTGGCCCCTCAACGGCGTCCCCTTCTCCCTGGACACCGACAGGCCGGTGCTGGACGTCGAGCGCGGCAAGCGGTACCGGATGCGGCTGCGCAACGCCTCCGACGACATCCACCCCCTCCACCTGCACCGGCACACCTTCGAGATCACGCACATCGCCGGCACCGCCACCCACGGCCTGCGCAAGGACGTCGTCATGCTCGGCGGCTACCAGAGCCTCGACCTCGACTTCACCGCCGACCAGCCGGGACTGTCCCTGTTCCACTGCCACCAGCAGCTCCACATGGACTACGGGTTCATGATCCTGCTGCGCTGCTCCTGATCCCGCAGACCTCGGGTGCCCTCCCACCCGTTGGGAACCGGCCGCGGTCGGTCTATCGTCGGAATTCTCAGGTCAGGACGAGGAGGACGGCCGGTGATGCCGCAGGACGAGGCCGTGGTCGGCTGTACGGGCAAGGTGCTCATCGGGACGCGCGGATCCGCGGGCCCCGGGGAGGTCCTGGTGCGGGTCAGAGGCGGCTCCGAGACCTTCCTGGCGTGGTCCGAGGATCCCCTGCCCGCGGGCGCTACGGTCCTCGTGATCGAATCACGGGGATGCCGCGAGGTCGGCGTCATCGAGTGGGTGGATCCATTGGACGCGCTCGGCGGCGAGGCCGCCGACGCAGGCTGAGGAGTACAAGCATGTTCGGATACCGCGTTCCCGCTCCCGACGAGGCGATGTTGATCTCGGGCGGCAGGCGGGGACTGGGGGGCGCGCCGTTCCGAGTGGTGACGGGCCACGGAAAGTTCGTGCTCCCGGTCTTTCGCAAGGTCCGGTTCCTCACCCTCTCCATGTGCGAGGCCGAGGTCACCGAGACCTGTGTGACCAAGCAGGGCATCTCGCTGCACGTCCGCGCGGTCATCGCCTTCAAGGTCGGCAACGACCACGAGAGCATCATCAACGCAGGTCAGCGCTTCCTCTCCGACCAGGAGCAGATGTCGGTGCTGACCGGCCGGATCTTCGCCGGCCACCTGCGGGCGATCATCGGCTCGATGACGGTCGAGGAGATCGTCACCGAGCGGCAGAAGCTCGCCGCCGAGGTCCTGGACACCTCCAAGGTGGAGATGGCGAAGATCGGCCTGATCGTCGACTCGCTGCAGATCCAGTCCATCGACGACGGCAACACCGGCTACATCGACGCCATGTCGGCCCCGCACAAGGCCGCCATCCAGCGGCAGGCCCAGATCGCCCAGGCCCAGGCCACCCAGGCCGCGGTCGAGGCGGAGCAGGCGGCGGCCCGTAAGCAGGCCGAGTACGCCCGGCAGACCGCCATCGTCAAGGCCGAGTACTCCGCCGAGGTGGACCGCGCCCAGGCGCAGGCCGCGCAGGCCGGACCGCTGGCGCAGGCCCACGCCCAGCAGGAGGTGCTCGCCGCCCAGACGGAACTGGCCGAGCGCCAGGCCAGGTTGCGCCAGCAGCAGCTGGTCGCCGAGGTCGTCAAGCCCGCCGAGGCCGAGGCCGAGCGGGTCAAGATCCTCGCCGCCGCCGAGGCGCAGCGCATGAAGATCCAGGCGGAGGCCGCGGCCTCCTACGACCGGGTGGCGCTCGACCGGATGCTCATCGACCAGCTCCCGCAGATCGTGAAGGAGGCCGCCGGCGGCCTGTCCGGCGCCAACGTCAACGTCCTGAACGGCGCGGACGGCCTCGGCGAGATCGCCGCCGGCCTGGTGTCCCAGGGCATGACGATCCTCGACTCGGTCCGCCAGGGCCTGGGCCAGGACAAGGACAACAAGGCGGACGCCGACAGGGGCCTGCTCCAGCTGCACTCGGGCAACAGGGACCGCAAGTCGGACGACGGTCCGGTGGACATGGACTAGCGGTCCGCCGACATGACCGTGAAGTGGCGCTCGGTGCCGGGGCGTTCGAGTCCGTCCAGCACGGCGACCGCCAGGTCCTCGGCGCTGATCCAGGACCGGCCGTGGGCATCCGTCAGCAAGGTGCCGGTGCCGCGCCGGTAGCGGCCGGTGCGTTCGCCGGGTTCCAGTACGGCCGGCGGACGGAACGGTGTCAGGTGGTGCAGTCCGCGCTGAGCCACCGGATCGCCTCGCTGGAGCGGGAGTTGGGAGTGCGGCTGTTCGCGCGGTCCAGCCGCCGGGTCGAACTGACCGGCGCCGGTGCGGCGTTCCTCGTGGGCGCACGCGAGTGTCTGGCCGCCGCCGACCGCGCGGTCGGCGGCGCCGCGGCCGCGCCCGGCGTGGTGCGCGGGCGGCTGGCGGTCGGCGTGATCGTGACCGCGGCCGCCGTCGACGTACCCGAGCTGCTGCAGCGCTACCGCGCCCGGCACCCGGAGGTCCGGGTCGTCCTGCGGTCCGGACGCAGTGACGAGATGGCGGCGGCGATCCGCGCCGGGGAGCTGGACATCGCCTTCCTGGGCCTGCCGGAGGGCGAGCGGCCGGCCGGGGTGGAGACCCTCGTACTCGATCACGACCGGCATGTCCTGGTGGTGCCGGCCGGGCACCGGCCGGCGGGCGCCTCCCGGGTCACGCTGGCGGAGATCGCGGGCGAGACCTTCGTGGACTTCGTGGCCGGGACGCCCGCCCGCGCCCAGTCCGACCGGGCGTTCGGCGCCGCGGGTCTGTCCCGTGACGTCGCGTACGAGTCGGGGGTCGTGGAGCTGATCACCCGGCTGATCGGGCGCGGGCTCGGCATCGCCCTGCTGCCGTCTGCGTTCATCCGGCCGCTCGCCGACGACGATCCCGGGCTGGTCCTGGTTCCGGTGGTCGACGGGCCGCGGCGGCTGGAGTACCTGGCGTGGAGCCGGTTCAACCCCAGCCCGGCGACCCGGGCGATGCTCGAGGTCCTCGGCGTCGGACAGCCGTCGGCGAGGAGCTGACCGCCCTGGACGGAGATCAGGCCCGGGCGGCATCGCCCCCTCGTACCGCGCCCGCCAGCTCCAGCAGCTCCTCCACCTCCCACTGGTCATACGCGTGCCGGCCGTACTTGACGGCGAGCACGCTGCCGTCCGCCGCGATCAGGAAGTCCGCGGGGAGGCCGAGCCGGCCGCCGTGCGGACGGGACGGGGCGCGCTCGCGGCCGCGCAGTATCGCCCAGGCGCTGCGCAGCACCGCCCGCACGATCGGCCCCCACACCCGCGGGTCCAGCAGTGCCCGGGGTGCCGACTCGACGCCGAACTCGGCGTACAGCCGCTTGTCCGGGTCGGCCACGACGGCGAAGGGCAGGTCCGCCGTGTGCTCCCGCAGTTCCTCGGCGCGCGAGTGGAAGACGACGACCTCCTGGATGCCGGCCGCCCCGATCTCCGCGTGCCGCCGCACGAAGGACCGCAGGTGCAGATTGCAGACCGGGCAGCCCGCGAAGCGGCGGAACTGGAGGTGGACCAGGCGGTCCGGGTCGGGCACGGGGAGCGGCGGGCCGGAGACGGGGGTGAGCTCGCGGGGGCCGAGCTGGGAGCCGGGGCGGAGGGGCCGCCGGGGCGTGGACGAGGACATGGACATCTGTCTCCCTCGTGGGCACGGACACGTAGGCGTACGTCGTACACCTACGAGCGTAAGCGTATGCCGTACGCTGTCAAGCGCCATGCCCCGACCCCGCTCTTTGACCCCCGACCGACTGGCGTCGGCCGCGCTCGCCGTCCTCGACCGCGAGGGGCTGACCGGGCTGTCCATGCGTACGGTCGCCAAGGAGCTCGGCATGAGCACGATGGCGCTCTACCGGTACGTCGCCGACCGCGAGGAACTGGAGCTACTCGTCGTGGAGTTCGCGCTCGGCGCGGTCGACACGGGAGCCCCGCCGGCGGACCTGCCGTGGCGCGAGCGCGTCGAGGTGATGGTGCGGCGGCTGCGGGACACGCTGCGCGCACATCCGTCGGTGATCCCGCTGTCGGTCGCCCACCGGCACCACTCCCGCGCCGTGCTGCGCTGGTCGGAGACGGTGCTCGGCGTCCTCACGGACGCGGGCTTCGCGGGCGAGCATCGGGTCGTGGCCCTGCGCAGCCTGGTCGCCTACGTCAACGGCGCCCTGCAGCTGGCGCAGCTCGGCTCCCTGTCGGGCGCGGGCACGCAGGCCATCTCCGCACTGGACCCCGGGGAGTTCCCGCTCATGGCCCGGACCGCGGCACACGCCCAACGGGTCGACGCCGAGCGGGAGTTCTTCGGCGGCCTCGTGGTGCTGCTGCGCGGTCTGGAGCCCTGAGGGGGTTCGGTTCAGTCCAGCTGGAGCCGGTCCGCCAGGCCCGCCTCTTCGAACGCCTTCACGACGTCGTCGCGGGTCTCGGTGAAGTGGGCCCAGCTGTCGCAGTGGGCCGGGACCACCCGGCGGGCGGCGAGCAGCCGTGCGGCGGTGGCGGCGCCCTGGCCGTCGAGGACGAGGAGGGCGTCGTCGAGGACGGGCATCCTGGGCGCGCCGGCGAAGAGGACGGCGGTGTCGACGGGGGCGTACCGGTCGGCGATCTCCTGGACCAGTTCCAGGGAGGCGTTGTCGCCGCTGACGTAGACGCCGGGCAGGTCGGCGGAGGTCAGCAGGAAGCCGGTGACCTCGCCGACGAGGAGCTCGGAGCCCTTGGGGCCGTGCAGGGCCGGGGCGGCGGTGACGGTGACCGTGCCGCCGTCGGGGCGGGCCAGCTCGACGGACTGCCACGGGGTGAGCGGCTCGGTGGTGCCGCCGAGCCGGGCGGCCGCCGCAGGGGTGGTGAGGGTGCGCGGAGCGGCGGCGAGCAGGGCGCGGCCGGAGTGGTCGAGGTTGTCGGCGTGCTGGTCGTGCGAGAGCAGGAGGACGTCCACGGGGCCGAGTTCGGCGGCGCTCGTACGGGGCGGCGCGGTCTTGGTGAGGGTGCGGCCGCTGGGGGACGGGTAGTCGCCGGGGGCGTCGAAGGTGGGGTCGGTGAGGAAGCGGAGTCCGCCGTACTCGATGAGGACGGTGGGGCCGCCGAGGACGCGGACGGGGATCTGCTCGCCGAAGTCACCGGCGCGGGCGGCAGCAGCAGCCATGAACTTTCTCCTCACGGATAAGAATGATGTCATCCGTGAGACACACTATCCCCCTCTCACGGATGGCGGCAAGCCGTACCATGAGAAGCATGAGTTCCGTGATCCCTGCCGAGGAGCACGCCGGCGCGGTTCCGCCGCCCGCGCCCGGCGCCGCCGAGCATCTCGCCCTCGACCTCGCCAACAGCGCGGTCGTCCTGCCCGGCGGCCAGCGGGTCGACCTCCTCGGCACGCCCGCGGGGGCACAGCGCTGGCTGGTGGACCGCGGGCTCGCTCCGGCCGGCGCCGGCCTGCGCGAGACCTGCGCGAGCCGGCTGCGGTCGCTGCGGGAGCACGTCCGCCCGCTGCTCGCCTCCCGCATCGAGGGCCGCCCCGCCCCCGCCGACGCCCTCGACGCCGTCAACGAGGCGCTCACCCTCGCCCCGGCCGCCTCCCTGCTGCACTGGTCGGCCGAGCAGGGGCTGCACCGCGCCACGGCCCACCCGACCACCCAGATCGTCGAGCACGCCCTGGCCGCCCTCGCCGCCGACGCCGCCGACCTGCTCACCGGCCCCGACGCCGACCGCCTCACCGCCTGCGGCTCCGCCCCCTGCAACCGCTACCTGCTCCGCCACGGCCGCCGCCACTGGTGCTCCACCCGCTGCGGCGACCGCGCCCGCGCGGCCCGCGCCTACGCCCGCCGGACGGGCCGCACGGAGGAAAAAGACTGAGTGGGACCGGGCGAAAACCCGCCCCGCGCCATCACCGTCCCCCCGACCGACCCTACGTATTGTAGGTTCCCAACCGCCGGCGGCCGCAGGGCTGTTCATTCGTCAGTTCATCGGGGGATCAATGCAGGACACGGAAACGGAGGCCGGCGGGGAGGTCTGCGTGCGCAGCCTGGCGCCGACGCTGACCCTGCTGGCCGTCAGCCTTCTCATCGCCGCTGTCGGCGTGTACGAACTGTGCGGGTTCGGGCTGCACAGTCTCGACCGGCGGCCGCACCTGTTCAGCGACGGGCTCGCGACCGGCGGGGTGATCGTCGCCGTGGTCGCGGCCGGTGCGGCGGTGGGCAACCTGGGCTGGCATCTGATGGCGGCCCGGCGCGGCAGGGGAAGGGCCGGGTAAGAGGCTCGGTACCGGAGGGTCCGGGTAAGAGCGGTTGTCGGTACGCTCCTCTCCGGAAGACGACCCGACCGGACTACCCTACAAGCTGTAGGGTCAGGGTCGGCCCCGACCGGGGTCGTCCCGTCCCCCACCCCAAGGTGACCAGTCACCATGCCCGCTCAGCACCAGACCCTGATCTCCCCGCAGGTCCCCGCCCAGCGCGGTCCCCGGCGCATCCCCCAGCTGCCCGTGCCAGGCCCCCGCCTGCGCGCGCGGGCGGCCTCGGCCACCGTGTGGTACCTGCGGCTGATCGCCGTCTTCAACATCATCGCGGTCATGTCACTGCCGTTCCGCAAAGAGGTGCAGGCACACAACGACGGCAAGCTCTTCACCGCCCGCCACGTCCACGCGCACACGCACCACGCCGGCCAGTTCTTCACGCCGTACCTGGCCACCGCCGGTCTGGTCTCGGCCGCGGCGGCGATCTTCCTGGCGCTGGTGATGCGGCGCGGCAAGCGGGCCGCCTGGGTGGTCAACCTGCTGTGCGCGGGCCCCCTGTTCGTGCTCTACGTCCTCGCCCTCACCCAGCACCCGTTCCGCGACCACGCCTTCAACTGGGTCTCCACCGCCCTCACCGGCCTCTTCGTGGCCGCCCTGCTGATCGGCCGCCGTGAGTTCAACGCCATCGGCGACCCCTCCAACCCGAAGCTCGCGCTGGCCGTCGGCGTCGGCGGCATCCTGGTGACCGGCGGTATCGGCACGCTGCTCGTGCACGCCACCAACAAGCTGCCCCACGCCCCCTGGGGCGAAGAGCTCGCCTACACCCTGCTGCGCGGCATCAGCGTCGGCCCGCTCGCCGACCGGGTCGACTCCGTGCACGCGCCCCGCTGGGCCGACATCATCGTCAACATCCTGCTCGCCGCCGCCTTCTGCCTCGTCCTGTACGCCTGCTTCCGCTCCCCGCGCGGCCGGAAGCTGCTCACCGAGGAGGACGAGACCCGGCTGCGGGCCCTGCTGGAGAAGCACGGCGCGCGCGACTCCCTCGGCTACTTCGCGCTGCGCCGCGACAAGGCCGCCGTCTTCTCCCCCACCGGCAAGGCCGCGGTCACCTACCGCGTCGTCGGCGCGGTCTCCCTCGCCTCCGGCGACCCGATCGGCGACCCCGAGGCCTGGCCCGGCGCCATCGACGCCTGGCTCAGCGAGGCCCGCCGGCATGCCTGGACCCCGGCCGTCATGGGCGCGAGCGAGGAGGCCGGCACCATCTACGCCCGGCACGGCCTGGACGCCCTGGAACTCGGCGACGAGGCGATCGTCGACATCGCCGACTTCACCCTGGAGGGCCGCGCCATGCGCGTGGTCCGCCAGGCCCACAACCGGGTCAAGCGGGCCGGCTACACCGTCCGCATCCGCCGCCACGAGGACATCCCCGCCGACGAGATGGCCCTGCTCATCGAGCGCGCCGACCGCTGGCGCGACGGCGCCACCGAGCGCGGCTTCTCCATGGCGCTGGGCCGGCTCGGCGACCCGGAGGACGGCCGCTGCGTGATGCTGGAGTGCCGCGACGCGAACGACGAGCCGCGCGCCCTGCTCAGCTTCGTGCCCTGGGGCGAGCACGGCCTCTCGCTGGACCTGATGCGCCGCGACCGCGACTGCGAGAACGGCCTGATGGAGTACATGGTCGTGGAACTCCTGCTGCGCGCCAAGGAGTTGGGCGTCCAGCGGGTGTCGCTGAACTTCGCGATGTTCCGCTCGGTCTTCGAACGCGGCGCCCGCCTCGGCGCGGGCCCGGTCCTGCGCCTGTGGCGCTCGACCCTCACCTTCTTCTCACGCTGGTGGCAGATCGAGTCCCTCTACCGCGCCAACGCCAAGTACCGCCCGGTGTGGGAACCGCGTTTCCTGCTCTTCGCCAAGAGCAGCGACATCCCGAGGATCGGTCTGGCGAGCGCCCGGGCGGAGGGTTTCCTCACGCTGCCGGGGATGGGCGGCCGGGAGTCCTGAGCCGCTGGAGGCCGCTCACCTCACCCCGACCGTCCGCAGCGCCGTAACCACCAACGACCTTGCCACGCACGCGGCTGTGCGCGCCGACACACACTCCCGCGGGCTGTGCGCCACCCGCGCGTCCCCCGGCCCGTGCTGCAGGGCCGGTATCCCGGCCGCCGTGTACAACCGCAGGTCACTGCCGTACGGCGCCTTCGCGCTCACGCGGCCGGGAACCGCCTTCCACGGCCGCGCAGGGCTCCGCCACGGTCCGCCGCAGCGGATGCCCCTCCGCGAGCCGGCCACGGGCGAACTGCCCACCGGTCCGCTCCTGAGGCCCGGCCCGATCATCACCCCAGGGCAGGCTCCGGCAACACCCCCCGAACGCCACCACCGCTCGGCCCGGCGGGGCCGGGCAGCCGTACTCAGCGCATCGCGAAGGGGCGGGAGGCGGTGTCGATCACGCGGTGCCCGCACCCGGCAGGCCCACGGCGCTCATCCGCCCACCGTGAAACCGATCACCGCTCCGCCGCCCTCCCGCCGGAAGGCGAACGGTGCCCCGCCATGTGCCATGGCGACCTCGCGGACGATGGACAGGCCGAGGCCGGAGCCCGGGAGGGAGCGCGCGTCCGCGGCGCGGTAGAAGCGGTCGAAGATCCGGATGAGGTCGCCCTCGGCGATACCCGGCCCCCGGTCCAGCACCTCCACCCGCACGGTCCCCGCCCGCCCCGGCCCGGTGATGCTGATCTCGATGGGTCCCTTCCCGCCCCGGTCGAACTTGGCCGCGTTCTCCACCAGGTTCGACATGGCCCGCTGAAGCATCCCGGGCCGCCCGTCGGTCGTCGTCTCACCGCTGGTGCGCAGCACGATCTCCCGCCCGGTGCGGCGTCGTGCGAGCCCCATGACGTCCTCGGCGATGTCGGCGAGGTCCACCCGCTGCGGCGGCTCGGTGTCGGACTGCCCCGCCGCGAGGTCGACCAGCTCGTTGACCAGGTCGGTCAGCTCCCGCGCCTCCTGGGTGAGGTCGGCGACCAGTTCCTCCCGGGTGGCGGGCGGCAGTTCGTCGATGCGGCGCAGGAGGGAGATGTTGGTGCGCAGGGACGTCAGCGGGGTGCGCAGTTCGTGCCCCGCGTCCTGCACCAGGCGCCGCTGGTCCTCCTCGGACTGGGCCAGGCGGCCCAGCATGCGGTCGAAGGCGCGGCCGAGCCGACCCACCTCGTCCAGGCCCGCGACCGGCACCTCGATGCCCAGCCGACGGGTGCGGGCCACGTCCTCCGCGGCGGAGGTGAGGATCACCAGGCGCCGGGTGATCCGGCGGGCCAGCCACCAGCCGAACAGACCGGCCGCCACCACCACCGCCGCCATCAGGATCAGCGTGCGCTGCTGCAGCGTGCGCAGCAGGTCCTCGGTGTCGCTGAACTCCTGCGCGACCTGGACGGCGCCCCGCCCGTCGCCGAGGGAGACGGTGGCGACGCGGAACAGGTCCGTGTCCACCAGTACGTCCTTGTGCTCGACCACCTTCCCGGCCGTCACCGCGAGCGCCATGGCCTTGTCGCGGGAGGTGACGGGCAGGCTCGGGTTGCCGTGGTCCACGATCTGGCCCTGTGCGCCCAGCACCTGGACATCGGTGCGGGCGGGCCGGACCAGGTCGTGCCCGGGGCGGGAGGAGGAGAAGTCCTCGGGGACCATCTCGTGCTGCCGCACCTCGTCCCGGACGTCCTGTACGACCTGCGTGAACACCGACTGCTGGTCGACCCGGACCAGCCGGGCGGCACTGCCGTAGGACAGGATGCCGACCAGGATCGTGACGGCGGCGGTGACGGCCGCGAAGGAGACGGCGAAGGTGGTGCGCAGGGAGACCAGCTTGGGCCGGCCGGGCGCCAGCAGCCGCCGCAGCCGGCTCACCTAGTCCTCCCGGAGCACGTAACCCACGCCCCGCACGGTGTGGATCAGCTGCGGCGCGCCGGGCTCGTCCAGCTTGCGGCGCAGGTAGCCGACGTAGACGGCGAGGTTCTTCGACCCGGGCCCGAAGTCGTAGCCCCAGATCCGGTCGTAGATCGTGGAGTGGTCGAGCACGATGCCCGCGTTGCGCACGAGCAGTTCCAGCAGCTCGAACTCGGTGCGGGTCAGTTCCAGCTCGCGCTTGCCGCGCCAGGCCCGGCGGGCCTGCAGGTCCATGCGGATACCGGCGGCCTCGATCTGCCGGTCGGAGAGCTGGGGCTCCCGGCCGCCGTTGTCGCCGCCGCCGACCGCGCCGCTGCCGGCGGGCACCGGGCTGGTGCGGCGCAGCAGCGCGCGCAGCCGGGCGAAGACCTCCTCGACGTCGAACGGCTTGACCACGTAGTCGTCGGCGCCGGCGTCCAGGCCCGCGATGCGGTCGGCGGTCTCCACGAGCGCGGTGAGCATGAGGATCGGGGTGCGGTCACCCTCGGCGCGCAGCACCCGGCAGACCTGGAGGCCGTCGATCCCCGGCATCATCACATCGAGCACGAGGACGTCCGGCGGCGTCTTGTGGGCCTGTGCCAGCGCCTCGACGCCGTCGGCCACCGCCGTCACCTCGTACCCTTCCAGGGTCAGGGCACGCTCCAGGGCATGGCGGATGGCACGGTCGTCTTCAGCGAGCAGCACAGTCTGGGGCACGCACCCAGTTTGCCAAGGCCTGAAGCAGTTCGGTCGGGGCGGGCGGACCTACGATCACGCTTTTTACCCGCCTCTCACCGTCACACGGGCAACCCGCCCCGCCGCCCTACCGTCTTCTCACCTTGCGTGAGCGCCGAGCCGGGCGAGCTGCTCCTCGAACGGTACGACCAGCGGCGCGGCCTCCCGCCCGGGCGCGGCCGCCCGTAGCCCCGCCATCAGGCCGGCCAGCTCGCCCGCCGCCCGCTCGATCCGCCCGGGCAGTCCTTCCTCGCCCCAGTCCTCCGACGCCGCGTACACCCCCGTCGGCACGACCACGGCCCGCAGGTGGGCGAACAGCGGCCGCAGCGCGTGCTCCAGCACCAGCGAGTGCCGGGCCGTACCCCCGGTGGCGGCGACCAGCACCGGCTTGCCCACCAGCGCTTCCTTGTCCAGCACGTCGAAGAACGACTTGAAGAGCCCGCTGTAGGACGCCGAGAACACCGGTGTGACGACGATCAGCCCGTCGGCCCCCGCCACCGCGTCCTGCGCGGCGGCGAGCGCCGTCCCGGCGAAGCCGTTGGTGAAGTTGTGCGCGATCTCGACGGCGAGGTCCCGCAGCTCGACCACCTCCACGTCGACCTCAGCCGCCCGCGCCACGGCGGTGGCGAGCCGGTCGGCCAGCAGCCGGGTGGAGGACGGGACGCTCAGTCCCGCGGACACGACGACGAGCTTCATGCGGCGCTCTCCTTCTGTGCGTCCTTCTGTGCGGCGGCGAGCAGGGACGGGTGGGTCGGGGCCTTGGGCACGTCCGCCGGGCGGCCGATCGCGAACTCCTTGCGCAGTACGGGCACGACCTCCTCGCCGAGCATGTCGATCTGCTCCAGCACGGTCTTCAGCGGCAGCCCGGCGTGGTCCACCAGGAACAGCTGGCGCTGGTAGTCACCGGCATAGCTGCGGAAGGACAGGGTCTTCTCGATCACCTGCTCGGGCGTGCCGACGGTGAGCGGGGTCTGGTCGGTGAACTCCTCCAGGGAGGGCCCGTGGCCGTAGACCGGCGCGTTGTCGAAGTAGGGCCGGAACTCGCGCACCGCGTCCTGCGAGTTCTTCCGCATGAACACCTGGCCGCCGAGGCCGACGATCGCCTGCTCGGGCGTGCCGTGCCCGTAGTGGGCGAACCGGGTCCGGTACAGCTCGACCATCCGCTTGGTGTGGTCGGCCGGCCAGAAGATGTTGTTGTGGAAGAAGCCGTCGCCGTAGTAGGCCGCCTGCTCGGCGATCTCCGGGGAGCGGATGGAGCCGTGCCAGACGAAGGGCGGTACGCCGTCCAGCGGGC
Organism: Streptomyces sp. NPDC054783; assembly: GCF_053611725.1. Classification (NCBI taxonomy): domain Bacteria; kingdom Bacillati; phylum Actinomycetota; class Actinomycetes; order Kitasatosporales; family Streptomycetaceae; genus Streptomyces; species Streptomyces sp. NPDC054783. Next base: position 41,251 of record NZ_JBSHAY010000022.1, on the reverse strand, counting down.
GCGGGGTGGAGGTGAAGCCCTGCAGCGGGGTGCGGAACTTCCCTTCCCAGTCCACGACGTCCTCGCGCCACAGCCGGCGCAGCAGGGCGTAGTTCTCGATGGCGAGGTTGATGCCCTGCCGGATGTCCTGGCCGAACCAGGGGTAGACCGGCCCGGTGTTGCCGCGGCCCATCATCAGGTCGACGCGCCCGTCGGCCAGGTGCTGGAGCATCGCGAAGTCCTCCGCGATCTTCACCGGGTCGTTGGTGGTGATCAGGGTGGTGGACGTGGAGAGGATCAGGTTCTCCGTCCGGGCCGCCACATAGCCGAGCATGGTCGTCGGGGACGACGGCACGAACGGCGGGTTGTGGTGCTCGCCGGTGGCGAAGACGTCCAGGCCGACCTCCTCGGCCTTGAGCGCGACGGCGACCATGGCCTTGATGCGCTCCGCCTCGGTCGGCGTACGCCCCGTGGTGGGGTCCGGCGTGACGTCGCCGACCGTGAAGATCCCGAACTGCATGGTCGCTCACCCTCCAGGTTGTTTACCGTTCAACTATATCCGTCGAACAGTTTCCCACCCCTGGTTTGTTCCAGCCCCTCAGGGCACGATCACCAGCCGACCGCGCACCCCGCCCTCCGCGAGCCGCGCATGCGCCTTGACCGCCTCCTCCAGGGCGTACGTCTCCGCCACCCGCAGGGTCAGCACGCCCTCGTCCACCAGCCGGACCAGCTCCGCGAGCTGCGCACCGTCGGCCCGCACCCACACGTTCTGCGTGCGCACCCCCCGCTCCGCCGCCGGCAGCACCCCGTCCCGGACCGCGACGAACCCGCCCCCGTCCCGCACCCACGCGAGCGCCGGCGCCCCGAGCACGGCCGCGTCCAGCACCGCGTCCACACTCCCCCGCTCCACCCCGCCCGCCGTGAAGCGCACGGCACCCAGCGAGCGCACCAGCTCCGCGTCGCCCGCCCGGGCGTGCCCGGTCACCTCGATCCCCCGGTGCGCGGCCAGCTGCACCGCGAACCCGCCGACCGCACCCGCGGCCCCGGTCACCAGCAGCCGGTCGCCCGGCGCGAGGTCCAGCAGGTCCAGGGCCTGCAGCGCGGTCAGCCCGTTCAGCGGCAGGGTGCCCGCGTGCGCCGCGTCCACCGAGGCGGGCGCCGCGGCCACGGCCTCCGCGTCCACGACCACGTACTCGGCATGGGATCCCAGCGGCTCCGCAACCCCCGCCACCAGCGCCACCACCGGATCGCCGACCACCCAGGAGGCGGGCGCACCCACCGCGTCCACCGTGCCGGCCACGTCCCAGCCGAGCCCGAGGGTCTTGCCGGCCCCGCCGAAGACGCCGGCGCGCACGGCCGCGTCCACCGGGTTCAGCGCACCCGCGGCCACCTTGATCCGCACCTGCCGCGCCCCCGGCTCCGGCACCGCCACGTCCGCGATCTCCACACTCTCCGGCCCACCGAACGCCCTCACCACAGCAGCACGCATGACAACTCTCCCCATACACAAGGCAGTTGATGACTTCGCGGCACCTTTCCGCCGCAGCACCAACCGTAGGAGAGCTACTATCCATCCGAAAGTAGTTACCTGAGAGTGCGTAGCTGACCCGAAGGAGAGGGATCATGGCGACCACGACCGCCGCCCAGCGCCGCGAACAGGCCCGCGCCGACTACGACGCCTTCCTGCGCGCGTGCCCCTCCCACCAGCTGCTCGGCCGGCTCAGCGACAAGTGGGTGAGCCTGGTCATCGCCGCCCTGTCCGGCGGCCCCAAGCGCTACAGCGACCTCGGCCGCACGATCGCCGGCGTCAGCCCCAAGATGCTCACCCAGACCCTGCGCACCCTCGAACGGGACGGCATCATCAGCCGCACCATCACCCCGTCCGTCCCCGTCCGCGTCGACTACGCCCTCACCCCGCTCGGCGCCAGCCTCGGCAGCCTGCTGACCGCCGTGAAGGACTGGGCCGAGACCCACTTCGAGGAGGTACGAGCGGCCCGCGAACGCTACGACGCGGAGAACCCCGCCTGAACCCTGATCAGCGGGCCTCAGAAGGCGTACGCGTCCCCCGTGTCCAACGGCGTCTCCTTCAGCCGCACCGGCACGTCCAGCTGCTCACCCACCCCGTTCACGGCCGGCGCGCCCGTCCCGCACACCACCGTCCGCTCGTCCTCCCGGGCACACCGCGCCGTCAGCTGCTGCGTCTCGGCCAGCGCCACCGACCAGCGCAGCCGCACGGTCGCGTCCGGCACGGCGGCCGGACCGCCGTTGCGCGGCGTCAGCTTCACCTCGACCTTGTCGCCACTCATCACCGCCGTCCCGTGGAAGGCCAGATCGGCCTCGGGCACCGGCGCCGGAGCGGCCACCGCGGCGCCCGACGCCGACAGCACACCGGCCAGGGCCCCCGCCACCATCCACGTCCGCATCCGCACGCCGCTCACCACTCCGCACTCGCGATCGATCCCACTGCCGAACGGATGTATGCCACGCGGACCACGGCGCAGGCGCCGTCCATCAGGTGACAAGCCGCGCACCGGCTCCCGCACCCCGCATGCGAGGCTGCTGCCCATGTCGATCCTCCGCTCCGCCACCCTCTTCGTCGTCGCCGCCGTCTTCGAGATCGGCGGCGCCTGGCTGATCTGGCAGGGCGTACGCGAGCACCGGGGCTGGCTGTGGATGACCGGCGGGGTCCTGGCCCTCGGCGCCTACGGCTTCGTCGCCACCTTCCAGCCGGACGCCCACTTCGGCCGCATCCTGGCCGCGTACGGCGGCATCTTCGTCGCGGGCTCACTGCTGTGGGGCGCGGTCGCGGACGGCTACCGCCCCGACCGCTACGACATCGTGGGCGCGCTGATCTGCCTGGCCGGCATGGCCGTGATCATGTGGGCCCCGAGGAACGGCGCCTGAGCCTCACTTAGGCTGGACGCAGCCTTTAGCCACCAGACCCTGAGGAGCTGCCCATGGCCCCCGCCTCCCGCATCGCCGTCGTCACCGGTGCGAGCAGCGGCATCGGCGCGGCCACGGCCCGGCAGCTCGCCGAGGCCGGCTACCGCGTCGTCCTCACCGCCCGCCGCAAGGACCGCATCGAGGCGCTGGCGGAGCAGCTGACCAGGGCGGGCCACTCGGCGGTGGCCTACCAGCTGGACGTGACCGACCGCGCGGCCGTCGACGAGTTCGCGACCGCCTTCCAGACCGTCGGCGTCCTGGTCAACAACGCGGGCGGCGCCCTCGGCGCCGACCCGGTGGCCACCGGCGACCCGGCGGACTGGCGCACGATGTACGAGACGAACGTCATCGGCACCCTGAACCTCACCCAGGCCCTGCTGCCCAGGCTGGTGGCGAGCGGCGACGGCGTGATCGTGGTCGTCTCCTCCACCGCGGGCCACGGCACCTACGAGGGCGGCGGTGGCTACGTCGCCGCCAAGCACGGCGCCCACGTCCTCGCCGAGACCCTCCGCCTGGAGATCGTCGGGCAGCCGGTGCGCGTCATCGAGATCGCGCCCGGCATGGTCAAGACCGACGAATTCGCCCTGACCCGCTTCGCCGGCGACGAGGCGAAGGCGGCCAAGGTCTACGAGGGCGTGGCCGAGCCCCTCACGGCGGACGACGTGGCGGAGACGATCACCTGGGCGGTCACCCGCCCCAGCCACGTCAACGTGGACCTCCTCGTCCTGCGCCCCCGCGCCCAGGCCTCCAACACCAAGGTCCACAGGGAGCCGTGATGCCCGAGACCCCCGAGACCCCCGCCTCCGCCGACTCCCCGGAAAGCCTGGAGCAACGCCGCCTGGCCCAGGAAACCAAGGACGAACGCAAGGTCTGGTACTTCCTGGGCTACTTCCTCTTCGGCATCCACATCGTGGCGTTCGTGATGATCTACGCGGTACGGCACGCGAAATGACCCCCGTTCGAGCCGAACGGGCGAGGCTCCCGTAGCCAGGGGGCCTCGCCCGATCAGCCCTTCACGCAGACAACCTGCTTCAGCTTGGCCACGACCTGCACCAAGTCCCGCTGCTGGTCGACAACCTGGTCAATGGACTTGTAGGCGCCCGGGATCTCGTCCACGACGCCGGAGTCCTTGCGGCACTCCACACCCCGGGTCTGCTCCTCCAGATCCTTGGTCGAGAACCGACGCTTGGCCGCGTTGCGGCTCATCCGCCGACCCGCGCCGTGCGAGGCCGAGTTGAAGGCCTTCTCGTTGCCGAGACCCTTCACGATGTACGACCCCGTGCCCATCGAGCCCGGGATGATCCCGTACTCGCCGGAGCCGGCCCGGATCGCTCCCTTGCGGGTCACGAGCAGGTCCATGCCGTCGTACCGCTCCTCCGCCACGTAGTTGTGGTGGCAGGAGATCTCCGGCTCAAAGGTCGGCTTCGCCTTCTTGAACTCCTTGCGGATCACGTCCTTCAGGAGCGCCATCATCAGCGTGCGGTTGTACTTGGCGTACTCCTGCGCCCAGAACAGGTCATTTCGGTAGGCCGCCATCTGCGGGGTGTCCGAGACGAAGACCGCCAAGTCCCGGTCGACCAGGCCCTGGTTGTGCGGGAGCTTCTGGGCCACGCCGATGTGGTGCTCGGCGAGTTCCTTGCCGATGTTGCGGGAGCCGGAGTGGAGCATGAGCCACACGGAATCAGATGTATCGACACATACCTCGACAAAGTGGTTGCCGCTGCCGAGTGTTCCCATCTGCTTCGAGGCCCGGTCCGCACGGAACCTGACCGCTTCCGCAACCCCGTCGAACCGCCCCCAGAAGTCGTCCCACCCGGCCGTGGCCAACCCGTGGAAGTCCCCCGGCTCCACGGCGTCCTCATGCATCCCCCGCCCCACCGGAATCGCCTGCTCGATCTTCGACCGCAGTCGCGACAGGTCACCCGGCAGGTCGTTCGCCGTCAGCGACGTCTTCACCGCCGACATTCCGCACCCGATGTCCACCCCGACCGCCGCCGGGCACACCGCGCCCCGCATGGCGATGACGGAGCCGACCGTCGCGCCCTTGCCGTAGTGCACGTCCGGCATCACGGCCAGGCCCTTGATCCACGGCAGGGTCGCCACGTTCTGGAGCTGGCGCAGGGCCACGTCCTCGACCGTCGCGGGGTCGGTCCACATCCGGATCGGGACCTTCGCGCCCGGCATCTCCACGTACGACATACGTTCCTCATTCCCCCGAAAACGACAACAAAGGCTTACACAAGGCTTATAAGCGGCAAAGTGGAAAAGCAATGCCGATGCCAGCGAAAAAGGACAAGGGACCGGCGGTCACGGCAGCGCGTGCGATACACATTGTCTCCAGGGGACGCCCCGCTGCGGCAAGCGAATAACCAGCGGGGACACTGGACCACCAAGCGAGTGCACACCCGGAAGGAGCCCGACCGTGCAGCGGAAGGCGTACGTAACCGGCACCGCCGCCCTCCTCGCGGCGCTGCTGGCCGGCTGCACGAGCGGCTCGGGCAGTGACAGCCCCACGGACAACGCCAATCCGGGCGAGGCCGGCACCGCCACGGTCGCCGCCCAGCCCGGCAAGTACCGCACGCTCCCCGAACCCTGCGGCGCGCTCGGTCACGACACGCTCGGCTCGATGCTGCCCGGCATCAAGCAGATCACCGACCCCGTCCAGCGGGACAAGGCCTACCAGGGCCAGGCCGCGCTCACCTACGACACCGATCGCAAGGTGGGCTGCCGTTGGAAGGTGGAGTCCGCAGACGCCACCGACCGTCTCTCGGTCGACTTCGAGCGCGTGGTGTCGTACGACAACACGGTCAGCGACGACGACGAGGCGCAGAAGCTGTTCGAGGGCAAGGAGTCGGCCGCCGACCTCCCCCAGCCGAGCGGCTCCGCGGGGACGAGCGGGTCACCGACGTCCTCGGCCTCCTCCTCGCCCTCGCCGTCGTCCTCCTCGCCCTCGGCGTCCTCTTCCTCGTCCGCGCCCAGCGGCAGTCCCTCCGGTTCTCCCAGCGGCTCCCCGTCCGGCTCCCCCTCCGATTCCGCCGCGGCTCTGCAGCCGCGGGTGCTGTCCGATCTCGGTGACGAGGCGTATATCGACGACAAGCTCGGTTCGTCCGGTTCGACCGTCGAACAGCGGACGGTGACTGTGGTGTTCCGCACGTCCAACGTCGTCGTCACCATCGAGTACGAGGAGCAGCCGACGGCCGTAGGTACGGTCCCGGACAGCAAGGAAATGCAGGACAGGGCCCGTAATCTGGCCTCTCAACTGGATGATGCGCTGGGCGGTTGACCGCCCCGGGAGCCGCTCGCTGCACCCCGCGCAAAGCACCGGAACGGAAACCGCACAGCTCCTTCACCGCGTACCGTGGGGCCCCGCAGGAACCCGCACGACCACCGAGCGTCATGAGTGAAGGAACCATGCAGCGAGCAGCCCAGCAAGACGACCGTGCCCAGCGACAGATGCGTGGCAAGCGCCTGAGCCGTGTTCTTCTCTGCGCGGCAGCCGTGCCGGCGGTGCTGATCACCGCCGCCTGTTCGTCGGGCTCGGGCGACTCCAAGGGCGCGGGCACCGACAGCAGCGCGCAGCAGTCCGCGGGCGGCGGCACGCAGTCCTCGGCGAGCGCGTCCCCGACCGTGCAGGCGGCCGCGTACCAGAAGCTGCCCGACGCGTGCGCGGTGCTGTCGAAGAAGACCCTGACGGGCCTGGTGCCGAAGGACACGTCGGGCAGGAAGGGCGGTTCGGACGACCCGTCGTCGCGTGGCTCCTGCTCCTGGAGCAGCCTGGACAACAACGGTGTGAAGGGCTCGCAGTTCCGCTGGCTGAACGTGTCCCTGCTCCGTTTCGACTCGGACACCACGCGCGGTGCCGGTGACACGCAGGGCCACACGTACTTCGCCCAGCAGGTCAAGGACGCCGAGTCGGTGCCTGGTGCGAAGAACACCAAGGAGATCCCGCTGTCCGGCACGGGCGCGGAGGCGACGGCGGTGCGCTACGACCTGAAGAAGAAGGAAGGCCTCTTCAAGCAGCAGACGGTGGTCGCGCGGGTCGAGAACGTGGTCGTCACGCTCGACTACAACGGCGCCGGTCTCGCGGGCGAGCAGACCCCGAACGCCGACGACCTGACGAAGGCGGCGGAGAACGCGATCAAGGAGGCGGTCGGGGCGGTGCGGTCCGCCAACGACTCTTCCTCGTCGACCGGTTCGGGTGCGAAGACCTCGGCCTCCCCGTCGCAGTCGGCGTCGAAGTCCCCGTCCAAGTCGGCCTCTTCCAGCGCTTCTCCGTCCAAGTCGGCGACGAAGAAGAACTGACCGACCGGTCCGAAGGGGTCCGAAGCCCCGACCGGTACCACGTTCGCCGTTCGCGTGTGCCACCCTGTTGCGCGCAACAACAGGCAAGGGGAGGGGAGTACGAGTGGCCGCGCCACTGCAGTTGACTCGATTGCACCGCGTTCTCATCGGCGTGGTCGTGACCGGCGCCTTGATCATCGCCGGTATCGGCTTCGCCGGCTCCTACGCGGCCGTCCGTGAGCTGGCCATCAAAAAGGGCTTCGGGAACTTCTCCTATGTCTTCCCGGTGGGCATCGACGCGGGCATCTGTGTCCTGCTGGCCCTGGACCTGCTCCTGACCTGGATCCGCATACCCTTCCCGCTGCTGCGGCAGACGGCGTGGCTGCTGACGGCGGCGACGATCGCGTTCAACGGCGCCGCCGCCTGGCCGGACCCGCTGGGTGTCGGCATGCACGCGGTGATCCCGGTGCTGTTCGTGGTGGCGGTGGAGGCGGCCCGGCACGCGATCGGCCGGATCGCCGACATCACGGCGGACAAGCACATGGAGGGCGTCCGCCTGACCCGGTGGCTGCTCTCCCCCGTCCCCACCTTCCTGCTCTGGCGCCGCATGAAGCTGTGGGAGCTGCGCTCCTACGACCAGGTGATCAAGCTGGAGCAGGAACGTCTCGTCTACCAGGCCCGCCTGCGCTCCCGCTTCGGCCGCGCCTGGCGCCGGAAGGCCCCGGTGGAGTCCCTGATGCCGTTGCGGCTCGCGAGGTACGGCGTCCCGCTGGCGGAGACTGCCGGGGCGGGCCTGGCGGCGGCGGGCATTGAACCGGTCCTGTTGCCGGCCGTGCCCCAGCAACTGCGGCTGACGGCGGCCGACGCCACCGCGGTGGCCGCGGGCGGTCGTGCCGTCGGGGCGGTATCCGTCCCGCAGCAGGCGGCACCTGCCGGCGAGCAGCGCCCCCAGGAACCTCCGGTGGACGAGCAGAGCCCCTGGTTCCAGGCCCCGCGGCAGGTCGACTACCACGGCGGCTACGACCCGAGCTACGACCCGATGCTGCAGGAGCCTCAGTACGCCCCCGACGAACAGTACGAGGACTGGTACGAGGAGCAGCAGCCGGAGGACTTCCAGCAGCCCTCGTCCGAGGAGACCGGCAGCTTCCCCATCCCGGTGGGCCCGAACCGCACCCGCGAGCTCGGTGAGGGCGGCGGCGCCCCGGAGCCCGACGAGGAGTCGTACTACCAGGTCTTCCGTCAGTCGATCGACGGCAGCTTCCCCACCCCGCACCAGTTCGGCGAGGCAGTGGAGGCGACGTACAGCATGAAGCTCCCCAGCCGTGAGGCCGACCGCATGGTCAAGCGCTTCACCAACCGCTTCAACGCGGAGCTGGAAGAGAACCACATCGCATAGGAACCGCAGGAAAAAAGGGGCCCTTTGCCGAGGGCCCCTTTTTCCGTTACCGCTCAGCCGTACCGGTTACGCGTACCGGCTTACTCCCCGAGCAGGCGCCGCACCCGCTCCTGCCCCACCGCGAGCAGCAGCGTGGGCAGCCGGGGCCCGGTGTCGCGCCCGACGAGCAGGTGGTACAGCAGGGCGAAGAACGCGCGCTGGGCCGTCTTGATCTCGGCGGGCAGCTCCTTCGGCGTGGCGTCGGCCGGGAACCCGGCCTGCACCTTGGGCACGCCGTAGACGAGGTGGGTCAGCCCGTCGAGCGACCAGTGCTCGGCGAGCCCGTCGAGCAGCAGCCGTACCGACTGCTGGGAGGCCTCGTCGAGGGACTTCAGCAGCTCGGCGTCGGGCTCGTCGCGCACGATGGTCCGCTGGTCGGCGGGCACGTGCGTGTTGATCCAGGCCTCGGCCCTGTCGTACCGGGGCCGCGCCTCGTCCAGGGAGGCGAGCGGCTGCTCCGGGTCCAGCTCGGAGAGGATCCGCAGCGCCTGGTCCTCGTGTCCGGCGGTGATGTCGGCGACGGACGCGAGCGTGCGGTACGGCAGCGGGCGCGGCGTCTTCGGCAGCTCAGCGGCGGCCGTACCGACGGCGCGCGTGTACGCGGCGACGTCGGCCGGCAGGGCGGAGCCGTCGGCGACCTTGGCCGCGAGCTTGTCCCACTCGTCGTACAGCCGCTGGATCTCCTGGTCGAAGGCGATCTTGAAGGACTGGTTGGGCCTGCGGCGGGCGTAGAGCCAGCGCAGGATCTGCGGCTCCATGATCTTCAGCGCGTCGGCGGGGGTCGGAACCCCACCACGCGACGACGACATCTTCGCCATGCCGCTGATGCCCACGAAGGCGTACATGGGTCCGATGGGCTGCTTGCCGCCGAAGATCCCGACGATCTGGCCGCCGACCTGGAAGCTCGACCCGGGCGAGGAGTGGTCGACGCCGCTCGGCTCGAAGACGACGCCCTCGTACGCCCAGCGCATCGGCCAGTCGACCTTCCAGACCAGCTTGCCGCGGTTGAACTCGCTGAGCCGCACCGTCTCGGTGAAGCCGCACGCGGTGCAGGTGTAGGCGAGCTCGGTGGAGTCGTCGTCGTACGAGGTGACGGTGGTCAGGTCCTTCTCGCAGTTGCCGCAGTACGGCTTGTACGGGAAGTACCCGGCGGAGCCGGAGCTGCCGTCGTCCTCGGACGCCGCGCCCGAGCCCTCCTCGGCCTCCAGCTCGGCCTCGTCGACGGCCTTCTGCTGCTGCTTCTTCGGGGCCTTCTTCGTGCGGTACTGGGCGAGGATCGCGTCGATCTCGCCACGCTGCTTCATGGCGTGCAGGATCTGCTCGCGGTAGGTGCCGGAGGTGTACTGCGCGGTCTGGCTGATCCCGTCGAACTCGACACCCAGCTCGGCCAGCGAGGCGATCATGGCGGCCTTGAAGTGCTCGGCCCAGTTCGGGTACGACGACCCGCGCGGCGCCGGCACCGAGGTCAGCGGCTTGCCGATGTGCTCGGCCCAGGACTCGTCGATCCCGGCGATGCCTGCCGGGACCTTGCGGTACCGGTCGTAGTCGTCCCAGGAGATCAGGTGCCGGACCTCGTACCCGCGGCGGCGGATCTCGTCGGCGACCAGGTGCGGGGTCATGACCTCGCGCAGGTTGCCGAGGTGAATCGGACCCGACGGCGAGAGTCCGGACGCGACGACGACCGGTTTGCCCGGGGCCCGGCGCTCCGATTCCTCGATGACCTCATCCGCGAAACGGGAGACCCAGTCGGTGGTCTCGGTGCTCTGAGCCACGATCGGCACGTCCTTCTTTCTGAACGGGGTGGCACTCCGTCTGATCGGGGTGACACTCCATTCTCACAGACCGGCTCGCGCCCGCGAAAACGGCTTTACCCGCCGTGGGATACTGGCTGGGACTATCCATCCCCACGAGGAGAACGGCACCCATTCCTATGGCCTCGGTCACGTCCCTCAGCGATTCCGTCCAGCAGCACCTCGCGTCCGCCCTCTCGGCCACCCTGCCGGAGGCCGCCGGCGCGGACCCGCTGCTGCGACGAAGCGACCGGGCCGACTTCCAGGCCAACGGGATCCTCGCGCTGGCCAAGAAGGCGAAGGCGAACCCGAGGGAGCTGGCGACGCAGGTCGTCTCCCAGGTGGTGACGGGTGAGGAGCTGATCAAGGACGTCGAGGTCTCCGGCCCCGGCTTCCTGAACATCACGATCGCGGACCGGGCGATCACCGCGAACCTGGCCGCGCGGTACGCGGACGAGACCGGCCGCCTCGGCGTGCCGACCGCCGCCGAGCCGGGCACGACGGTGATCGACTACGCGCAGCCGAACGTGGCGAAGGAGATGCACGTAGGCCATCTGCGGTCCGCCGTGATCGGCGACTCGGTGGTCCAGCTCCTCGAGTTCACGGGTGAGAACGTGGTCCGGCGCCACCACATCGGCGACTGGGGCACCCAGTTCGGCATGCTGATCCAGTACCTGGACGAGCACCCGCACGAGCTGGACCACAAGGCGTCCACCGAGGACACGGCAGTCTCCGGCGAGGAGGCGATGTCGAACCTCGACCGCCTCTACAAGGCCGCGCGGAAGCTGTTCGACTCCGACGAGGAGTTCAAGACGCGTGCCCGGCGCCGGGTGGTCGACCTCCAGGCCGGCGACCCGCGCACCCTTGCCATCTGGCAGAAGTTCGTGGACGAGTCGAAGATCTACTTCTTCTCCGTCTTCGAGAAGCTGGACATGGAGGTCCGCGACCCCGACATCGTCGGCGAGTCCGGCTACAACGACATGCTGGCCGAGACCTGCCGCCTCCTGGAGGAGTCCGGTGTCGCGGTACGCAGCGAGGGCGCCCTGTGCGTCTTCTTCGACGACGTCAAGGGCCCGGACGGCAACCCGGTCCCGCTGATCGTCCAGAAGTCGGACGGCGGCTACGGCTACGCGGCGACGGACCTGTCCGCCATCCGCGACCGCGTCTTCAACCTGAAGGCGAACAACCTCGTCTACGTGGTGGACGCCCGCCAGGCCCTGCACTTCAAGATGGTCTTCGAGACGGCGCGGCGGGCCGGCTGGCTGAACGAGGACGTCACCGCCTTCCAGCTGGCCTTCGGCACGGTCCTCGGCAAGGACGGCAAGCCGTTCAAGACGCGTGAGGGCGAGACGGTCCGCCTGGTCGACCTCCTCGACGAGGCGATCGACCGCGCCTCGGCCGTCGTACGGGAGAAGGCCCAGGACCTGTCCGAGGAGGAGATCGCCGAGCGGGGTGCCCAGGTGGGCATCGGCGCGGTGAAGTACGCGGACCTGTCGACGTCGGCGAACCGGGACTACAAGTTCGACCTGGACCAGATGGTCTCGCTCAACGGCGACACGAGCGTGTATCTGCAGTACGCGTACGCCCGTATCCGGTCCATCCTGCGCAAGGCCGGCGAGACCCGCCCGGCGGCGCACCCGGAGCTGGCGCTGGCGGAGGCGGAGCGCGCCCTCGGGCTGCACGTGGACGCGTTCGCGGAGACGGTCACGGAGGCGGCCGCGGAGTACGCCCCGCACAAGCTGGCGGCGTACCTCTACCAGCTGGCCTCCCTCTACACGTCCTTCTACGACAAGTGCCCGGTCCTGAAGGCCGAGACGCCGCAGCAGGTGGAGAACCGCCTCTTCCTGTGCGACATCACGGCCCGCACCCTGCACCGGGGCATGGCCCTGCTGGGCATCCGGACGCCGGAGAAGCTCTGACTCCCTGACGGGCAGCCGGCGCGCGGGTCGGGAGTGCAACTAGGACAGCAGCTGTCCTAGTTGCACCCTAGGGTCCTCCTCATGACTACGGAGACCGCTTCCGCGCCCGCGTTCCGCTTCGCCGCCGTCACGTTCGACTGCGCCGACCCCGCCGAAATGGCCCGCTTCTACGGCGAGTTGCTCGGCATGTCCGTCCTCTTCTCCACCGACGACTTCGTCCTCCTCGGCAAGGAGGGCGCGACCGGCCTGGGCTTCAACCGGCTCGCCGACTACCGCCCGCCCACCTGGCCGGACCCGGCTCAGGAGAAGCAGGCGCACATCGAGCTGGGCGTGGACGACCTGGACGGCGCCGAGAAGCGGCTGCTCGAACTGGGCGCCGCCAAGCCGGAGTTCCAGCCGGGCGAGGAGCGGTGGCGGGTGCTGCTGGACCCCGCCGGGCATCCGTTCTGCATCACGACGCTGGTCTAGGGGCAGGACGAACTCGCACCACACGAGCTTGCCGGGCGGGGAGCCGTTTCCCTACGCCCCACTTGTCGGCCGGCACCGACACGAGCAGCAGCCCACGCCCGCCCTCGTCCGGCGCGTCCACGATTTCGGGAACACCGGTTCCGCTGTCGTGCACCTCGCCCCGAACGAGGGCGCCGTCGTATCGCAGCCGCAAAAGAAACCCCCGCCCCGGCGGCACGCCCCGGCCTGCCTCGAAGTCGCCGTCTCCGCCCGCACCGTCCACATCCGCGGCTCAAAGAACAGCCCCGCCGCTAGCCCCACCCTGCACCTCACGCCCGCCACCTGGGTCGCCTTCACCGCCTCCCCCAAGTGACCGTCGGCCCCGTCTGCCGCGCGGCGCGCGTTGGGGCCAGAACAGGACGTACGCCGCCGAGCCGACGCAGAACGCCAGGCGTATGAGGCCCCGGGTGGAGTCCGACGGGACCACCAGGGCGCTGCCGTAGAGGGAGATGAGGGCGATCCAGCTGACCCACGGGACCAGGCGGCGCTGGCCGATCGAGTCCCAGATGAGGGTGCCGAGAAGGACCGAGGCGTTGTAGTAGGTGTACACGCTGGGGTCCAGGAGGATGCGGGCGTCGGCGGCCAGGAAGACCACCGCCGGCCAGCGGCCCCGTCGTACCGCCAGGGCACCGAGACCCATGCCCAGCGCCATCTGCGCGGGGCGGTCCCACCAAGGCGTCGCGGGGTCGTTCACGCCGAACCAGCGCAGTGAGGACGCCCGTTGGTTGGGGATGGTGAAGCGGGCCGCGTGCAGGGTTTCCAGGTGGCTCAGGTAGAAGGGCAGCCAGGCCACCGCCACCAGGCCGAATGTCCAGGCCGCCGCGCGCAGGCGGGTCGGGCGCGGCAGGGCCAGCAACAACGGCAGAAAACCTACGGCCCAGGGCTTGGAGTCGACCGCCAGCGCCAGGAAGACGCCCACCCACGTCGCGTTGCCCCGGACCAGTGCGCGGACCGCGAGCGTGGTGAAGAACAGGGCCAGGACGTCGTCGAGGTGGGCGAAACGGACCGAGACCTCGACCCACATGGGCATGAAGGCCGTTCCGGCGACCAGGACGCGTTGCTGGAGGCGTTTGTGGTTGACGCCCGTGCCGAGGTAGTGGTCGGCCGCCGCGCGGCCCACCAGGACGAGCATGTAGAGGCCCAGGCCGGACATGAACGCGTCGGCCAGTTTCTCACCAAGGGCGGCGGGGAAGGGTGCGAAGAGTCCGGCGACCAGAAAGCTGACCGGGCCGATCTGCAGCTCGGGGTGGTTGGCATAGAGAGCGAGGCCGCCACCGTCGCCTTGGCCGAAGAGCAGTTGCTCGCCCTCGCGCAGATAGTGCCAGGACACGGCCGCGTGACGTTCGGCCACGACGAACCAGACGGCGGTCCACAGGGTGAGCAGCACGATGTGCCACCGCACCGGGTAACGCCCGATCCGCACGTTCCTCCGTCCCTCCCGTCACACCGGTCACCGTGTCCGCATCCATCACAACACCACCCGGTAAGAGCGGCTGCGGCGGACGTGGGTTCCTCGGGACGGCAGGGCAACGTCGTTGTCAGTGGCGGCCCTTACAGTCACGGGCATGGCGACTCTTCCCAATCCGCTGCCCAAACTGGCCACCGATCCCAGCGGCCGTTCCCTGGGGCTGCAACTGCCTCCCGGCAGGCTCATCGACGAAACCGACGACGGCCCCTGGCACGAACCCCTGCTGTGGCAGGCGGGGAAGCCGGCCGCGCCGGGCACGTGGAAGGCACTGGGCGCGCCGGGCGCCCGGGTCGGCCTGCTGCCGGTGCTCGTGGACGTCGGCGGGAGGCAGGGCGGTCCCACGGAGTGGGAGCTGATGCCCCGGTTGATGTCCTACCCAGGTGATCACGACGCCGAGGACGTCCTCGTCGACTACTGGGGGTACTGGACGGAAGAGGAGGAAGAGGGAGAAGAGGAGGAAGAGGGAGAGGGGGAGGAAAGGGAGGGATCGGCCGAGGAAGTGGGCGAGGACGAGCCGGCCGAGTTGCTCGCGCCGTTCGGGTCCGCCTGGCCTGGGCTCGCGCCCGCCTCCACCCCGACCGCCGATCCCGACACCCGCGCGGCCCAGGTGGCCGACTCGCTGACGGAAGCCGCCTCCGGGTGGTTCAAGGAGGCGCGGCTCGCCCTGGTTCCGGCCCGCCGGTCAGCAGACATACCGGCGGCGATCGGCTGGACCGGCCCGCTGAACCACGACAACGACGTGGCCCGGCTGTGCGCGGTCCTCCGCTCGTGGGAGGACCGCTTCGGCGTACGGGTGGTGGGGCTCGGCTTCGACATCCTGGTCGTGTCCGTCGCGGCCCCGCCCAGCACGCTCGCGGACGCGGAGGTGCTGGCCGCCGAACACTTCGCCTTCTGCCCGGACAACCTCACGCAGAGCGGACCGACCAGCCTGCGGGACTACGCCAAGCACCTGGTCGGTAACCCCACCTGGTCCTTCTGGTGGGACTGATCCCCGGCCGCCGTCAGCCCCCGAGTCCCCGCCCCAGCCTGCGCAGCCCCTCCGCGATCTCCTCCGGGGCCTGGGTGACGAAGCACAGGCGGAGGGTGGAGGGGTCGGGAGTGCCGGCGTAGAAGGGCGCGCCGGGGACGTAGGCCACGTTCTGCTCGACGGCGCGGGGCAGCAGGGCGAGGGTGTCGTACGACTCCGGCAGGCGCGCCCAGAGGAACATCCCGCCTTGGGGCCGGGTCCACACCGACCCGGCCGGGAGCGCGTCGGGCAGCCCGGACAGCATGGCGTCCCGGCGTTCGCCGTACACGGCCCGCACCCGGGCCACATGGGCGTCCAGGACGTCCAAGTACCGGGCTGCGGCGAGCTGGTTGAGCGTCGGGGTGTGCAGGTCGGCCGCCTGCTTGGCCACGGCGCAGGCCCGGCGCAGTTCGGCGGGCGCACGCAGCCAGCCGAGGCGCAGGCCGGGGGCCATCACCTTGGAGAAGGAGCCGAGCAGGACGGTGCGGTCCTCGGCGCCCGGGAGGGAGGCGATCCAGGGGACGCGCTCGCCGTCGTAGCGGAGTTCGCCGTACGGGTCGTCCTCGACGATCCACAGGCCCAGGCGGGCGGCCACGGCGGCGATCTCCGCGCGGCGCGGAGCGGGCATCGTACGGCCGGTGGGGTTCTGGAAGGTGGGGACGAGGTAGAGCAGCTTGGGGCGCTCGCGGCGGATCGCCGCCTCCAGCGCGGCCGGGTCCACGCCGTCCGCGTCGCCCGGCACGGCCACCACGCGCGCTCCCGCGAGGCCGAGGACCTGAAGTGCCGCCAGATAGCAGGGGCTTTCCACCAGGACCGTGTCGCCGGGTTCGAGCAGGGCCGTCGCCAGGAGGGACAGGGCCTGCTGGGAGCCGGTGGTGATCAGTAGCTCGTCGGGCGCGGTGACCAGACCACGGGCGCTGATGCGCGCGGCCAGGCCCGCCCGGAGCGCCGGCTCGCCCTCGGTCGTGGAGTACTGCAGCGCCCGCTCCGGGACCGTCGCCAGCACCTCCTGGAACGCCGCCGCGATGCCCTCCCGGTCGAAGAGCTCGGGCGCCGGGAGACCGCCCGCGAAGTTGATGACCTCGGGGCGAGCGGTGACCGCGAGGATGTCCCGCACGGGCGAACCCCCCACACTGCGAGCACGCGCGGCGAGCGGCGGGACGGGAGCGGGAGCCGGGGCAGGCGTCAGGTCCGGCTCGGGGACAGCCGGGGCGGGAATCGGGTCCGGCTCGGCGACGGTCGTGGCGGATCTCGGGGCGGGCTCGGCGGCGGTCATGGCACGGCTCTCCTTCGGCTCTGGGAGCCGTCAGGCTAGAGAACTACATGCCGCCTACACCGGTAATTCCGCGATCCGGACGGCCCGTTCGCGGCGGGCAGTGCCGACGACGCCAGTGCCGGACTCCGCTTCGCATGGCGCCCACACCAGTGGGCGCCGCATCGAGCCGCGTCCGCGAGGTCAGCGCAGCTTCTGTGCCGCCTCGGTCGCCCAGTAGGTGAGGATGTTGCGGGCCCCGGCGCGCTTGATGCCGGTCAGGGTCTCGAAGATGGCCCGGTCGCGGTCGACCCAGCCCTTCTCGGCGGCGGCCTCGATCATCGAGTACTCGCCGGAGATCTGGTAGGCGGCGACCGGCACGTCCACGGCGTCCGCGACCCGGGCGAGGACGTCGAGGTACGGCCCGGCCGGCTTGACCATGACCATGTCCGCGCCCTCCTCCAGATCGAGGGACAGCTCCCGCAGGGACTCGCGCCAGTTGGCGGGGTCCTGCTGGTAGGTCTTGCGGTCACCCTGGAGCGAGGAGGCGACGGCCTCGCGGAAGGGGCCGTAGAAGGCGGACGAGTACTTGGCGGTGTAGGCGAGGATCGCCACGTCCTCGCGCCCGATCTGGTCGAGCGCGTCGCGGATGACGCCGATCTGGCCGTCCATCATCCCGCTGGGCCCGACGACATGGGCGCCGGCGTCGGCCTGCACCTGGGCCATCTCGGCGTACCGCTCCAGGGTCGCGTCGTTGTCGACCCGGCCCTCGGCGTCCAGGACCCCGCAGTGTCCGTGGTCGGTGGTCTCGTCCAGGCACAGGTCGGACATGACGAGCAGGTCGTCGCCGACCTCGGCACGCACGTCCCGGATGGCGACCTGGAGGATCCCGTCCGGGTCGGTGCCGGCCGTGCCCTGCGCGTCCTTCTTGGCCTCCTCCGGCACACCGAACAGCATGATTCCGGAGACCCCGGCCTGCACGGCCTCCAGTGCGGCCTTCTTCAGGCTGTCGCGGGTGTGCTGGACGACACCGGGCATCGCGGCGATCGGCACGGGCTCGCTCACGCCCTCGCGGACGAAGGCGGGGAGGATGAAGTCGGCGGGGTGCAGTCGCGTCTCGGCGACCATGCGCCGCATGACGGGCGAGGTCCGCAGTCGCCGGGGACGGGTACCGGGAAACGATCCGTACTTCGTCATCCCTCTACGCTACGCCCGCCCGGTCCCCACATTTGCCGACGTCCTGTCGGCTGACCCCGCCCGGTGCGGCCGGCCTGCCCCGGACGAAGATTTTGCGGTAGCTCGACCATTCTTCGAACCGCCCCCACCTGCGCGGTGTCCGGAATGCCCGCCCCTTGTCCCCGGTGGTAACGCCGAGTTCACTCCGCACCCCCTCCCCAGCGTTCTACGCGCGTGGTGTCATGCCCGCGCCACCCCTCCTCGCCCGTGAGCCTAGGAGTCACGCATGCTGCGGAAGGTCCTCACCCGCGCGGCCATCGCCCTGACCGCCGGTACCGCCGTCGTCGCCACGGCCGTCCCCGCCAACGCCGCGAGCTACTCGGCGTTCGCCTTCTCCCAGAGCGGCAGCCAGCCCACGATCTACGACTTCATCGACTCGGCCACCAGCACGCTCGACATGACCATGTACGAGCTGGAGGACACCACGGCCGTCAACGACCTCATCGCCCTGAAGAACAAGGGCGTCACGGTCCGCGTCATACTCGACCGCCAGCACAAGACCGCCAACAACTCGGCGTACACGTCCCTGACCAACGCGGGCATAGGCGTGGTCTGGTCGTCCTCGGCGTTCGTCTACACCCACCAGAAGACGATCACCGTCGACGGCGTCAAGTCCCTGGTGATGACCGGCAATCTGACGGCGCAGTACTACACGACCAGCCGCGACTACGGCGTCTTCACCGACGACACGCGCGACGTCGCCTCCATCGAGAAGGTCTTCAACGCCGACTACACGGCGACCTCGATCACCCCCACCGACGGCGACCACCTGCTGTGGTCCCCCACCGACTCCCGCAACCGCCTGGTGTCCTTCGTCAACTCCGCGACCAAGAGCCTCGACGTGGAGGAGCTGGAGTTCAGCGACAGCACGGTGGTCAACGCGATCGTGGCCCGCGCCAAGGCCGGCGTGAAGGTCCGCGTGGTCCTGGAGAATCCTTCCAGCTACTCCAGTGAGGTCTCCGCCGTCAAGGCCGCCGGCGGCACGGTCGTCGGCTACTCCGACCCCAACGGCTTCTACATCCACGCCAAGGCCATGGTCGCCGACTACGGCCTGACCACCCAGGAGGTCGAGGCCGGCTCCATGAACATCAGCAGCAACTCCCTCAGCAGCAACCGGGAGCTGGGCATCATCCTCACCGGCACGGGCGTGGCCCAGCCGGTGGCTCAGACGATCGAGACGACGTTCAACAGCGACTACGCGGGCGGCACGGGGGCCTGACCGGCACGTGCGGCAGGCGGGCGTCGCCTTGCACCCGCCTGCCGCTCAGCCTTCACCGAGGTCCGCGAGGATGCGATCGATCAGCTCGACCCGGTCGGGGGCGTGTCGCATCCGGGAACGGCAGTCCTCCAAACGGCGCACCACTCCGAACGGAACACGTTCCGCTCCCACGTCCTCCACGCCTCTCCCCAGGGCCTGCAGCCCCCAGTACTGGTTGAAGGGGAGTGATTCGCTGGTCACCGCGTCGACCAGCGCGTCCAGCGCCTCTGGCTCGGACAGCGCGTACAGGCGTGCGTAGGCAGCCAGGCGCAGTCCGGCGTCCTGGGAGCCGAGCAACGCGCCGGCGTCGAAGTCCCGCACACGCTGGGTCGCACGTACCAGGCGGGCGAAGATCTGGTCCATCCGGTGGGTCCGCGCTCGGCCGGCGGGCAGTTCAAGACGTACTTTCACGTACTCGGCCGCCAGTTCCCTGACCGCGTCCCGGGCCTCGGTGTCGTCCACGGCTCCGCCCTCGGGGCCGTCCCCGGCAAGAGCCGCGTTCGCCGTCCGCTGGACGGCCTCGATCCTGCGCTCGATGTCCCGGAACTCGATCCTCCCGAGCCCCGGCACCTCGATGCTGCGGAACAACTCCCCGAGCCACGGCACCACCGCCACCGCGAGCAGCATCACCGTGACACCGTCGATCTTGAGACCGGGTGCCAGGACATGCAGAACAGCGGCCGCAACCCCGAAGCATGTCAACGCCACCGCCGCCGCACGCCGTCGTAACCAGCGGGCTGCACCATCACGTCGTCGATCTCCCCCACCCATGCCGGTCAGCATCGCAGACGCGAGATCACGACGAAGGTGATTCGGTCAGGAGTGGCCCCGGGGACGCAGCGGGCAGGTGTCCCAGGAGAAGCGGCGTAATCGAGCCTGCGCGATGTGCTCGGCCGTGTTGCCGTAGCCGATGTTGAGGTGGCGACCGAGAACTACGATCGCCACGCTGGCGGCGCCGGCCGCTTTCAGCGCGGCGCCCGCGGACTGCGCATGGTTGCCCGTGGCCCAGGTGTCATCGATGAGCAGTACGCTTTCGCCCCGCAGCCGCGCTGACGCATAGCGTCTGGAAGAGGCAGCTCGGCCCAGATCGGCCGCCTCTGGTGTCGGGACGAGCAGGTCGCGGTGGCGGTCCCGGGTGACCCCGGCCATGTCGGCGACCATGGCACGAAGGGGGTGATCGCCACGCCCGCTCGTGCTGGGAACCGTGGTCACGATGTCGAAGGAGGGCACTGCGCAGTGAGTCCTGATGCACTCCTCGTGCATGGCCAGGAAACGCCATAGAACGGCTGCCAGCCCCATGCGGAAGTACTGCTGCTGAGGCCCCGCTGCGTTCTTGTAGCGCCAGAGCTCGTTGGCATACTGCTCGCCCTTGAGGGCCAGGCTGACAGGAACGACGGCGTCGGCCGTTCCCACCCCGAGAAGCTTGGCGGCCTCGTTGCACCGCCAACAGGTGGGATACCCGACGTTGGCGGGACCTCGGCAGACCCGACACACGCCCGGGCCGGGCAGCAGCGGATGGACCAGGAAGTTGGCGTAGCGGGCGGACAGCCCGACGACGGTTGCCACGTCGGCCCGCCAGTCAGGTCCAGGTCAGCTCGCCCGTGGTGGGGACGAGGGAGTCGAGGTGGCGGAAGACGTCCTCCGGGCCGTCAATGACGGTCGTATTGGGCCTGGTGGCGTACTCCCGCGCCCATTCGTGAGTCAGCAGTGAGCGCATGAGGAACACCCGGCGGCCGTGCTCCAGCGCGAGTCGGGCCTGCATCCGGGCGCCGCTGCGGTAGGCGGCCTCGATGACGACGGTGGCCAGGCTATAGCCGCTCATCACCGCGTTACGCATGGGGAAGGACGCCTTCGACGGAGGAGCGTCGGGCCAGAACTGGGAGATCAACAACCCCTTTTCGGCGATCTCCTGCTGGAGCCGCGCGTTCTGGGCCGGGTAGACATGGCGCAGACCGGTTCCGATCACAGCGATGGTTCGGCCGCCGGCGGCCAGAGCGCTGCCATGCGCGGCGGTGTCGATACCCGCAGCCAGCCCGCTGACTACGGTGACACCGCGCTCGGCAAGACCACCCGCGATCGTACGGGCGTGGGCGACGCCCTCCGGAGTGGGCGTGCGGGTGCCGACCACGGCGACACGCAGGTCGTCATCGGCCGTCGCCCCCCGGAGAAAGAGCAGAGGGGGACGCTGATGGACCAGCCTCAGGTAGAGCGGATAGTCAGGATCGAGAATCGTGACCAGCCGCATGCCGTCACGCTCCCAGCCCACGATCTCCGCCGCGACCTCCTCCAGATCGACAGAGGGCCCGGTGCCGAAGAGCGCTCCCTGTCCCGAGAGATCAAGTGAGTCTTCGAGGACATCCCGGGCACTTCCGACCGTTTCCACCTGGTCGGTGACCTCGGACCAGGGCCGATCACCGCGCCGCAGCAGCGCGACGAGGGCGGCTCGCTCCAGTTCCTGGTCCACGCCGCAAGTATAGGAACGGCTCCCCCCGGAGCGGGCAGCTTGCGCAGGGGCCACGGGCCGGGACAGCAGGCTCACGCGGCGCACACCTCCTGGCCCGGAGCCGCACAGTCAGCGCGGCAGTCACGACAGAGGCCGGGATGTGGGGCGCGGAAGGCGCGCTCGCAGCCGTCGCACGTCTGGAACCGTTCGCGCCGAGGGGCGGCCGCGGCCCCCGTCGCATCGACCGGCGCGGGCGTGGGGCGGGCAGGGAGCGGTACGGGCAGCAACTCATCCAGGCGGTAGGCGATCAGCTTCGCGGGATTCCTCATCTCGGTGGGAAGACCGTTGGTGAGGGTGTGGTGGATGTCGGCTGCCGTCACTCCGCTGTCGAGCCAGGCGGTGACGGCCGGCGCGAGCCGGTCCACGTCGCGGCGGGAGAGGATGAGGCGGCTGTCGGTGCGGCGCAGGCCCGCGAGGAGGGTGACGGCCCTGTCATGTCGACTGTCGCGCGGGCCGCGCTCCTCAGGTGCCGTGGACGTTGTTGCGGGCGCGGGCACCTGCCGACGATGGGATTGGCCGTCCTCCTCGGGCGCCTCCGGTACGTCCGTCCCCGCAACGGGCCGACGGTCTCCGCAGCGGGTCGTCGCGGGGCGTCCGGCCACACGAAGAGACGCGGGAGAAGCGGCCCCCGAGGCGGCGGCAGGGGTGTGGTGGGCGTACGTACGCGTGACCAGGCGACCCGACTCCGTGTGCTCGCGCACCCGCTCCAGGTAGCCGTGCGCCTCCAGTTCGCGCAGCGCGGCGGCGATCCGGTCCCGTCCCTCGGGGAAGCGTTCGGCGAGGCTGCGGATGTCGACCGGGGTGCCGTCGGGCACCGACAGGATGTGGGTGGCGAGTCCGATGGCGGTCAGCGACAGCTCGCGGTGCTGGGCCAAGTGGTTGCCGACGACCACGTACTGGCCGGACTGGTACGTGCGTACGTGGGTGACACCGGAGTGGGTGGTGGATCGCCGAACACCCTGAATCGGGCGCAGGACAGCGTTAGGCTTCTTCTCAGCCATGGGGAAGAGGTCTCGACTTCCTCGTTGGTCAGGCCCTCGCACTGGGATTGCCGTCCCGGCGGGGGCCGATGCATGTGTGGGCTTGTGGAGTTGTGACGGAGGCAATTGCCTCGGGGCGAGACTGCACGCCCAATCCGCCGCCGCGCCAGCCGGACCGACCACTTTCACCCGCCCGGGTGACCTACGCGCGGTTTGGTTTGGTTGGTTGGTTTTTTCCCCGGGTTCTTTGGTCTTTTACCGCCCGCAGCCCCGGCCCGCCTGCGACCGGGACGCCTGTTTCCCGGCTCCGGTCGTCAGATCCAGTTCCGCCCACACCGTCTTGCACGGCACAGGTCCGTGCCGCACACCCCAGCGGTCCGCCAACTCCTCGACCAGCAGCAGGCCGTAGCCGGACTCGGCCGGCCCGGTGGCGGCGGTCTGCGGAACGGGCAGTGCGTCACCACGCGTGTCGGTGACCTCGATGCGCAGAACGCCCTCGGCCGTCACCGCGAGAGCGAGCCGGAAGCTCCGACCGGGAGCTCGGCCGTGCAGCGCGGCGTTCGCCGTCAGCTCGGCGACGATCAGCCGGGCGGGGTCCAACGGCAGCCCCCAGGAGCGCAGCTGCTCGGTTGCCGGCAGTCGCCCGAGACGGGCGTCTCGCCGGGTCGCGGAGAGAGGCACGCAGAACTGCCGCACCGGAATGTGGAGGGTGGAGATTTGCTCGTTCACGTCACTCAGCGTGTCCAAGCGTGCTTAGCCTGTGAAGAACGGCAGCCCGTGCGGACGGGGGCTGTCCGCGTGGTGTCCGGTTACGTCCGGGCCGTACGGGGTGAGTGGTGACGGGAGGACGGCTTGCAGGTCCTGCCCCTGGACCGTGAGGACAATGCCGGTCTGGCAGGTTCGTTCAGGCTGCTGCGACTGCGGGATGGCAGCACCGTCGGACACAACGAGGTCCAACTCATCAGCCGCGTGATCACCGACCCGAGAGAGGTTCAGGTGCTGGACATCCGCTATGGGATCATCCGCGCACAGGCTCTCACCCCTCGGGAGTCACTGGCCTTCATCGAGAAAGTGCTTGGAGAGACATGAAGCCGGAGTGGATAAAGAGCAGCTACAGCACGCCCGATGGCCCCGACTGCGTCGAAGTGGCCGCGCTCGATCGGGACCACGTCCTCGTCCGCGACTCCAAGAACCCCACCGGCCCCCGCCTCGCCCTCACCCCCACGGCGTGGGCCCGCTTCCTGCCGTACGTCTCGCAGCGCTGACAGAACGGAAAGGCGGAGTGCCCCGGCAAGGAGCACTCCGCCACACCTCACGTAGTAGACCGGCGCCGCCGAGCCCCCGGCCGCCGCTCGCTCGGCCGGGTCACCGGATCCCCGTTCTCCGCTGCAGCAGCCCGCCGCTTCAGCCCGAAGTCGGCGAGCGCCTCCGCCAGCTTGTGGACGGACGGCTCCGGGGCCATGACGTCCACCCGCAGGCCATGCTCCTCGGCCGTCTTCGCCGTAGCCGGGCCGATGCAGGCGATCACCGTCACGTTGTGCGGCTTGCCCGCGATACCGACCAGGTTCCGGACCGTCGACGAGGACGTGAAGAGGACCGCGTCGAAGCCGCCGCCCTTGATCGCCTCGCGGGTCTCGGCCGGCGGCGGCGAGGCGCGGACGGTCCGGTAGGCGGTGACGTCGTCCACCTCCCAGCCGAGCTCGATCAGACCGGCGACAAGCGTCTCCGTCGCGATGTCGGCACGGGGCAGGAAAACCCTGTCGATCGGGTCGAACACCGGGTCGTACGGCGGCCAGTCCTCCAGGAGGCCCGCCGCCGACTGCTCACCGCTCGGCACCAGGTCCGGCTTCACGCCGAAGGCGACCAGCGCCCTGGCCGTCTGCTCGCCCACCGCGGCCACCTTGATGCCCGCGAAGGCACGCGCGTCGAGGCCGTACTCCTCGAACTTCTCCCGTACCGCCTTCACCGCGTTGACCGACGTGAAGGCGATCCACTCGTAGCGGCCGGTGACCAGGCCCTTGACCGCCCGCTCCATCTGCTGGGGCGTGCGCGGCGGCTCGACCGCGATCGTCGGGACCTCGTGCGGCACGGCGCCGTAGGACCGAAGCTGGTCGGAGAGCGACGCCGCCTGCTCCTTCGTACGCGGCACGAGCACCTTCCAGCCGAACAGCGGCTTGGACTCGAACCACGACAGCTGGTCGCGCCGGGCGGCGGCGGAACGCTCGCCGACCACGGCTATCACCGGCCGGCCGCCGTCCGGGGACGGCAGCACCTTCGCCTGCTTCAGGGTCTGCGCGATCGTACCGAGCGTCGCCGTCCAGGTGCGCTGACGGGTCGTCGTACCGGCGATCGTGACGGACAGGGGGGTGTCCGGCTTGCGGCCCGCCGCGACCAACTCGCCCGCCGCCGCGGCGACCGAGTCCAGGGTCGTGGAGACGACGACCGTGCCGTCCGAGGCGCCGACCTCCGTCCAGCAACGCTCCGACGCGGTACGGGCATCCACGAAGCGGACGTCCGCGCCCTCGGCGTCCCGCAGCGGCACACCGGCGTACGCGGGCACGCCGACCGCCGCCGCGACTCCCGGGACCACCTCGAAGGGCACCCCGGCGGAGGCGCAGGCGAGCATTTCCTCGGCCGCGTACGTATCAAGTCCCGGGTCCCCGGACACCGCACGGACGACCCGCCTGCCGCCCCGCGCAGCCTCCATGACAAGATGAGCGGCATCCCGGGCAGCAGCCGGGGCAGCGGCGGGTGTTGACGTGCCGTCAACGACCGTCAGCTGGGGCGTGCCCGTGCCCGGCGGCGAGACCGAAGAGGGATCGGCGTCCGTCTGCACGACGGAGACGCCCTGTCGGGCGTGCGTCCGGATCACGTCGAGCACCTCGTGCTCGGCGATCAGGACGTCCGCGTTCGACAGCGCCTCCACGGCGCGCAGAGTCAGCAGTCCCGGATCTCCGGGTCCGGCACCGAGGAAGGTGACGTGCCCGTGTTCAGGACCGGCGGCAGGAAGGGCGGTGGGGCTCAATGTGCTCGCTCCCCCATCAGACCGGCCGCGCCCTGGGCGAGCATCTCGGTGGCGAGTTCGCGACCGAGTGCCAGCGCCTGGTCGTGCGTCTGGGGCACGGGACCGGTGGTGGACAGCTGCACCGTGCGGGTGCCGTCGGGCGTGCCGACGACGCCGCGCAGGCGCATTTCCTTGACAATCTGCCCGTCGGCCAGAAGGTCGGCCAGCGCGCCCACGGGGGCGCTGCAACCGGCCTCCAGGGCGGCGAGCAGTGACCGTTCGGCGGTCACGGCGGCCCGCGTGAACGGGTCGTCGAGCTCGCCGAGTGCCGCGATCAGGTCCGCGTTGTCCGCGGCGCACTCGATCGCCAGGGCCCCCTGGCCGGGGGCGGGCAAAACCGTGTCGACCGACAGGAAGTCGGTCACCTCGTCGATCCGGCCTATCCGGTTCAGTCCGGCGGCGGCCAGCACGACGGCGTCGAGTTCGCCGTCCTGGACGTACCGGATCCGGGTGTCGACGTTGCCGCGTATCGCGACCGTCTGTATGTCCAGGCCGTGGGCGCGGGCGTACGCGTTCAGCTGCGCCATGCGGCGCGGCGCGCCGGTGCCGATGCGCGCCCCGCGCGGCAGGTCCGTGAACTTCAGCGCGTCCCGGGCGACGATCACGTCGCGCGGGTCCTCGCGCACCGGTACGGCGGCCAGGACCAGGTCCTCGGGCTGCGCGGTCGGCAGGTCCTTGAGCGAATGAACCGCGAAGTCGACCTCGCCC
Source organism: Streptomyces sp. NPDC054783 (assembly GCF_053611725.1). NCBI lineage: Bacteria > Bacillati > Actinomycetota > Actinomycetes > Kitasatosporales > Streptomycetaceae > Streptomyces > Streptomyces sp. NPDC054783. The sequence continues at coordinate 14,922 of NZ_JBSHAY010000022.1, read as the reverse complement.
TTCAGCAGCGCGTCGCGCAGCGCCGTGACGAACACGCCGGTGCCGCCGATCTGCGCGAGTGCCTCGCGGGAGACATCGCCGTACGTGGTGATCTCGACCAGCTCGACGGGCCGCCCGGTCACCCGGCGGACGGCCTCCGCCACCTGCCCGGACTGGGCCATGGCGAGTTTGCTGCGCCTGGTCCCCAGCCTCAGTGCCTTCTCAGTCATGCCGGTCGGTCCTTCTTGTCTGTGCTGTCCCCGGCCCGGGAGACGGAGGCGACCGTCTCGGGGTCGAGGTCGAACAGGGTGCGCAGCGCGTCCGCGTACCCGGCGCCGCCGGGCTCGGCCGCGAGCTGCTTGACCCGTACGGTCGGCGCGTGCAGCAGCTTGTCGACGACCCGGTGCACGGCCTGCCGGATCTCCCCGCGCTGGCGTTCGTCCAGGTCGGGCAGACGGCCGTCGAGCCGCGCGATCTCACTGGCGACGACGTCGGCGGCCATGGCGCGCAGCGCGACCACGGTCGGCGTGATGTGCGCCGCCCGCTGCGCCGCCCCGAAGGCCGCGACCTCGTCGGAGACGATACGCCGGACCTGGTCCACATCGGCGGCCATCGGCGCGTCGGCGGAAGCCTCCGCCAGCGACTCGATGTCCACGAGCCGCACCCCGGCCAGCCGGTGCACGGCCGCGTCGATGTCCCGGGGCATGGCCAGGTCGAGCAGGAAGAGGAAGGGCGCCGGACGCTCGGCCGGCGGCTCCGGTCTGCGCCGCTCGGGGATGCGGCCCACGCTCGCGGCGGTCGCGGCGAGCGCGGTGATCAGCTCGGCGTCCGCCTCGGGGCTGCGGCGGCCCGAGCGGTCGATCGTCTTGCCTGCGGCCCAGGCCGCGTGCTGCTCCAGGGTGGCCGCGTCCATGCCGGCGACGGCGGCCTCGCCCATGAGGGAGAAGCCGGGCTGTACGGCGGCCAGGTCCAGCGGGCAGTTCTCGTCGTTGCCGACGGTGCCGGCCGGCAGCGGCGCCGCCCTCTCGGCCGTGACACCGGTGTCGGCGACGGCCGGCCGGCCGGTGCGGCCCTCGACCGCCTGCGCGACCGCCTGCGCCGTGAGCACCAGGCCCGTGGCCCCGGTGCAGGAGACGACGACGTCGGCACGTGTCAGCTCGCCCGGCACGGCGTCCATCCGTACCGCGCGGGCGGTCACCGCGTTGTCGTCGGCCTCGGTGAGGATCTGCGCGAGCCGCTCGGCGCGCTCGAAGGTGCGGTTGGCGACGATAACCTCGGCGACCCCGGCCCGCGCGAGCGTGGCGGCGGCCAGCGAGGACATCGACCCGGCGCCGATGACCAGCGCCTTCTTGCCCCGGGCCCAGTCCTCGACGGCTCCGCCGACGGCCAGCTGCTCCAGGCCGAAGGTGACCAGGGACTGGCCGGCGCGGTCGATGCCGGTCTCGGAGTGGGCGCGCTTGCCGACCCGCAGACCCTGCTGGAACAGGTCGTTCGTCAGCTTGCCGGCGGTGTGCAGCTCCTGCGCCTTGGCCAGGGAGTCCTTGATCTGGCCGAGGATCTGCCCCTCGCCGACGACCATCGAGTCCAGGCCGCAGGCCACCGAGAACAGGTGGTGGATGGCCCGGTCCTCGTAGTGCACGTAGAGGTAGGGAGTGAGCTCCTCCAGGCCGACGCCGCTGTGCTGGGCGAGCAGCGTGGACAGCTCTGCCACACCGGCGTGGAACTTGTCGACGTCGGCGTACAGCTCGATGCGGTTGCAGGTGGCGAGCACCGCGGCCTCGGTGGCCGGCTCGGCGGCGACCGTGTCCTGCAACAGCTTTATCTGGGCGTCCGCGCTCAGCGCGGCCCGCTCCAGCACGCTGACCGGCGCGCTGCGGTGGCTCAGCCCGACGACGAGGAGACTCATGCCGGCATCACGGCGGGTACGTCCCCGTCGGGCCCCTGGTCGGCGGAATCGTCGGCGGCCGCGCCACGGGGAGCGGACGCGGGCAGCGCGCCCTCGCCCACCGCGGTCTCCATGGGGGACTCCTCACCGGCCTTGCGCTGCTCGTGGAAGGCGAGGATCTGGAGTTCGATCGAAAGGTCGACCTTGCGCACGTCGACGCCGTCCGGGACGGACAGCACGGTCGGCGCGAAGTTCAGGATGGAGGTCACCCCGGCGGCCACGAGCCGGTCGCAGACCTGCTGGGCGGCACCGGCGGGGGTGGCGATGACGCCGATGGACACCCCGTTGTCCTTGATGATCTTCTCGAGGTCGTCGGTGTGCTGCACCGGGATACCGGCGACGGGCTTCCCGGCCATGGCGGGGTCGGCGTCGATCAGCGCGGCGACCCGGAAACCGCGCGAGGCGAACCCGCCGTAATTGGCCAGGGCGGCGCCGAGGTTACCGATACCGACGATGACAACCGGCCAGTCCTGGGTCAGGCCGAGTTCACGGGAGATCTGGTAGACGAGATACTCCACGTCGTAGCCGACACCGCGCGTTCCGTAGGAGCCCAGGTAGGAGAAGTCCTTGCGCAGCTTGGCGGAGTTGACCCCCGCCGCGGCCGCGAGCTCCTCGGAGGAGACCGTGGGTACCGAGCGCTCCGACAGCGCGGTGAGGGCTCGGAGGTACAGCGGAAGCCTGGCGACGGTGGCCTCGGGAATCCCTCGGCCACGGGTCGCCGGTCGGTGTGTTCGGCCAGTTGCCACGGTGCTCCTGCGGGTAGAGCGGGGCTGCGGGCGGTCGTACGTCCCCAGACCGCCCCGTCGACAGCAGGCTATGTCTTTGTGAACGCGTGCACAAAGATGGTGTCCGATTTGCCCGGCAGAAGTGACCGGGGTCACGCGCCTTTCACGCCCTCGACGGGAACCGGCGCATACGCACCGACGCTCCTTCGTTACTGGGGGCAAAATCGCACACTCTCCTCACGAATCCCGCCCCCGAGATCACTCCGCCGTCGATCCTAAGCGACTTTCCGACCTGTTTGGACTACTCGGTCAGTGCCCGGCGCAGACGCTCCTCGTTCACGCGCCAGAAGGTGTGCTGTTCACCGTCGATCAGTACGACCGGGATCTGCTCCCAGTACCGGTCGTGCAGGGCCTTGTCCTCGGTGATGTCCCTCTGTTCCCAGGACACGCCCAGTTCCCCGCAGACCTTCTCGACCACGGCCTGCGCGTCGTCGCACAGATGACAGCCGGGCTTGCGGATCAGCGTGACCAGCCGGACACGGGGGTCGGCGGGGTCGGTCGGGTCTGCCTTGCGCCGGAAAAGTGGACTCATACCGGCCATTCTCGCGCGTGCCGCGCACGCTTCGGATCAGGTCTTTAACGGCCCGGTCGCGGAGAGTTCACACACACCCAACCTCTCTTCCGACGGAAGCACCGAACAGACTGGCTATGCTCACGACATGGCCGCTCTTGGATGGCTCACTCCCCGTAGGCGCTCCGCCACGGCGCGCAGCGTGTTGGCAGGCGAGGCCTCGGCGGAGGCTGCCCGCAAGTCCTCGCAGGAGGCGCAGGAAACTCCGCAGGTCACCCACAGGGAACCGGAGTTCCCCGTCATCGGCGACGAGAAGGCGGCTGCCTTCTTCGACCTCGACAACACCGTCATGCAGGGCGCCGCGCTGTTCCACTTCGGCCGGGGCCTGTACAAGCGGAAGTTCTTCGAGACGCGCGACCTCGCCAAGTTCGCCTGGCAGCAGGCCTGGTTCCGGCTGGCCGGCGTCGAGGACCCCGAGCACATGCAGGACGCGCGCGACTCGGCGCTGTCGATCGTCAAGGGCCACCGGGTCGCCGAGCTGGAGTCGATCGGCGAGGAGATCTACGACGAGTACATGGCCGACCGCATCTGGCCCGGCACCCGCGCCCTGGCCCAGGCCCACCTGGACGCCGGGCAGAAGGTGTGGCTGGTCACGGCGGCCCCGGTGGAGATCGCCCAGGTGATCGCCCGCCGCCTGGGCCTCACCGGCGCGCTCGGCACGGTGGCCGAGTCGGTGGACGGCGTCTACACCGGCAAGCTGGTCGGCGAGCCGCTGCACGGGCCGGCGAAGGCGGAAGCGGTACGCGCGCTGGCCTCGGCCGAGGGCCTGGACCTCTCCCGCTGCGCCGCCTACAGCGACAGCCACAACGACATCCCGATGCTGTCCCTGGTCGGCCACCCCTACGCCATCAACCCCGACGCCAAGCTGCGCAGGCACGCCCGCGAGAAGGACTGGCGCCTGCGCGACTACCGCACGGGCCGGAAGGCGGCGAAGGTCGGCATTCCGGCGGCGGCGGGCGTCGGAGCGGTCGCCGGTGGCACTGCGGCGGCGATCGCTTTGAGCCGACGGCGGCGGTAGCCCGGCGCTGGTCGCGCCCACGCGGCGGAGCCGCATGTCGACGCAGCCCCGCGCCCCTTTGGGGCACTTCCCCGCGCGCCTGGATTATGCCGCGGCCATTTCAACACGCCCTGTACCTCACCGAAACCGGCCAGATTTCGGTCAACAAGTGATCAGACTGCGGCACTTGATAGGACGTCAATCAGTAACAGAAGCGACGCAATCGATGATTTGAGCAACTCGGTGTAGCAGTGCCTGCACGAAGCGTTATTCTCCTCAGACGCAAACCGGTACCTCTCCGTCGCTACGACGAGTGAATGGTTCCGTACTGCACGTGATGGAAGCTCTGCCTCTGGGAGTCCCGTGTACCCACACGTCGGGGTTGACGCCTCGGGCCTGGCTACGCTGCGCGCAATGGTCGCGACGGTCAAAGTGACGCTGCGCGGCCTCGTCCCCACCGCGTACGCCGTCCCCGCCCTCGCCGGCGCCGCGCCCGTGGGCCCGTGCTACGCACTGGCCGACGGCGGCGCCGCGGTCGGCAGACGAGGGCGCTCCGCCGGGGGCGCCGCCACCGCCCGCCGCCCGGCCGCCGACAGCGACAGCGCCCGGATGATGGACCTGGTCGAGCGTGCCCAGGCGGGCGAGGCCGAGGCCTTCGGCCGACTGTACGACCAGTACAGCGACACGGTGTATCGGTACATCTACTACCGCGTCGGCGGCCGCGCGACCGCCGAGGACCTGACGAGCGAGACCTTTCTGCGGGCCCTGCGCCGGATCGGCACCTTCACCTGGCAGGGCCGCGACTTCGGGGCCTGGCTGGTCACGATCGCCCGTAACCTCGTCGCCGACCACTTCAAGTCCAGCCGCTTCCGCCTGGAGGTCACCACCGGCGAGATGCTCGACGCCAACGAGGTCGAGCGCTCCCCGGAGGACTCCGTCCTGGAGTCCCTGTCGAACGCCGCGCTGCTGGACGCCGTACGCCGGCTCAACCCGCAGCAGCAGGAGTGCGTGACGCTCCGCTTCCTCCAGGGCCTCTCGGTCGCCGAGACGGCCCGCGTCATGGGCAAGAACGAGGGCGCCATCAAGACCCTCCAGTACCGCGCCGTCCGCACGCTCGCCCGTCTCCTGCCGGACGACGCGCGCTGAGCGCGGCGACTCTCGGCAACACTCAACTCACGTTCCGTGAACGCCCGTTGCCGTTCCGATCCGGGCATCCGCCGTCCGTAACCCAAGTGCCGCGCCAGTCGTTGTGCGGGATACAGGCTCCCTGTGGTCACGTCCTGGCCGACCCTGATCGCTCGATCGTGTGAAGTGGTCGCAGGCGTGCAACCCTCAGGACCCCCTGGGGAGTCGACCGTCATGACGAGAGGAGGTGCCGCCAGTGATCGCGAACGTATCGGCGCACCGGCGGGCGAACGCCTTCGCCCAGGCCCTGGAAGAGCAGTCCGACCGGGACACGGCGGCCGAGCAGTCCGTAGGCACGGCGGGTTCCCCGCCGACCGCCGAGGAACAGACCGAGCGGGGCGAGCTGCTGGCCCTGGCAGTGGGCCTCGGCGCACTGCCCAAGCCGCAGCTCGACCCCGAGGTCAAGGTCGTGCAGCGCGCCCAGTTGGTGGCCGCGATGGAGGCCATGCTCAAGGAGGGCACGGGGGCGGCGGACGCGTCGGTACCGGAACAGCGCGCGTCCCGGTCACGGGGCGCGCACCGGGCGAGCCCGCTGGGCAAACTCCGCCCGCGTTCCCGGCTGACCAAGGGGCTCGCGGCGGGCGGACTCAGCGTGGGCGTGGCCGCGGGAGCCTTCGGCGGGGTCGCCGCCGCCAGCTCGAGCGCCCTGCCCGGTGACTCCCTCTACGGCCTCAAACGCGGCATCGAGGACTTCAAGCTCAACTACCTGACCAACGGCGACGACCAGCGCGGCCAGACCTACCTCGACCAGGCCTCCACCCGGCTCAACGAGGCCCGCCGGCTGATGGAGCGCGGCCGCGGCGGCCACCTCGACCACGAGTCCATCAGCGAGATCCGCCGCACGCTCTCCGGCATGCAGCAGGACGTCAGCGAGGGCCACCGCCTGCTGCACGAGGCCTACGAGGCGAACCCCGACCACCTGGGACCCATCCAGGCCCTGTCCACCTTCTCCCGCTCCCACCGGGAGGCGTGGACCGCGCTCAGCGACAGGCTGCCCGTACAGCTCGGTGACGTCAAAGAGCAGGTGTCGTCGGTGTTCGACGCCATAGACCAAGAGGTCGCCCCGCTGCAGTCCCTGCTCCCGCGGTCGCCCGGCCAGGGCGGCGACGGCAAGCGGCAGGGCTCCGGCTCGGCATCCACCGGCTCCTCCGGCGGCCACCGGTCGACGGCACCCAGTTCCTCCGGCACCACCCCGTCCTCCGGCAAGCACGCACGCTCCGGCGACCCGAGCGGATCGGCCACCAACAGCAGCGGCGAGGGCCTGCTCGGCGGGTCCACGGGCGGCCTGCTGGAGCCGCCGAAGACCGGCACCGGCAGCAGCACCCCGTCCACCAGCAAATCCCCGGCAACGCCCCCCGCCGTCACTCTCCCGCCGCTCCTCCCCGGCCTCCTTCCGGGCCTGGGCATCGAAGGCGAGGACACGCACTAGCGGCGGTACGACCACGCCAGTGGCCTACGACAGTGGGGGCGCCCTTTCCGAGCAGGGCGCCCCCACTCGGCTTTCTCAGAAGAGCAGATCAGAAGAGCAGATCAGCAGAACACCGGTCAGAAGAACACCGACCGGCGCTGCACCAGCAGCTTGTACAGCGTGTGCTGGATCTGCTCGCGCACCTGGTCGGTCAGGTTGAACATCAGCATCGGATCCTCGGCCGCCTCCGCCGGATACCCGTCCGTCGGAATCGGCTCCCCGAACTGGATCGTCCACTTCGTCGGCAACGGAACCGCACCGAGCGGCCCCAGCCACGGAAACGTCGGCGTCAGCGGGAAGTACGGAAAACCCAGCACCCGCGCCAACGTCTTCGCGTTGCCGATCATCGGGTAGATCTCCTCCGCCCCCACGATCGAGCACGGAATGATCGGAGCTCCCTGCCGCAGCGCGGTCGACACAAAGCCGCCCCGCCCGAACCGCTGCAGCTTGTACCGCTCGCTGAAAGGTTTCCCGATGCCCTTGAAGCCCTCCGGCATCACCCCGACCAGCTCACCCTGAGCCAGCAGCCGCTCGGCGTCCTCCGCGCAGGCCAGGGTGTGCCCCAGCTTGCGGGCCAGCTCGTTGACCACCGGCAGCACGAAGACCAAGTCGGCCGCCAGCAGCCGCAGATGGCGGTCGGCCGGGTGGCGGTCGTGCACGGCGACCTGCATCATCAGCCCGTCCAGCGGCAGCGTCCCGGAGTGGTTGGCGACGATCAGCGCACCGCCCTTCGCCGGGATGTTCTCGATGCCCTTCACCTCGACCCGGAAGTACTTCTCGTACACCGGCCGCAGCAGCGACATCAGGACCTGGTCGGTCAGCTCCTCGTCGTAACCGAAGTCGTCGACGTCGTAGTCCCCGGTCAGCCGGCGCCGCAGAAAGGCCAGCCCGGCCGCCACACGCCGCTCCAGGCCGCTGCCTGGCCCGTCGGCACCCGACGACCGCTCCTGCGGCTGCTCCGGCTTCTTCTCACGGCTCACAGGCCCATCTTCCCGTGCCCGGCCCCGGCCCGGCAGCGGCTGGACCTCACCCATCTCCCCGGTCCCGGTCCCTGACTCGGCGTGGGCGCCGCGCCGGCTGCCCGTGCCGCGGCGCCGCGCCGGGCGCTGTGCGGCGCTCCCGCGGGACCGGTCGTCGTCGAACGGAATGACCTTGGCGTCCGCCATCGTTGCCGCTCTCCTCAGTCGGTGCTGTCGGCGCTGTGCGTCGTGGGCCTGCCGCCGCCCCTCACGGCGAGCGCGGCGACCCGGTCGACGGCCCCCGCGAGAGCCTCCGGCGGCACCAGTCCGGGACCCTGGCCGCGCGCGAAGTCCGCGAAGGTCTCCGCCGTCGTGTACCTGGGCGTGTAGCCCAGCGTCTCGCGCATCTGGACGGTGTCCACCACCCGCCCGTGCGTGAGCAGCCGGATCTGCTCCGGCGAGAAGTCCGTCATACCGAGCGTACGCACCAGCGAACCCGCCCAGGTGACCGCGGGGAGCAGCAGCGGCACGGTCGGCCGCCCGAGCCGCCGGGAGCACTGCGAGAGCAGCAGCACACCGTCCCCGGCGATGTTGAACGTGCCGCTGTTGAGGGTGCCCCTGCGCGGCTCGTGGGAGGCGATCCTGAGCACCTCGACGACGTCGTCCTCGTGCACGAACTGCAGCCGCGGGTCGTAACCGAACACGGTCGGCAGGACGGGCAGCGCGAAGTAGGAGGCGAGCGGGGTGTCGGCGGCCGGCCCCAGGATGTTGGCGAACCGCAGCACGCACACGGCGACGTCCGGCCGCCGCCGGGCGAACCCGCGCACATACCCCTCGACCTCGACGGCGTCCTTGGCGAAGCCGCCGCTCGGCAGGGACTTCGGCGGGGTCGTCTCGGTGAACACGGCCGGATCGCGCGGCGCGGAGCCGTACACGTTCGTGCTGGACTTCACCACCAGCCGCTTCACGGTCGGCGACTTCTGGCAGGCGCCGAGCAGCTGCATGGTGCCGATGACGTTGGTCTCCTTGACCGTGGCCCGGTTGCCGCTGCCCAGCGCCGTGCCGGTCACGTCCATGTGGACGACCGTGTCGGCGCCGGTCTCGGCGAGCACCCGTGCGATCGTCGCCTGCCGGATGTCGGCCTGGATGAAGTCCGCGCCGCCCAGACGGTGCGCCGGCGGCACCGCGTCCACGGCGATCACCCGGTCGACCTCGGGATCCCGCTGGATCCGCCGTACGAACCGGCCGCCCAGTTGCCGGGCCGCTCCGGTGACGAGCACGACCTTCCCCAAGATCAGCGCCTTCCCTCGTACGTGATGCGTACGGCCAACCTAGCGGGTCGATGTTGCGCTGTGATGACCGCCCGATGCACGAAGTGACGGAAATTCACTCATCGGAATATGCCAGGTCGCCGCAAACGCCTGTGGCCCCCCATCAGTATCGATGGGAGGCCACAGATCCGCGCTGACACGCTCTCGCGGCGCCGCTTACTTCTTGTTGCGGCGCTGAACGCGCGTGCGCTTGAGCAGCTTGCGGTGCTTCTTCTTGGCCATCCGCTTGCGCCGCTTCTTGATAACAGAGCCCACGACTACCCTCGCTCACTTCTCATCACTCGGTTGTTTGGGCGCCATGGGCCCACACGACCTACGAGGGGCTAGCCTACCCAACCGAGCGCCAAGGTCGTAATCGAGGGGGGTGCCCCGGGTCACCCCGGGGTCACCCTGGAGTTGCCGTCAGGCCGTCTCCACCCCCACATAGCTGTCACGGAGGTACTCGTGTACCGCTTGCTCCGGGACACGGAACGACCGCCCGACCCGGATAGCGGGCAGATGACCGCTGTGCACCAGGCGGTACACGGTCATCTTCGACACTCGCATCACCGAGGCGACCTCCGCCACGGTAAGGAACACGACCTCGTTCAGAGGCCTCTCGTCAGCTGCAGCCATGACACACCTGAACCTTCCGCACTCGACGGCCACCGGCTTCCCCTTCCGGTGACTCTTCGTCGTTGCGTGCTCACTCCCCAATGTAGGGGCGGGTGATGCAAGTGGGGAAGAGGTGCACCCATCGCAGGCCTACTGTGACAGACATGCTCGTTTGAGTACGTAGCGGGTGAGCGGCCGGTAGTGATCAGACGGCCCGGCGTCCTCAACCGGAACGGCGACGGACACGCGCCCCTCCGCCTCCCCCACGAACAGCGCCGGATCGTCGGTGTCGGCCAGACCGATGGCCTCGAACCCCAGCTGACCAGCGCCGCAGACCCACCCGTGGTCCCCCACGACCAACTCGGGCATCGGCCCTCCACCCTCCGCCGCGGCCTCCAGCGCGACCCGAACCGGCAGCGGCGAATGACTGTGCACGCCGGGCTCACAACCGGGGCGCCCACCGTCGGTTTCCCGCACCAACCCGACCCCTCGTGCGTAGTCCACTGCACACGTACGTAGACCGAACCGGGTCAATATGTCGACACAGCGACCCTGCGCGGGAGTGAGCACGTCACACCCCGCCGCCGAGAGTGCGTCCGCCAAGCCGGCGTAGAACCCGAGCAGCCGCTGCGGATGCCCGGTCCCGAACAACACGGGCGCACCGCGCCTGGCCGCCTCCCGGATCCGCCCCGCAAAGACGTCCAACGCGGCCAGCGTGCGCTCCGGATCGATCACGTCCGGCCCCGAAGTGTGCCGGGGATCGGCCGAAACCCCGCACTTCTCCGCCATCAGCCCCAGCAACTCCGGCTGCCCCCAGGCACCATCGGGATCGATCCCGATCAGCACCCGGGGATCCCGGGCCGCGAACAGCCGATAACTCCGCAGACTGTCCTCCCGGGAGGTCCCCACCTCCCCGGCAAACCGAACAGCCAGCAGATGCGCGCGCAGAGCTCCGCTGGTCGACATGGGTGCGATGGTGACGCATGGGGGCGACAGAGGGGGTGCAAACCGGGGAAGTGTGCACGGTTGGCGTAATGCGGGACGAAGGCGACGGGTGCCTTCTCGGCCACCTGAGCCTCTCGGGCCCGCTCTCGGTTTCAGGGGAGCAACCCGCGCAACGGGAACACCGCCCGACGAGTGGCCCGTACGGCCTGGTCCAGGCGGTCTGCTGGGTCGTAACCCGACTCCCACGACGCCCAACTCACCGGCCACCGCCCATCGGTCATCCGCTGCGGACCGAACTGCCGGGTCCGAGCGAACACCTCCTGCCGCCACGCCTCGGGGATCGCCGCCTCCGGTGCCACCGGCCGCCCCGCCGCGATCCCCACCAGATGCGTCCACGACCGCGGCACGACGTCGACCACCGCGTACCCGCCGCCGCCGAGCGCGACCCACTTCCCCCCGGCGTACTCGTGCGCCAGCTCATGACACGCCACCTGCACGGCCCGCTGCGCGTCCAGCGACACCGCAAGGTGCGCGAGCGGATCCTCGAAGTGCGTATCCGCCCCGTGCTGCGACACGAGCACCTGCGGCCGGAACTCCGCGAGCAGCTCCGGCACCACAGCGTGGAACGCCCGCACCCACCCCGCGTCCCCCGTCCCCGCAGGCAGCGCCACGTTCACCGCGGCGCCCTCCCCCGCCCCGGCCCCGGTCTCCTCCGGCCACCCGGTCTGCGGGAACAACGTACGGGGATGCTCGTGCAGCGAGATCGTCAGAACCCGCGGGTCCTCCCAGAACGCCGCCTGCACCCCGTCCCCGTGATGCACGTCGACATCCACGTAGGCGACTCGCTCGGCCCCCAGTTCCAGCAACCGGGCGATGGCCAGCGAGGCGTCGTTGTAGACGCAGAACCCCGACGCGCCCCCGGGCATCGCGTGATGCAGTCCGCCGGCGAAATTCACGGCGTGCTCGGCCTCCCCCCGCCACACCGCCTCCGCCGCACCCACCGACTGCCCGGCGATCAGCGCGGACACCTCGTGCATGCCCGCGAACGCGGGATCGTCGAGGGTCCCGAGCCCGTACGACAGGTCCGCCGCCGCCGGATCGGCCGACGCGGCCTTCACGGCGTCGATGTAGTCCTGCCGATGGACCAGCCGCAGCGTCGACTCCCCGGCCGGTTTGGCCGCGACGACCTCCATCTCCCGGTCGAGCCCGAAGGCACCCACCAGCTTCCGGGTCAGTGCCAGCCGGACCGGATCCATCGGATGGTCCGGGCCGAAGTCATAGCCCGTTACTGCCTCGTCCCACATCAGCTGTGCGCGGCCGCTCATGACCGCCACCGTATCGGTCCGGTTGAGCAGCGAACGACCTGGCGTACACCAGCGTCACCAGCACCAACACCATCGGCACGAGCATGGCGCCCCGATAGCTCCAGGCACCGCCCAGAGCACCCACCAACGGCGAACCGATCAGAAAGCCCACGTAATTGAAGATGTTGAGCCGGGCGATGGCCGCATCCGAAGCCCCGGGGAACAGCCGCCCCGCCGCCGCGAACGTCTGCGGCACCAGCACGCACAACCCCAGACCCAGCAGCGTGAACCCGAGCATCCCCACCCACGCCCCGGGCGCCGAGGCCACCACCGCGAACCCACCGGCCGCCACCAGCGTCCCGAGCCGCACGACCGCCACGGCCCCGAACCGCCGCACCCCGAAGTCCCCGATGGCCCGCCCCAGCAGCGTCGTCACCATGTACACGTTGTACGGCACCGTCGCCAGCTGCTCCGAGCTGCCCAGCACGTCCTTCAGGTACTTCGCGCTCCAGTTGGAGACGGTCGAGTCCCCGATGTAGGCGAAGGTCATCACCAGACACAGCGGCAGCAGCAGCTTGAAGACGAGGCCCCCGGCCCGGCCCTGCGCCTCCCCCACCGGCGCCGGATCGCCGTCGACGTACCACCGGCTCCCCACGAGCGTCGCCGGCAGCAGGACGGCCACCACCGGCAGGTACGACACCCACAGCGCGAGATGCCAGTGCGCCCCGACCCACGCCAGCGAGGCACCCAGGATCCCGCCCAGGCTGTACGCGGCATGGAAGCTGAGCATGATGCTGCGCCCGTACGACCGCTGCAGGCTCACCCCGAGCATGTTCATGGAGGCGTCCAGCGCGCCCACGGCCAGCCCGAACGCGCCCAGCGCCACCGCCAGCTCCGCGATGTGCCCGCCCGCCCCGGCGCCGAGCAGCGCCAGCAGGACGACCGGCTGGGACCAGCGCAGCAGCCGGCTGGGCCGTATCCGCTTCACCAGCTGCTCGGTGGTCACACTGCCGGCACCGGCGAGGATCGGTACGGCGGCCAGGAAGACCGGCAGCAGCGCGTCGGAGACGCCGTACCGGTCCTGGATGGCCGGGATCCGCGTCACCAGCAGGGCGAAGGTGGCGCCCTGAGCGAAGAAGCTGAACGCCAGCGAGGCCCTACCGCGCCGCAGCACATCAGTCATGGCGGCGAGCGTAGGGCCCCGGGCTACCTGTGGGTAGATCCAGCCAAAGATGAATTCCCTTCAGCTTTGCCGAGTGCCGCTTCGTCGAGTGGCGGCTCAGGCGACGACAGCGACTTCGGGTGTCCCGGTCCTGGCGGCCTCGACCTCGGCAGCCAGCATCTCCTCCATCGGCCCGACGGCCAGGCCACCGCTGACCACGAACCCGATCACCATCGCGCCGACGAGGAAGACGCTGCCGAGCCACACCATCGTGTCCACGGGAATGGTGTACGCACCCACAACCCGGGCGACACACTCGGCGAGCAGCACCAGCCCCCAGACAACCGAGAACGCCTTCTCCTTGCTCCGGAAGGCCGCGGACCGGACCGAAGCCCCGGAGACGAGCCGCTCCCAGGCGGCCTCCCTGGCCTCGTCGCCCTTCACCAGGAACGGCTTCATGCCCGCGGTCATCATCGGCTTGCCCAGCCAGACGGAGGCGAGGATGCCGAAGGCGACGACGCTGCTGACCCCGCTGTCCTTGGCGAGCATCAGCCGCGGGTCACCGGAGACGAAGCTCAGCAGCAACGAGACGACGTTGACGACCAGGATGAGACCGGCCAGCGCGTTCGTCCTGCGCTCCTTGACCAGGCCCCACACGGTCCGCAGCGCCGGCACCACACTGCTCCAGGCGAGCGCGGCGAAGGTGCTCATCCCGAAGGCGTCCTTGAGGAGGTAGTACGAGCCGAGCGGCACCGCCACGTCCAGGAGCAGCGGCTTGAAGTTGTCCAGCACGCTCGGGTTCTGCTTCTGCTGCTCGGTACGGCCCTGGGTCCCCGTGTTCTTCGTCATGCCCTCAGCTTCGCCGCCGCAGGAGGTCGCCCAGTAGAAACGATCGTCCGGACGTCCGCATGACAATTGTCAGCCCCGGACCGATGGCTCAGGTCATACCAGCAGGTCAGCCAACTCGCCCATGGAGGAGAACAGTTGGCCGGCGCCGGCCAGCTTCGCCGCCGGTGTCATCGCGGTGAAGCCGTAGACCGCCATCCCGGCCGCCATGGCCGCTTGGACGCCCAGCGGAGAGTCCTCCACGACCAGACACCGCTCCGGCGCCACCCCCATGCGCTCCGCGGCGTACAGGAAGAGATCGGGCGCCGGCTTCCCGCGCCCCACGTCCTCGGAGCTGAAGATCCGCTCCTCCGCGAACCACCGGCCGAGCCCGGTCGTACGGTGCCCGACCCGGATCCGCGCATGACTCCCCGAGGAGGCCACGCAGTACGGCACCCCGTCCGCGGCCAGTTTCTCCAGTACGCCGGCCACGCCCGCCACGGGCTGCAACTCCCGCTCGAACGCGGCGAACACGCGCGCGTGGAAGACGTCGTCGAAGTCGTCCGGCAGCCGCTGACCGGTCCGCTCCAGCACGAGCTCATGGATCCGGTGCATCGCCGAGCCCATGTAGTCCCGGATGGAGTCCTCGTACGACGTCGGGTGCCCCAACTCGGTCAGATAGGCGGCCAGACACCGATTGGAGATGGGCTCGCTGTCGACGAGCACGCCGTCGTTGTCGAAGATGATCAGGTCGTAGCGCATGGGCCAACCCTAAACGCAGAAAGGCCCACGCCATTCGGCGTGGGCCTTTCTCAAGAATTGTTCGGCGGTGTCCTACTCTCCCACAGGGTCCCCCCTGCAGTACCATCGGC
>NZ_JBSHAY010000021.1:36970-163797 GCF_053611725.1 Streptomyces sp. NPDC054783 | reverse complement strand
GTCCCGGCCACAGGCCGGGACACCGGGGACGGAGGGGGTGCGCCTTACTTGCCGACGCTGTTGTTGCAGCCCATGGTCGAGCCGAGGGTCGACTGCTGGGCGCCGGCGTTGCCTTCGCCGTTCAGCAGGTTGCCGCCCAGGCCGTTGGCGATGCCGACCTCGCCGAGGATGTCGGCGTTGAGGTCGTGGGACCTGCAGGTGGTGGACTGCAGGACGCTGAAGCGGGGACCGTTGCCGCCCTTGCCCCATCCCTGGTCGGCGTGGGCGGCGCCGGCGCTCAGGAGTCCGACGCTCCCGAGGGCGGCGACCAGGACGGCAGCCTTGCGCAGCTTGTGCATGTCTTCTCCGGTGGAATGAAAGTGGTGGATGCGATCTCTTGGAGATCGACTTCGTGCGGTAATGGAGGCTAATAGGAAATATCCGAAGACAACCAACGACGCGCCGAATTCCGATTTGTTGTCACCCTGAATGCTCACAGGCGCACAAAAAGGTCCCGGCACCGAACCCGAGGCTCGGTGCCGGGACCGTTTCCTGCTTTGGTCGCCGGCGCGGCGGTGCGCTTAGAAGGCGCTGTTGTTGCAGCCCATGGTCGAGCCGATGTGGGTGGCCTGGGCGCCCGGGTCACCCTCGCCGTTGAGCGCGTTGCCAAGCAGGCCGTTGAGGATGCCGACCTCGCCGAGGACGTCCAGGTTCAGGTCGTGCGACTTGCAGTTGGAGCTCTGCAGGACGCTGAAGCGGTCGCCGCCCTTGCCGCCTTCCTTGCCGCCTTCCTGGCCGCCGGCGTGGGCGGTGCCGCCCATGAGGCCGATGCTGCTGACGGCGGCGATCAGGACGGCAGCCTTGCGAAGCTTGTGCATGTCTTCTCCGGTGGAGTGAAGGTGTTGCGATCCGTGGCAGATCGCTTTCTTACAGTCACGGAGATTAATAGGAAATAACCCAAAACGGACAGCGACGCGCCGGTTTCTTGATCTCCCCACAAAAGCACCCGAAAGCCGTATCGCATGAGTGCGGGCCCTTCGTGGTTGTTCCTCGAAGGGCCCGTGCCGGGGGTGGGTGTCCGGCCGTCCGGCGACGCTAGTGGGCGCTGGCGTGGGCGAGCGCGTTCGACTGGGTGTTGGCCTGCGTGCACTCGATGCCGTGGGTCTCGGACGCGGCGAGCAGGGCGACCGGGACGGCGGCGTTGAGCAGGGACTGCGGGCTGCACTCCTGGGACGGACGGAAGAGGTTGGTCTGGCCCAGGCCGCCGCCCTGACCCGGGGCCGCCTGAGGGGAGATCTGCGGGTTGATCTGCGGGCTCAGGTTCGGGTTCACCTGCGGGGTGACGTCAGCGCCCCGCTGCGGACCCGCATACGGGGCCGGTGAGCCGTAACTCTGCACGCTGGCCTGCGAGGAGGTCGCCGAAGCCGCCTGGGCGTCCGGCTGCGAAACGGGGAGCGGAAGTCCACCGCCGTACGCGGGAACGGCGGCGGAGCTCGGGGCGGCGCCGACGGCGGACAGACCCCCGGCTGCTGCGACGACGAGCGCGACCCTGTGAAGCTTGCGCATGAAACCCTCGGCCCTTCATTGACCTGTGCTCGGAACGTATCGGAAATGCTGATGAGTTGGTGCCGGTGGTGCTGTTTCCTGCTGCCCTGTACGGCTGCCACGGACCATCGCCCTGGCCCAGTGGGGAACGAGGGAAGCAGCGGAACGGATACGGATACCCGGCCCTGGTCACCCATTTGCCCCAGGCTCTGTGTGCCTCGGTGTCGCGCCGCGTACTCCTCTGCAATCCTGGTCCGGCGGCATCCGGCGGGTGAAGGCAAATGGGTGACGCGGTTTCGGGCCCCGTGACCGGGGCGGGGGAGAAGTCGTTGCCAGCTGGGAGAGGGCAGCGATCATGGATCTACGGAGGGGCAAGGGAATTCGCTGCCGGCTCCGGCGAAAGTCCGCGTGCAGCCAAGGAGTTACCCCTGTAACGGTGCAGTACGAACATCAGACTGTGCGCACGCGAGACCGCACCGAATACAACGGATTTCCCTGTTCAGGTATTTGAAGGGCCGAGGGTTCCATGCGCAAGCTTCACAAGGCCGCGCTCGTCGCAGCAGCGGCCGGCGGTCTGTCCGCCATCGGCGCCGGCGTCAGTCAGGCCGCCGACTATCCCGCGGGGTACAGCGGCGCCGCTCCAGCGTCGGCTCCCGAGTACCCCGCACCGCAGTACGCGGCTCCGCAGTATCCGCCGCCCCAGTACTCGGCGCCGCCGCAGTACGCACCGCCCCAGTACCCCGCTCCGCAGTACGCGTCGCCCCAGTACCCCGCTCCGCAGTACGCGTCGCCCCAGTACGCCGCTCCGCAGTACGCGCCGCCCCAGTACGCCGCTCCGCAGCCGAGTGGTCCGCAGGCCGAGGCGACGTCCCGCTCGACGGGCACCGCACAGATCGCCGCTCCGCAGCCGCAGCCGTACTCCCCGCCGATGATGCAGGCCGCTCCGCCGGCACCGCCGCAGGAGCATGCCGCCACCGCCTCCGCCACGGCCGTGTCGGGAGGCTACGCGCAGGCCGCCGGCCCGTCGTACGCCCCGCAGCAGGCCGCCGCCCCGCAGCAGTCGGCGCCGCAGGTCGTGCCGCAGGTCAGCCCGCAGTCGGCGCCGGAAGTCATGCCGCGGGTGGCCCCGCAGGTCGCCGTACCGCAGACCTTCGGCGCGACGGACGCCCCGCCGCATGTCGCCCCGCAGGTGAACCCTCAGGTGAACCCGCAGGTGAACCCGCTCGTCAACCCGCTGCTCGCACCGGACGCACCGCAGGCGCCCGGGCTCGGCCTCGGACAGGTCGCGGCGCCTCCCGTCGGCTCACTGGGTCTGCCCCGCGTCGGCTGATCGCCTCGCCGGGTTTCCTCGATCCTCCCCCCACCAGATCTGCCGCGGATCGCATCCGCTAGACCAACGGAGAAGTAATGCGCAAGTTCCAGAAGGCCGTCCTCGTGGGTGCTGCCGTCCTCGGCAGTGTCGGCACCCTCGGCCTCAACACCGCCTTCGCACACGGTGAGCCGGGCCATGACGACCTCGACGTCAACCAGGGCATCGAATGCCGCTCGCACGACATGAACATCGATGTGCTCGGCAGCGTCGGCGCCCTCAACGGCCTGGCCGGCAACGTGCTGAACGGCGAAGGCAACCCGGGTGCGCAGCAGAGCCACCTCGGTTCGGACATGGGCTGCAACAGCAAGGCGCTCTGACCGGCCAACAGCACCCACATGGAAAGCGCCGGACCTTCCCACGACCGCGGGGGAGAGTCCGGCGCTCTTCTGCATGCCGTCCGTGCCGCCGTCCGGCGCGCGCCAGGCATCCGTCACTGGCCGTACACGTACCGCAACATCCTGCGCTGCCGCTCCGGGGTGTGCTCGGCGAACAACCGGTCCAGCCGCGCGCCGCTCTGTTCGCCGGGACCGTGCGTCAGCACGGCGACGGCCGCCGCCGCCAGCTCCCGCGGCGTGTCGACCAGACCGGTCAGGCCCAGCGACTCCAGGGCCGGGATGCGCCGCGCCACCACCGGCCGCCCCAGCCCCACCGCCTCCAGAAGCGTCATCGGCGCTCCCTCCCACAGCGCGGTGTGCGCGTACACGTCCGCCTGAGCGAGCAGTCGCTGCAGGGAGCGGTGGTCCAGCCAGCCGGTGACCGTCACACCGGCCCGCTCCAGTCGCGCACCGTGAGCGAATTCGCCGCCGCCGAGCCAGAACCAGTTGCTCGACGGCATCAGCCGCCGCCCTTCGGCCGCCGCCTCGGCGAAGAAGGCGGGGTCCTTCTGCGGGCACAGCCTGCCGACTGCGGCAACGGTCCGCGGCGGCAGACCGGTGCCGTCGCCGCTGCGCACGCCGGGCTCCGGCCTCTGCCGCGGCGGGGCTGCCGTCGCGGCTTCCTGACAGGGCACCAGGTTGGGTACGTGGACGGCTCGCTGGCGCCTGCGCAGCGAGCGGGCGAGTTCGACCTCACGGGGGCTGACACCCGCCACGGTGCCCGTACGCCTGGACAGCACGCGCTCGACCGAGTGCACCGCCGCCGCAGCGTACCGCGCGAGGTCGCCGCGCTCCATCGCGTAGCAGTGCGGGGTGTAGACGATGCGGTCCGTCGGCACGGCGGGGGCGAGGCGCACATAGCCCCCCGCCAGGGAGGAGTGGGCGTGGACCACGTCCGGCCGCAGCTCACGGAAGAGGCGGCCCACTTCGCGGACGCGCGCGAAGTGGCCGGGCGGCATCCGCCAGACGCCGTCGAAGAGCGCGTCCGTGTCGGCGATCTGGCAGCCGTCGCGCTCGGACATCAGCAGCAGGTGTCGCACCTCCGGAACGGATCGCACATAGTCGCGGACCGCCGTCTGTACCCCGCCGCCCCATGCCTCCGCGACGTGCAGGACGGTGGGCCGCCCGCCGTCCGCCGCCGCGCCGCCCGGATCACCGCGCATTGCTGGTTCTCAGCACGGCGGGCAGCGTGCGCAGCAGGATCAGCAGGTCCAACTGCAGGCTCCAGTGGTCGACGTACCGCAGGTCGAGCCGGATCGCCTCGTCGACCGTGGTGCTCGAGCGGCCCGACACCTGCCACAGCCCCGTCATGCCCGGCTTGACGGACAGCCGTCTGGCACGGTGCTCCGGGGGCAGCAGCTGGTTCTCGGGGCGCACGTTGGGGCGCGGGCCCACCAGCGACATGTCGCCCCGCAGCACGTTGATCAGCTGAGGCAGCTCGTCCAACGAGGTCTTGCGCAGGAACCGGCCGACCGGCGTGATGCGCGGATCGTGCCGTGGCTTGGTGCAGATGGACATCTCGCTGCCGTCGGCCAGCAGCAGCGCCGCCACGTCCACGGTCGAATTGTGATGCATGGTGCGGAACTTCAGCATGGTGAACGACCGCTGCCCCATGCCGTCCCGAGCCTGCCGGTAGACGACGGGTCCTGCACCGCTGCTGACGGCCACCACGAGACCGATGAGCGCCATCAGAGGAAGCAGGGCGATCAGCAGAAGCGCGGAGAGTACGACGTCGAGCGTGCGCTTGGCGCGGGCGCCGGCACGGTCGGCGCGTGTCTCGCCGGTGAGCGGAGGCGGTGAGGTCACCGCCGAGCTCTCGGCGCCGCTCAGCGCCTGAGCTACTCCTACCAAAACAGTACTCCTCACGAATTAGAAGCAAATAATGTGACGTATGCCCCAGAAATGGTGGAGTGGCCGACGCCGCGGACCGGCTGCGACATACCGCGGTCCATTCCGTCGCCGGGGCAAGAACACCCGTACGACGCATCGCGGCCACTGTCGCTCTCGAAGTCCTTGCCCGAGCGGGGAGTTCAGGTTGCTCCGGCTTCGGCGGCCCGTTCCGGCCCCTGGACCCGCCCGAAGAGCCGTCACGACCCACGCCCGGACGTGCCTTCGTCCCGGCTTCGGTTCACACGGATGCGGCCGACCGGCTGTTACGGCCGGTCAGGGGCGGTCGGCGGGTGAGAGGAGGCTGGTGGGCGGCTTGCAGCGTCCAGGAGTACGCCGCCGAAACCGGTGATGGCGCCACCGATGGACACGGTGTCGCCGGCGGATGAGCGGCGCCGCAGTCACCAACTCGCCGCGGCTGCGCACGAGGACCCGCGAGCGCCCGGCGAGCGCCCGCGATCCTCCCGGGCGGGGGCCGCGAGCAGCTCTCGCATCCTCACCCCGCACAGTTCGCGGCCGCACGGCCGGGCCGCCGCAGGTGACCGGACTCAGCCGCAGGTGATCGGACTCAGCCGCAGGTGCCGGACTCAGCGGAAGACGCGTGCGTAATCGGCGCTCAAAGTGATCGGGTCGTCGCTACGCGGGGCGGGGTGGATGTCACCCGAGGAAATCGAGAGATTGACGGTCAGACAAGCCGACCAGTCCGGGTCCACTCCGCGCCCGTCCTCGTAGACAAGGGCGCCGTTGACATACCCGTCGACGCAATCCGTGCCCAGCCGCACACCGATACGCGTCCAGTCCCCGCTGCCCGAGGGGGTGATGACGGCGTAATTCGCGGCGTACCGGACGTGGTTCACCATTTCCAGCAGGTCCGGGGCGTCGGGATGGTATTCGAACACATCGATCTCGTGGCCGCCGCCGACCCAGGTCCACACAGACGGCCAGGCTCCGACCACGGCGGGCAGCTTCACCCGCACCTCCAGGTAGTCGCCGGGCCGCAGACGGAATCCCTCCCGGGACCCCTCCGTGGTGATCAGCCCGGTGTCCCAGGCCGGCCGACCGTTCTCCAAGGTGTGCGGGCCAGGTCGGGCGTGAACGTCGCCATGCCGTCGGCGCCCCGCACGTCGTCGGGATTCACCCAGTCCAGCTTGTAGTACCAGACGATCCCGTCGCTCTCATCGACTTCCTCGGCCGGCCGACTCCCCCTGCCGGGAACGCTCTTCTGCATGGTGAGGGTGGGAGGGCGCCCATCCTGACCGTGTCCGTGGGGCGCGGCGGCACCTCCGTGACATGCCAATGACACCGTTCCCGCCACCATCAGCGCCAGGACGCGACTCGTCGTCCTCACGCGCCGGACCTCCTCCGTCTCACGTTTTCGCCGAGTGGCCTGCGCATTCATGGGCAGCGATCAGGGGCAGTAGATCACGACGCGTGGGTAAGCACCCGTTATGGCCGGTTTCGTCGCTGGGTGTCGGATCGGTGGCAGAGGCGGCGACCGGTTCCGGCTGATCCGGCTGGTCCGGCCGATCGGGCTGGGCCGGATGATTCGGCTGAGCTTGCCGAGCCTGCCGATACGGCTGGACCGGATGATTCGGCCGCGGGGCTCAGGACAGGAGCCGTATCGGGGACCCGGCCAGGTAGGCCTGGATGTCCTCCACCGCCTGGCGGTAGTACGTCGTGTAGTTGGCGTGCGACACGTAACCGAGGTGGGGTGTGGCGAGGAGACGGGGGGCGGTGCGCATCGGGTGGCCGGCGGGCAGTGGCTCGATGTCGAAGACGTCCACGCCGGCACCCGCGATCCGGCCCTCGTGCAGCGCGGCGAGCAGGGCGTCCTGGTCGACGACGGCCGCCCGGGAGGTGTTGATCAGGTAGGCGGTCGGCTTCATCAGGGCGAGTTCGGCGGCGCCGACCAGCCCCCGGGTGCTCTCGCGGGCGGCCACGTGGACGGAGACGAAATCGCTCTCGGCGAGCAACTCCTCCTTGTCGGCGGCGAGTCCGACGCCCGCCTCCTCGGCGCGCTCCTTGCTGAGGCCCGGGGTCCAGGCGCTGACCCGCATGCCGAAGGCGAGCCCGACCCTGGCCACCCGGCTGCCGATCCGGCCGAGACCGAGCAGGCCCAGCCGACGGCCGTGCAGGTCGGCGCCGACGGTGGACTGCCAGGGGCCGTTCGTGCGCAACGCGGTGCTCTCCTCGACGATCCCGCGGGCCAGACCGAGCAGCAGCGCCCAGGTCATCTCGACCGGCGGGGTGCCCGAACTCTCCGTACCGCACACCGTGACGCCCTGGGCCGCGGCTGCCGCGTAGTCGATGACGGTGTTGCGCATACCGGAGGCGACGAGCAGCTTCAAGCGGGGCAGGCGGGCGAGCAAGGAGCCGGGAAAGGGGACGCGTTCGCGCAGTGTGACGACGATGTCGCAATCCGTGAGTACCGCCGCGAGGGCGTCCTCGCCGTCCAGGTGCTCCCGCAGCGAGAAGACCTCCACCTCGTCCTCGATCACCGACCAGTCGGCCAACTCGGTGGCCACACCTTGGAAGTCGTCCAGCACCGCACAGCGAAGTCGCACGTCGTCTCTCCTCCCGGACATCTGTCGCGTTCCACGGATGAAGACAAGTGTCCACCCCTCGGTCGGAGCGGCTGACAGCCGGGCAGGGCGGCCGCTCCGGAACTGCTCGGCGAGGACACGGGAGCGGCACGGACGGCATGGCAAACACCTGAAAGACCGTCGCCGTTGAACAGCTCCGGCCGGGTGATCCGCTCTTTCGCAATGACGGCATCCCGCAGGCCCGGGCGGCCGCGTGTGGCCGGGAACGGTATGGCCGCAGAACTTCGGCACGTATCCGACAGTGACCGCCCGCGAAAACCCGGTCACGCCCGGACCGGCCCGGAGCCGGCCCTTGATCGCAAGGGGGCTTCCAGGGCTCACCCGTATCGATCCTCACCCACCCTCACCAGCAAGAAGCCCTCCCGAAGGGGAGGGCTGAGGGTGGGGCGCCCCCGGCAGACTCGAACCTGCGGCCAAGCGCTTAGAAGGCGCTTGGTGGGACGGGCGTTACACCCACGCTGACCTGCTTCTCTTCCCGTGCTCGGCGTCTCATGGACAAGCCTTCGACATGCATTCGACTGGCGGCAGGGGGAGGGCTAGTGACGGTTGATCGGAATCTCGTAGACAATCTCGCAGTGAGCGGCGGGCACCACGATGTCCGCCGTCTCCACGGGCCGCCCCTGGTCGCTGTAGTACGTCCGCCGGATGTGCGTGACGAGGGCGGCCTGGGCCGCGTCTGCTCGGCTCTGCCTGGGTCGATGGTGTGCGGGATGGGAGCCCCCTGCATCCGCCACGATCGACCCGCAGTCGGCGACGGCGCCTCCTCCATCCCGGTGCCGGCTGATCCCCCGCCGGAGGCACTGTTCTGACAGCCGCGTACGCGGTGATCGACTCATGGCCACCGGCCCTATCCACCAGTGGGCGCGCGTCGGCGCAGCGCGGGCGGAGCGGGCCGGAGGCAGGAGCGGCGCCCGCAGCGGAGCCGGGAGCGCGCCGGCGGAGCGGAGCGGAGCCGGGGCTTGAACCCGTGAAGAAGGTTGTAACTCAGTCGGACCCATGGGGAAGTGGCCTGGGCCTTGGTGGGTTGCCAACCGAACTGCCCGACCTCAGACCGGGGGCGGTAGCGATGCTCTTGCTGCGCGTCCTCCTGAGGTCGCGTTCCCCGGCAGGGCACTGCTCCTGACGTGATGCCGTCCCCGCCGGAATGCGCCGGAGGGGCCGCAGGCATTCCTGGCGGTGTGCCGTCAGATAGGCATTCGGTAACCGTAGAACTCATGGTCCTCGTTGTAGCCGCCCTGCCCCGCGCCGAGATGGGAGAAGCTCTCGACGAACTCGATGGCCCGGATCCACTTGACCTGCTTGAAGCCCAGCTCAAGCTCGTTACGCAGCCGGAGCGGAGCACCGTGTAGCTCGTTGAGCGGCTCGCCGTTCATCTCGTAGGCGAGGATGGTCAGGTGGTGCTGCATGTGCTCGATCTTGTGAGCGTCGTAGTAGACCCCGCCCTCGCCGCCGGAAGCGAAGGAGTAGAACACGGCAAAGCGCGCCTTTGGCAATGGTTGCGCCAGCTTGACGATCTCTCGCATTGGCACACCGCCCCACTTGGCGACGCCTGACCAGCCCTGGATGCAGTAGTGCTGGGTGGTCTGCTCTTGTTTGGGCATCGCCTTCAGCTGTTCGTAGGACAGAGTGACGGGTTTGTCTACGAGTCCGTCGACCCGCAGGCTGTAGTCGCGGAAGTCGTTGTCCCGCAGGTTTGCGTATTCCTGGCTGATCGGCAGCGTGCCGTTGGGCCAGAAGAACGGTGAGATCGCTTCGTCAGGGTAGGTTGCGCGTGGATCCGCATACTCCAGCAGCGCCTTTGCCCAGCCGATGAGAAACCTGCCGGTTTTCTGCACCACCCGCGGATAGCGCAGCGTGAGTGGCGATGCGGCCCACCAGATGACCACCACGATGGCCATCCAGATGATGTACAGCCACCATCCGGTCCAGGAGTCGGCGTTCATGCCGGTGGTGATGTGGTTGAGGTTCTTGAGCAGCCCGGTGATCCAGACCATGACGGTGTGGATGAAGATGAACCCAACAAAAGTTACGAGCGCCATGAAGTGGACGATGCGGGCCGTCTGGCGGTTGATCCGGCCCCAGCCCAGCCCGAACTTGGCGGCGATGGCCGGCGCCTGCAGCAGGCCGGTGATGAACGCCAGTGGCGCGGCGATGAAGACCACAGTGAAGTAGGCGAGGATCTGCATGCCGTTGTACTGCGTCCAGCCCTTGTTTGCCGGGAAGTTCAGCGACCCGTACTGGATAGCGGTCGAGATGGCATTGGGGATGACGCTCCAGTTCACCGGCACCAGCCGTGCCCACTGCCCCGTGGTGAACAGCAGCACGTAAAACGTCACACCGGTAAGGATCCACAGGAAATCGCAGCTGAAATGCCACCAGCGGGCCAGGCCGATCGAGTGCCGAATCCCCGGTAGGCCGAGCCAGCGAGGCAGGGTGACCGCGTCGTCCTTGGCCGTCCACGCACGCTCTGGCGGTTCCTGCGCCATCCGGTCGGGCGGCACCGGGCCACGCAGCCGCAGCCGCTCCCGGCCGGGCATGCACCCGGCGTCTGTTTGCAGTCGTGGATGGTCGGCCAGGATCTGGATCCCAGCCCGGATGATGAACAGCATGAACAGCAAGTTCAGGAAGTGCAGGACCCGCAGCCACAACGGGAACCCGCTGGTGACTGGCGGCTGGAAGTTGCCCGTCCCGGGATGACTGGCGATCCAGCTCTGCACCGCCGAATAAGTGCGCAACTGCTGGCACACCGCGATCCAGACGATAAGCCCCGCAACACTGACCGGGATCAGCCAGGCGGTGCTGTACCAGCGCTTGCCGATGCGCACTTCCGGGATCCGCGCCCTGACTGGGGGGATCCGCCGCGACCACTCCGCGACGACGACGCGGTCCTCGGCAGAGCTGAGCTCGCTCTCGAGGGGATCGGGGGCGCCAAGGGGGTCCGAACCCGATGCCGCGCGAGCTTCCTTCGCCCTCTCCCTTTTGTCAGGTTGACCAGCAGGTTGGCTCATGAGGACCTCGTCACTCTAGGTAGCTGCGCCGAGGTACTTTATCCGAGATCATCCTAAAATGAGCACTATTAGGCATATGTTGCAGGGCGGCGCGGCGTGGCCGTCGCGGAACAGCCGGCCCGGGCGGTGCGTGCCTGCCCCCGGCTGCGTGCCGCCGTTGTGCGGTGCCGGCCGGGGCCTTCGTGGCCATGCCATCCGGGGCCTCCTGGAAGCCCCCAGCCGCTGGTCCTCGGGCGCGCGGCGCCGTCCACCTCCACGCGGTCATCCGCCTCGACGGCTGGGAAGGCGGAGACACCACACCCCCGGCATGGGCGTCCGCCGATCCGCTCACCGACGCCATCCGGGCCACAGCCACCACCGCGTGTGCCGACGGACCCGAGGTCGACGGGCGGGCCCACCGCTTCGTCTTCGGTCGACAGCTCGATGTCCGCCCGATTCGTTCCGCCGACTTCGACGGCGGCCAGGAGCTGACCGAGCGGGCCGTAGCGGCCCACATCGCCAAGTACGCCACCAAAGGCGCGTCCTGAGCTGGCCGACCTTCGGCTGAGGGCCTGGGCTGGGCCCACATGCTCGGTTTCCGCGGCCACTTCTCTCCACCAAGTCCCGCCGCTACTCCCCACACTCGGCGCCCTTCGCGACGCCCGCGTCGAATGGCGCCGTGCCCAAGCCATCCAATCCGCCCGCAGGACGGCGAAACCACGCTCGTGCTCGCCCACTGGGTGTTCGCCGGAACGGGCCTCAGCACCGCCGAGACGTGGCTGGTCGCCTCACTCGAACCCGCCCCCGGAACGGAAGCAGCGCCCACTACATGGCCGACCGCTACCTGTCCGTCGACGAGGTCGCCGAACTGCTCGGCACATCCGTCCGCTTCCCCTGGAGGTTGGTCGAGGAGCGGCGCATCCGGTATGTGAAGGTCGACCGCCACGTCCGCATCACACAGAGCGCTGTGGACGAGTACCTGGCCGCACGCACGGTCGAGCCGATCAGGCCCAGTGGAACTGGACTTCGGAGGGTCGCCCAATGGCCAACAAGACGGGCAGGCGCCGGCGCTTCGGTGCGGTGCGGCAGTACCGGTCCGGCCGTTGGACGGTGTCGTACCTCGAAGTCGGACGCGGGTGTCCGTGCCGTCGTTCTCCCGGCCCGCTCGGGAGCCGCCCTGATGGATGCGATGGTTCGCGCGGGCCAGTCCACTGAGAAGGCAGCGCTGATCTATCAGCACTCCGACGAGGAGCGGCAGCGGGACGTGGTGGCCGGGCTCGACGGCATGGTCCGCGCCGAGCGTGCGAAGAACCACAACGGGGACCGTGCGCACCACAACGAGTAGCCCACCGGTAGCTGACAACGGCCTTATGGTGCGGTTGGGGTGTTTCCGCTGCACACCGGTCTAGATAACAAAGGACCCCCGGGTCTCTGACCTGGGGGTTTCTCTTGGAGCGGGTGACGAGAATCGAACTCGCGCTCTCAGCTTGGGAAGCTCGAGTTCTACGGGGTCGATGGGCTTGCTGATCTGCAGCGGAACGGCGTCATGGACTGAGGGCACTTCTGGGTGGGTGACCGCTGTTCCCCGTGGTTCTCCGCAGTATCTGGAACGGGTCTGGCACGGGAGCGCGTTCGGGCGGGTTAGTCAGCCTCGCCGCGAACCCGGCACGCCAATGCAGGACCCCAGGTCGGTGGAGGCTGTCAACGAGTGGGCTGCGGCTCTCAGATCGTTCTCCCATCCCGGGAGCTCGTCGAGGCTGATCCATTCGCTGTAGTCCGCTGCCACGGAGAGGAACCGTGTCTCCTCCCGGGTGCGGGCTGCGACCGTCATCGACAGCCGGTCGGCCACGTCTTTGGGGCTCAACTCGCCTTTCGCGAGACCGAAGGCGAGGCTCACGAGGCCCTCGGTGGTCGTTGTTGGTCGCCCTCGGCCACTGTCGAGCGGCCTCGGACGGCCCAGAGACGGCCCAGCATCTCTGTCTCCGAGAGGGGCAGACCAGGCTCAGCGCGTAGGGCGCTTCTTCGGAGGAACCGGGCCGGGGATCACATCCTTGCCGAGATGTTCCTTGATCAAATACTTGAGCTCCGGTCCTTCGATGAGCTGGAGCCGGCCATGCTGACGGGCAAAGTCGTGGCTGGCCCTGCCGAACCACGACGTGGTGATCAGGATGCCTTTGGCAGCGCGCTTGTGCTCAACCACTCCGGCGAGTGCCTGGACGGATTCAACGCCGACGAGCTTGCTGTAGCGCTTGGCCTGGATGATGCACGCACCGTTGATACCAATGCCGTGGACAAGCGGTCCTTGCTGAACCCCGAGCAAGCGGCGGCGATGCTCGACTGGATACGGCGCCGGCCGCGCGGCGGCAAGCGGCTCCACGCCTTCTTCGCCACGCTGTACTGCTGCGGCCCCCGGCCCGAGGAAGCCGTAGCCATGCGCGTGGAGGACGTGACCCTGCCCGAGCCCGATGCCGACGACCAGTGGTGCGAGTTGCTGATCCACACGGCGACCCCGGAGGTCGGCAAGCAGTGGACCGACACGGGGGAGATCCACGAGCAACGCGACCCGAAAGGCCGTGCTGAGGGCGAGACACGCACCGTGCCGGGGCATCCGGCCCTGACGCGCATCCTGCGGCAGCACATCGAGCACGAACAGCTCCAGCCGGGTGATCTGCTCTTCCAGGGGGAGACCGGCGGCATCCTCGCCGGCTCCGTCATCCGTCGGGCGTGGCGCAGCGCGCGTAAGGCCGTACTGCCCCCGCACGTCTTCGACTCGCCCACTGGGCGGCGCGTGTACGACAACCGCAACACGCGCCTGACGAAGTGGCTCAACGACGGCATCCCACCCGCCCAGGTGGCCGAGTGGGCCGGGAACAGCGTCGCCGTGCTCCTGTCGACCTACGCCCGGTGCGTCGACGGGCAGCTGCCGGATCTCAAACGGCGGCTGGAAGCCG
Organism: Streptomyces sp. NPDC054783; assembly: GCF_053611725.1. Lineage (NCBI taxonomy): Bacteria > Bacillati > Actinomycetota > Actinomycetes > Kitasatosporales > Streptomycetaceae > Streptomyces > Streptomyces sp. NPDC054783. The sequence goes on along the minus strand of NZ_JBSHAY010000021.1, from coordinate 150,099 downwards.
CGGGCGACCTCCCGGAGACGGAGGAGCCGGGCGTTGGCTGATCTTCCTCGGGTCGAGAACTTCGACACGTATTCGACACGGCCACCCGCGAAAACCCGGTGACAGCCGGACAGCCCCGGACCACGCCCATGATCACCGAGGGGATGGCCGGGGCTGACCTGTGTCCAGTGAAACCGTGTCTGACCAGCAAAAAGCCCTCCCGAGTGGGAGGGCTGTCAGTGGCGCCCCCGGCAGGACTCGAACCTGCGGCCAAGCGCTTAGAAGGCGCCTGCTCTATCCACTGAGCTACGGGGGCCTGGTGGCGGGACCAAGGATAAAGCTCCCTGTTCCTCGACCCTGTCGCTTCGCCTCCGTGGCTCGATGTGGAGGTTTGGTGAAGCGATCCCGATAATCGCAGGCAGGTACGAATCGTGCACCGCTTTTGGCCTCCGGCGCACCGGGTGTTGTGCACTCGTTATGCCTGGGCTGTGCCCGTGTCCCAGTCATCCCTTGCGTCCTTTCTGTCCCGTCGGCGCGCAGACATGTCTATATGCTTCAGAATCACCCTAAAATTGGGCATTCTTCGCATGTGGTGACCTTGGACGTTCGGCCTCAGCTGCTCGACACACTCTCTGCATTGCGCGACCGTGTCGCCGCCGCACGCTTTCCGCTGCCCCTGCCCGGGGCGCCACGCGCGCGTGCAAACCGCGACGAACTCCTCGCGCAACTCGACGACTACCTGGTACCCCGCCTACGAGAGCCCGAGGCGCCGCTGCTGGCCGTCGTCGGCGGGTCCACCGGCGCCGGCAAGTCGACGCTCGTCAACTCGCTCGTCGGCCGCCGGGTGAGCGAGGCGGGGGTACTGCGGCCGACCACGCGGACGCCGGTGCTTGTCTGCCATCCGGAGGACCATCACTGGTTCGGCGACACGCGCGTGCTGCCCGATCTCGCGCGTGTGTGGGCGACCCAGGAGGACTCCGACGAGCTCCTCCTGACCGGCGAGTCCCCCGCGCGCGTGCTGCGCGTCGAAACCGCCGACACCGTCCCGCGCGGGCTCGCCCTCCTCGACGCCCCCGACATCGACTCCCTGATCGCCGACAACCGCGTCCTCGCCGCCGAGCTGATCTGTGCCGCCGACATCTGGATCATGGTCACCACGGCCGCCCGGTACGCCGACGCCGTCCCCTGGCAGCTGCTGCGCACCGCCAAGGAGTACGACGCCACCCTCGTGACCGTCCTGGACCGGGTGCCCCACCAGGTCGTCTCCGAGGTCTCCCGGCAGTACGGCGCCCTGCTCACCAAGGCCGGTCTCGGCTATGTACCGCGCTTCACCGTGCCCGAGCTGCCCGAGTCCGCCTGGGGCGCCGGTCTGCTGCCCGCCACCGCCGTGGCGCCGCTGAAGAACTGGCTCGCGCAGCACGCCCAGGACCCCGCCGCCCGGGAGCAGGTCATGGCCCGTACGGTCCATGGCCTCCTGGACTCGCTCAAGTCCCGCATGCCCGAGCTGGCCGGCGCCGCCGCCGCCCAGTACGCCGCCGCACTCCGGCTCACCTCCGCCGTGGACACCGCCTACGACGGCGAGCACGCGCGCGTACGCGGCCGGCTCCAGTCCGGCGCCGTACTCGCCGGAGACGCCCTCAAACGCTGGCGGTCCTTCCCCCTGGACTGCACCCCCGGCGAACTCCTCGACGCGCTCGTGGAGAGTCTGGCTGCCCTGCTGCTGTGCTCGGTCACCGCCGCGGACGAGCGCGTCGACGAGGCCTGGCGGAACGAGCCGGCCGGAGCCGACCCGGCCCTCGCCGCCGGCGAGTCCCCCGCGGAGAGCACGGAACACCGCATCGGTCTCGCCGTACGGCGCTGGCGGCGCGAGCTGGAGGAGTACGCCGAGGACGAGGTGCGCGAGCTGGAACGCACCACCGCGCCCGACCCGGAGGCCATCGCCGCCCTGGTCGCCACCGCGCTGCTCGGCGGGCGCCGGGCGCGCAGCGCGGGCGAGGGGCTTGCGCAGCGGATCGGGGCGCACGGCGCGCTGCGGCTGCGCGACCGGGCCGGGCGGCTGCTCAACGAGCACGTGGACCGCGTCCTGCACACCGAACGCGAGCGGCGCCTGGCCCCGCTCGACGCCCTGGACGTCAATCCCGAGCCCCAGGCCGCACTCATCGCCGCGCTGTCCGTACTGCAGAAGGAGAGGTGACCGGTGACCGCCGTCACTGACCAGGAACACACGGATCACACCGACCACATGAGGCACCTGGGACGCATGAGGGACATGGAGCACGGCAGCCACGACAGCGACACCGTCACCGGGCACGGGGAACACGCCGGTCACTTGGAGCCCGGGCGCCTGGAGCGCATGGATCGGGTCGCGTACGGCGCAGGCGTGGCCGAGCGTGCAGAGCGTCCTGGTGACGGCCGGAACGGGGTGGACGAGGTCGGCTGGGCGGGTGAATCCGGCCCCGGGAACGCGGACGCCTTCGGCCCCTCCGGCGCCACGGGCAACAAGGGAATCGTGCGCACCACGAGCACCTCCAGCCTCTCGGAGGTCTATGACACCTCCCCGTTCATCGACATCGCCGACGTCTCGGAGGTCTCGGCGGCCCCCTCCGACGATCCCGGCAGCGCCTTCGTCGCCGGCCTCGCTGCCCTCTCCGACGAAGCAGAAGCCCACGGTGACCGGGCGGAGGACAAGGGCGGCGGCGAGGAGCAGGACAACCCGCGGGGGACGTACGCCGACACCGCAGGCGGCACGCAGCTCTGCCTGCCGCACCCGCTCCCGGAGCCCACAGCAGGCCTCCTGGAGCCCACAGCAGACCGCCCGGAGCCCACAGCAGACCGCCCGGAGCCCACACCAGACCTCCCAGCAGGGGCGGAAACCCCCGCAGGCAAATACACCCCCTCACCCGCAGAGACCCCAACTGTCACAGCACCCCCCATTGCCAGGCCGGCCCCGGCGGCCAAACCGACCCGCAACGCCAACCCGGCCCCAATCACGAAACCAGCGCCTCTGCCCCCTCTCCCACCCATCCCGCCCCTCCCGCCCATGCCCACGTTCGCGCCGACCCCCGTGTCCCGCGCAACGGTGGACGCGGACGCCGCCGCCCTCCTGGCCCCCAAGCCGGTGGAGCCTCCGGCGTCGTCGGGGCCCTCGCAGCCGCCGCCCCCCGGGTCCCCCGACTCCTCCAACTCCTCAGAGTCCTCAGAGTCCTCCGAGCCCTGGGACGACGGCCTCATCGCCCGGCGCGTCACGGAGGCGACGGCCGCCGCCCTCGCCGCCGAACGCGCCTCCGCCCTGGACAGCGGCAGCCGCGGCCCCGGCAGCCAGACCCCGCCGCCGCTGGCGTACGACGGCCAGCTGCGCTCCCGGCTCGACGCCCTGCGCGAGCTGGTCGGGCTCTCCCGGACCCGCGTGGAGAGCCAGACCCTCGCCGAGGCGGGCCGGGTGCTGGACGAGGCGGCGGCCCGCCGGAAGCTCTCCGGTCGGCACACGGTCGTGGCCATCGCGGGCGCCACCGGCAGCGGCAAGTCGCAGCTGTTCAACGCCCTCGCCGGAGTGGCCATTTCGGAGACCGGCGTACGACGTCCGACCACGGCCGCGCCCATCGCGTGCAGCTGGAGCGACGGCGCGGCGAGCCTCATCGACCGGCTCGGCATCCCCGGCCGGCTGCGCCGCCGTCCGCTGCAGAGTCCGGAGGCCGAGGCGCAGTTGCGCGGGCTGGTCCTGGTCGACCTGCCCGATCACGACTCCGCCGCCGTGGAGCACCGTAAGCAGGTCGACCGGATCCTGAAGCTGGTCGACGCGGTGATCTGGGTCGTCGACCCCGAGAAGTACGCCGACGCCGTGCTGCACGAGCGCTATCTGCGGCCCATGGCCGGCCATGCGGAGGTCATGTTCGTCGTCCTCAACCAGGTGGACCGGCTGCCCGAGGACGCCGCCGACCAGGTCCTGGACGATCTGCGCCGGCTGCTGGACGAGGACGGGATCGCGCTCGGCGAGTACGGCGAACCCGGCGCCACCGTGCTCGCCCTGTCCGCGCTCACCGGCGACGGCGTCGGGGAACTGCGCGAGGTGCTCGGCCAGTTCGTGGTCGAGCGCGGCGCGGCGGCCCGCCGGGTGTCGGCCGACGTGGACGCCACGGCGGTGGACCTGCGGCCCGTGTACGCCACGGGCCGGCGCGTCGGACTCAGCGAGGAGGCGCGCGAGGAGTTCGCCGCGCGGCTCGCGGACGCGGTGGGCGCCACCGCGTCGGGCGAGGCCGCCGAACGCGCCTGGCTGCGCAACGCCAACCGGGCGTGCGGCACGCCCTGGCTGCGGCTGTGGCGCTGGTACCAGTGCCGCGGCGAGTCCACCACGGGCCGCATCCCGGTGCGCACGGCTCAGCCCGACGAGGAGGCCACGGCCCGCCAGCGCGTGGAACAGGCGGTCCGTACAGTGGCCGACCGGGCCTCGGCCGGGCTGCCGGCGCCGTGGGCGCTGGCGGTGCGCGAGGCGGCCGTACGCGGGTCGCAGGGGCTGTCCGAGGCGCTGGACGAACTGGCGGCGCGGGCCGGACTGCCGCCGGGCCGGCCGCCGCGGCCCGGGTGGTGGCCGGCCGCGGTGCTGGTGCAGGCGGCGATGACCCTGCTGCAGGTCGTGGGCGGCCTGTGGCTGTTCGGCCAGATCGTCGGGGTCATGGCGCCCAACCTCTGGGTTCCGGTGCTGCTGATGGTGTGCGGGATCGTCGGCGGGCCGCTGGTGGAGTGGGGGTGCCGGATGGCGGCGAGAGGCCCGGCCCGGCGCTACGGCCAGGAGGCGGAACGCCGGCTCCGTGAGGCGGCCGCCGGCTGCGGCCGGGCCCGGGTGCTCGATCCGGTGGCGGCGGAGCTCTTGCGGTACCGGGAGGTACGGGAGCAGTACGGGCGTGTCGCGCGGCGCGGGGCCGGAGTGGGGTGAGAGCCGCAGCGGGCGGGACGTGAGCGCGAGGGGCCCCGGTGTTTCCGGGGCTCCTCGGCTGCTTTTCGGGGATGAAGAGGGCCGCCGGCGGCGGGGGGTCACTCATGTGGGTGGCGGGGTTTTCCACAGGTGGGGTGGTCGTCCACAGCTCTCAGCGGGTCCGGCCGGGCGGAGGCAGTCTGGGTTCGCGGCGATCGCACGGCGGTTCCGGCCGGAGGGACGGCGGACGGTGCGCGCGGTCGGCGCGAGGTGCGGCGCGTACGGCGGTCGTACGCGCCGCACGACATGGACGACAGACACGGCCGTACGGGACGGGCCCGTGCGCGTGTCCGCCCGGCCGGAAGGGGCCGGGCGGGGGAGGGGAGCGAGAACATGAACGAGACCATCGTGTGCGTGGTGGGCAACGTGGCGACCCAGCCGGTGTACCGGGAGTCGGCGGCGGGTCCGTCGGCCCGGTTCCGGCTGGCGGTGACCGCGCGCTACTGGGACCGGGAGAAGAGCAGCTGGACCGACGGGCACACCAACTTCTTCACGGTGTGGGCCAACCGTCAGCTCGCGGTGAACGTGGCCGCGTGCGTGGAGGTGGGCCAGCCGGTCGTCGTACAGGGCCGGCTGAAGGTGCGCACGGAGGTGCGCGACGGGCAGCAGCAGTGGGCCACCGCCGACATCGACGCCGTGGCGATCGGCCACGACCTCTCACGGGGTACGGCCGCCTTCCAGCGCTCGGTCAAACCGGAGGCACCGCCGACGGCGACCCGGCCGGAACCGAACTGGGAGACACCGCGTCCCACTGACACCCCGGACGAGGGCAGCGGCACGCCTCAACAGGCGGCGGAGCCAGTAGCGGTGACATGACATCAGCACGCGCTTCCGAAGCGGCGCGGCGGAGTCGGCCGGCGTGCGTCCGCCTGCCCAACACCCCGTACGAACCGGTTGATTTGTCGATATGCCCAGCTCATGGACGGTCCCGGCGATAACGATTACGGATCGGATCGCCCATCGGATCATCCGACCGGCAGGAGAGGCTCCGGCTGATCCATAGGATGCCGGGCATGCCCCCAGGGGCTGCCGATTCTGCTGGTGGGACCGTCCCCCACGTCCAACGGGTCCTGCTCGAAGGGGAATTCTGTGCTTGCTGCGTTCTGCGGGTTCCACCGTTCCACCGGAGCGGGCCGCCTGGCCGCCGCCACGACGGTGACCGGCCTCGTGGCGGCCGGTGTGCTGTCCGGCGCCGGTACGGCCGCGGCCGACGGAACCGACGGGACACCGCAGACCCAGGGCGGGGCGACGGCCGCGATCAACGGCCTGAAGACCTACGGCGAGGCAGTGATCCACGAGGACGGCGGCGACCAGCGCGTGGAGGCGGGCCTGTTCGAGATGTCCGTCGACGGCGGGGGCACCCTCCAGACGTACTGCGTCGACCTCCACAACCCCACCCAGCGCGACGCCCTCTACCAGGAGACGCCCTGGAGCGGCACCTCGCTGGGCGGCAACAAGGACGCCGGCCGGATCCGCTGGATCCTGCAGAACTCCTATCCCCAGGTCAACGACCTCGCCGCGCTCGCCCGCCAGGCCGGCGCCGGCACCCTGACCGAGCAGGACGCGGCGGCCGGCACCCAGGTGGCCATCTGGCGCTACTCCGACCACGCGAAGGTGGACGCCGTCGACCCGCAGGCCGAGAAGCTAGCCGACTACCTGCAGAAGAGCGCCCGCGACCTGGGTGAACCGCAGGCCTCGCTGACCCTCGACCCGCCGGCGGTCTCCGGCCGGCCGGGGGACGTGCTCGGCCCGGTGACCGTGCACACCAACGCAGGCACCGTCACGGTGAGTCCGCCGCCGGACGCGGCCATGAGCGGGGTACGGATCACCGACAAGACCGGCAAGGTGATCACGTCCGCGCAGGACGGCACCAAGCTGTACTTCGACATTCCAGAGGACGCCTCCGGGGGTCCCTCCCACGCTATGGACGGTGGGGGAGGTACGGCGCAGCTGACCGTGCAGGCGTCGACCACGGTGCCGGTGGGCCGTGCCTTCGCCTCCGACAGCCGCAGCCAGACCCAGATCCTGGCCGGCTCCAGCGAGTCCACGGTCTCCGCGACCGCGACCGCCGCCTGGGCGGGCGAGGGCGCCATACCGGCGGTTTCGGCCCGTAGGGACTGCGCCAGGGGCGCCCTGGACATCTTCGTGGCCAACAAGGGCGACAAGCCCTTCACCTTCGAGCTGATGGGCGCCGAGCACACCATCCCCGCGGGCACGTCCCGCACGGTGACCGTCCCGCTCCAGGAGGACCAGGCCTACGACTTCACGATCACCGGACCCCACGGCTTCAGCCACCGCTTCACCGGCGTCCTCGACTGCAGGACGCAGGGCGCGATCACCACGGAGTCGGCCCGGATCCACAACGCCCCCAGCCCCGCCTCGGTCGGCGGCACCACGGCCCCCGACACCAACCTGGCCGAAACCGGCGGCTCCGAGATCACCCCGCTGATCGCCGGCGTGGCCATCGGCTTCGTGGTGATCGGCGGGGCGGTACTGGTGGCGCTGCGCAAGCGGGAAGAGCGGAACACCTGATCAGGCAGCCGCCCGCGGTGACACACGGTCCGCCGGTAGACGTCGGACAGTGCGGTCGTCATGCCGTCCAGCTCGACCGAAACCGCTGCGGACGACAGCGACCAGGGGCGGGCCTGTGGAGACGGCGGACATCGTCGTGCCCGCCGCGCACTGCGAGATCGTGTACGAGATCGCGATCAACCGCCAGAAGCGCGGGGGAGGGCTGACCGGACAGCACGTGCGTCGAGTTCCGGAGCATGAGCGGCAGGGATAGCGTTGACGTCATGGCTGTCGACGTTCTCACCGAGACCGTGATCGCCCGCCCCTGTGCGGAGGTCGCCGCCTACGCCGGGGATCCGACCAACGCGCCGCACTGGTACGCCAACATCGTCTCGGTTCGTTGGCGGACCTCGCCGCCGCTCGCCGCGGGCTCGAAGCTCGACTTCGTCGCCCGGTTCCTGGGACGCACCCTGACCTACACGTACGAAATCGTCGAGTGCTCCCCCGAACGACTCGTGATGCGCACCGCGCAGGGGCCGTTTCCCATGGAGACGACCTACACCTGGCAGCCGGTGGACGCCGACCATACCCGGATGACGCTGCGCAACCGCGGCGAGCCATCCGGCTTTGCCAAAGTGAGCGCTCCGATGATGGCCGCGGCTGTGCGGCGGGCGAACGTCAAGGACCTGGCCGCATTGAAAGCGCTGCTGGAAGGCGCCGACGCCACCGACTCCGGCTGACGCTCACCGGGCGAGATCACGGCCATGCCGCATGGGATGGAGTGCCTGTCTTCCGGGTCTCCGCCGAGGGGGGCTACCGGCACCCCACAACCACCAGGTGAGCGTCCGGCTCGATGAGTGGCCGGCAGCTGACGCGTGCTCCCGGGCCGTCCCTGGGCCGTGCGAGGGTGCCCGAGGCCGCTCGGCAGCGACTGACAGTGACAGGCGAGCTACCGTCCCCAGCGGAGAAACTCCAGGTCAGAGGCCCCGGACCAAACGGGTTAACACCCAGGGCTGGCAGTCAGGCAAGATGGGGTGTATCTGCCCACTGCCAGATTTCAAGCTGCCGGACGGTTTCTCTTGGCTGAGTTCATTTACACCATGCGCAAGACGCGCAAGGCGCACGGCGACAAGGTGATCCTCGATGATGTCACCCTGAACTTCCTGCCGGGGGCGAAGATCGGCGTCGTCGGTCCGAACGGTGCCGGTAAGTCGACCGTGTTGAAGATCATGGCGGGGCTCGAGCAGCCGTCGAACGGTGACGCGTTCCTGTCCCCGGGCTACAGCGTCGGCATCCTGCTGCAGGAGCCGCCGCTGAACGAGGAGAAGACCGTCCTGGAGAACGTCCAGGAGGGTGTCGCCGAGATCAAGGGCAAGCTCGACCGGTTCAACGAGATCGCCGAGCTGATGGCGACCGACTACTCGGACGCCCTGCTCGACGAGATGGGCAAGCTGCAGGAGGAGCTGGACCACGCCAACGCGTGGGACCTCGACGCGCAGCTCGAGCAGGCCATGGACGCCCTCGGGTGCCCTCCGGGCGACTGGCCCGTCACCAACCTCTCCGGTGGTGAGAAGCGCCGCGTCGCGCTCTGCAAGCTGCTGCTGGAAGCCCCCGACCTGCTGCTGCTCGACGAGCCCACCAACCACCTCGACGCCGAGTCCGTGAACTGGCTGGAGCAGCACCTGGCCAAGTACGCGGGCACCGTCGTCGCCATCACCCACGACCGGTACTTCCTGGACAACGTGGCCGAGTGGATCCTCGAGCTCGACCGCGGCCGCGCCTACCCGTACCAGGGCAACTACTCCACCTACCTGGAGACCAAGGCCGCCCGTCTGAAGGTCGAGGGCCAGAAGGACGCCAAGCGGCAGAAGCGGCTCAAGGAAGAGCTGGAGTGGGTGCGGTCGAACGCCAAGGGGCGGCAGGCCAAGTCCAAGGCGCGTCTCGCCCGGTACGAGGAGATGGCCGCCGAGGCCGAGAAGATGCGGAAGCTGGACTTCGAGGAGATCCAGATCCCGCCGGGCCCGCGCCTGGGCAACGTCGTCGTCGAGGTCGACAAGCTCAACAAGGCCTTCGGCGAGAAGGTCCTCGTCGACGGCCTCAGCTTCACGCTGCCGCGCAACGGCATCGTCGGCGTCATCGGCCCGAACGGCGCGGGCAAGACCACGCTGTTCAAGATGATCCAGGGCCTGGAGACGCCGGACTCCGGCGACATCAAGGTCGGCGAGACCGTCAAGATCTCCTACGTCGACCAGGGCCGTTCCAACCTCGACCCGAAGAAGACGCTGTGGGAGGTCGTGTCCGACGGGCTCGACTACATCAACGTCGGTCAGGTCGAGATGCCGAGCCGGGCGTACGTGTCCGCGTTCGGGTTCAAGGGCCCGGACCAGCAGAAGCCGACCGGTGTCCTCTCCGGTGGTGAGCGCAACCGCCTCAACCTGGCGCTCACCCTCAAGCAGGGCGGCAACCTGCTGCTCCTCGACGAGCCCACCAACGACCTCGACGTCGAGACCCTCTCCAGCCTGGAGAACGCGCTGCTGGACTTCCCCGGCTGCGCCGTGGTCGTCTCCCACGACCGGTGGTTCCTCGACCGCGTCGCCACGCACATCCTCGCCTACGAGGGTGAGTCGAAGTGGTTCTGGTTCGAGGGCAACTTCGAGTCGTACGAGAAGAACAAGATCGAGCGGCTGGGGCCGGACGCCGCGCGTCCGCACCGCGCCACCTACAAGAAGCTGACCCGGGGCTGATCGGTCTTGCGCCACATCTATCGCTGCCCGCTGCGCTGGTCGGACATGGACGCGTACGGACATGTCAACAACGCGATCTTCCTCCGCTATCTGGAGGAGGCTCGCATCGACTTCCTGTCCCTGCGCGGCGAGGAGTCGGAGCAGGGCTCCGTGGTGGCGCGCCATGAGATCGACTACAAGCGCCAGCTCGTCCACCGGCCCACGCCCGTGGACATCGAGCTCTGGGTCACCCAGGTCAGGGCCGCGTCCTTCACCGTCACCTACGAGGTGAAGGACGCGGACGTGATCTACGTCCGGGCCTCCACCGTGGTCGTGCCGTTCGACTTCGAGACGCAGCGGCCACGCCGGCTCACCCCCGAGGAGCGGGAGTTCCTCCAGCGGTACACCGACGACGCGGACGACGCCGACGAGGAGGCCGTCGCCGCATGACCGTGCTGCACCTGGCCGACGAGACGGAGGCGGCCGATCTCGCCGCCTTCCTCTCCCGGCTGCTCCACTACGACCGTGGAGCCGCGGTGCGTGTGCAGGCGGCCGGCACGGCGCTCGCCGTCTTCGGCCGGCCGCCGTCCTTCGAGGTGCTGGCCGTCCGCGCGGTACGACTGGCGAAGCCCTACGAGAAGGGCCTCGAGGCCACCCTCGACGTGACCGTCTCCGCCGGTGAGTTCCTGGAGTCCGTGGACGAGCGGGCGGCCACCGCCGGCGTGCCGGCCGCGGTCACCGGGCCGCCGTGGGCCGGTGTGCTGCCGCCGCGCGGCGGCTGGCAGCCCGAGCCTGGGCTGCCCGCGCCGGACGCGCTGCGGGCGACCGTCGCCGCGGCGGTCACCGAGTTCCGGTCCCGTACGGAGGAGCTGGCGCCGGACGGTCGTACCCGCGCGGAGCTGGACCGGATCGGGCGGGACATCTGGTCCCGGGAGATCGGGCGGACCGGGCTTCCGGTGCGGGCCGTGCACGCCGCCCAGTCCCTGGGCTTCCTGCGGCCGGGCACCGATCCGGCCGACATCGCGCTGTTCTCCTCGGGGGCGTGGCTCAGGCTGCGCACCCCGTACGGGTCCGTCGCCGTACGGCGGACGGGCCTCGGCACGCTGGGTGTCAGCGTGCGCTGAGCCGATCCGGCTCCTTCCGGCTCCTTCCGGCTCACTGCGTTCCCCCGTTCCGCTCGTCCGGCCACACTCCGATGTGGTCGGACTCCAGTTCCAGGGCCACGCGGTCGCGCATGTCCAGGGCGCGGAGGTAGTCGGCGGGGAGCTGGAGGCGGCCGGCGCGGTCGAGCATCGCGTACTCGCGGGCGACGACCGTCTCGTGGCCGGTCGTGGCGTCGATCTCGCTGCGCCGCAGCACCTCGGTGGAGGTACGGCCGTCGCGGATGGCGACCGTGCGGCGGACCTCGCCCGCCACGGCCTGGTCGTGGGTGACGATGACGATCGTGGTGCCGAGGCTTTCGTTGGCCGTGCGGAACGCGTCGAAGATTTGCGCGGCGGTCCGGGAGTCGAGTTCGCCGGTGGGTTCGTCGGCGAGCAGCACCGCCGGGTCGTTCGCGAGGGCCACGGCGATCGCGACGCGCTGCTGCTGGCCGCCGGACAGCTCGTGCGGGTGGCGGTCGCGGCAGTCGGCCATCTGCAGCAACTCCAGGAGCTCCACGGCGCGTTCGGCGCGGGCGCGGCGGCGGACGCGGGAGCGGGCGCGGGTGCCGGAGAGCTGGAGGGGGAGGGCGACGTTCTGGGCGGCGGTCAGGTACGGCAGGAGGTTGCGGGAGGTCTGCTGCCAGACGAAGCCGACGGTTTCGCGGCGGTAGGTCAGGCGGTCCCGGGCGGTCATGGTGAGCAGGTCGTGGCCGGCGACCCGGGCGGCGCCGGCGGTGGGGGTGTCCAGGCCGGCGAGGATGTTCATCAGGGTGGACTTGCCGCTGCCCGAGGCGCCGACGAGGGCCATCAGTTCGCCCTCGCGCACGAGGAGGTCCAGGCCCTGGAGGGCCTGGACCTCGATGCCGGCCGTGGAGAAGATGCGGACGAGGCGGTCGCAGGTGATCAGGGCGTCGTGGCCGTAGGCGGGTTGGTCGCGGGATTCGGCGACGCGGTTCGCCAGGTCGGCGAGGGTGGGGTGGTCGGTGGTCATCGGGTCTCCTGCGGGACGGTGCCCTGTGCTGCGAAGGCGCTGTGCGGGAGGTAGGGCGGTGTGAGGTGCCTTTGCTGCGTTTGTGCGCTGCACTGGTGCGGGGCGGGGGTGGGATTCGCTTGCCCGCGCCGGCGGGGGGCCGCCTGCCCGCGGGCGAGCACGCTCATCCGGCGTCCCCTGCTCTGAGCTCGGTGACGGATCCCCGGCGTCCCGTCCACCACGCCTGCACCGCCGCAACCCCCACCGTCACCAGCACGACCGCCGTCGCCGGGATCGTCAGCGACCAGGTGTCCGGTCTCAACTCTGCTTCGTCGAGCGGGGATTGGGCCGACGAGAGGGCGATGGCCGTCAGGTCGATGCCGGGGGAGAGGAGGCGGATGGTGGACCAGCCGGTCAGGGTGGAGCCGAGGGCGGCGAGAAGGGCCTGCGGGAGGGACTCCAGGATCAGCAGGCGGCGGCCCTCCGCGCGGCTGAGGCCCATCGTGCGCAGGCGGGCCAGCAGGGCGGCGCGTTCGGGAGCCGCGCGGACGAGGGCCAGGAGCAGGGCCAGTACGGCGAAGCCGGCGCCCGCGGCCACCGCCGCCGTGTAGACGCGCTCGGCCCCGGACTGCAGGGGCGAGTCGGCGTACCGGGCGCGCTCCGCGGCCAGGAGACGGACGTCGGCGGAGCCGCCGGCCGCGTGCCGCAGCGCGGCGGCGTCCAGGCGGTCGCCGGTCAGCAGCAGGGCCGTCGGGCGGTCGGCGGGGGAGGACAGGCCGGACCGGTTCACGATCAGGAAGTTGCCGCCGGACACCGCCGGAGTGGTGCCGCGGACCAGCGCGATGCGCACGGTGACCGTGCTGCCGTCCGACAGCCGGACCGGGAAGGGGCGCCGGGTGCCGTACTCGGCGGCGACGGACGGCGAGGCCACGGCCGGCAGTGGTCGGCCGGAGCGCGACGTCAACTCACCGGGGCGGAAGGCGCCCAGGCCGGTACGGGCCACCAGCGCGCCGTAGGACGACGGGTCCGCGCCCACCAGCGGTACCGAATCCTGACCGTCCACCGGCTTGGCCTGGTAGTCGATGCTCACGGCCGCCACGTCCCGCACTCCGTCCACGGCGCGCACCCGGGCCGGCACCGCCGCCGGGAGCGGGGCGTCGGAGTCCACGCGGGCGTCGGCGCCGACGGTCAGCAGCGCCGCCCGTTCCCGGGCGTCGGCCACGCCCGCCAGCACCGAGCCCCCGAACGCCGCCGTGGTCAGCGCCGACAGCAGCGCCACGAGCGGCAGCACCGCGGAGGTCTGGGCGCGGCCCGCGCGGGCCAGCGAGAGATGGCCGGTCGCCCCGCGCAGACGGGCCGCCGGGCCGGTGAGGCGGCGCAGCAGCAGCGGGTAGAGGCGGAGCAGCAGCAGCGCGGCGATGACGCCGACCAGGACCGGGGCCAGGGCGACCAGTTGGTCGCCGGTCGCGCCGCGCCGCCGCAGCGCCGCGACGGCCGCGGCCGCCGTCACCAGGAGGGTCAGCTCGGCGACCGTACGGCGCCGGGAGGGCCGTACGGTCGCCAGGTCCGCGCGGTCGGCCGTCGCGCGCACCGCGCGGTGCGCCAGGGCGGCGCGCAGCGGAAGCGCGGCACAGGCGGTGACGGTCACGGCGGCCGCGGCGGCCAGGGCGTAGGCGGCGCGGCCGGCCGGGACCGTGCGCAGGGCCACGGCAAGGCCGAGCGCACCGGCCGGTACGGCGACCACGGCGGTCTCGGCCAGCAGCAGGCCGGCGAGCGCGGGCAGGGAGGCGCCGCGGGCGCGCAGCAGGGCGAGTTCGGCGCGGCGCCGGTCTGCGGCCAGGCCGCCCGTCATGAGCAGGACGACCCCGACGACCGTGCCGGTGCCGGCGGCGGCCACGGACACCAGCGGGGAGATGCCGGAGCGCAGCTTGTCGAAGGAGGTGAGGGTGTCGTCCAGGGCCGTGCCGATGTCGGTGTTGTCGTCGGTGACGGCGCGGACGCGCTGCAGCCCGGGACCGGACTCCAGGGCGGCCACGGCCGACTTCAGCCGGCCCAGGTCGTGGGCGTGCAGGGCGCGCAGGTCGGGGGCGAGGAACCAGTAGCGGAACGGGATCGTGGTCGTGCCCAGCAGCGCGGGCGCAGCCTGCTGGGGGAGCAGCAGCGTGCCGAGCCAGTACTTCGGCGGGTCGCCGCCGGGGCTGGGCAGCGTCACCAGGACCGGGGTGCGCAGGCGGGGCACGGTCGACCAGTAGGCGCCGGCGGGGTCGCGCGGGTCGAGGATGCCGGTGACCCGGACCGCGAGCGGGGGACGGCCGGCCCCGGGCACATGGATGACCGAACCGACCTTGATGTGCAGGGACTTGGCGGTGGCGGCGGTCACGGCGGCCTCCACCTCCAGGGTGCTCGCGTCCACCGGGCGGTCGGCGCGCGGCATGCGTCCGGTGCGCAGGCGCGCGTGGTCGGCCAGGCCGCTCGGCGCGAACAGCGAGACACGGGCGGGCAACCCGGTGGGGCGGGGCAGGAACGCGTCCGGCACCTCCGGGTTCACGCCGCCGGCGACGCCGTAGACCGACTGGGCGCGGTCGACGGTGAGCGGGCCGGGGACCGTGGGGAGGATCTGCCGGTACTGCCGTTGCAGCGCGGCCGGGCGTACGGCGGTGGCCCGCTGTCCGGCCGACAGGCCGAGGTCGGGCGCGGGCGCCTGCACGAGCACGGTGGTGCGGTCGGGGTGCGCCTGCGCGGCGGCCCGCCGAAGGCCGGCGTCCTCGTACCGGTCGACCGCGCGGGGGAAGGCGCCCGCCAGGCACGCGGCCAGCGCGACCAGCAGCGCGAGCGCGGCCGCGGTACCGGGCGCGGCCCGCAACCGGGTCCGCACCCAGGGCGCGAGGACCCGCGACACCGGACGCCTCATCTCACCCACCTCCCTCGGGCCACCGCGACCGGGCGAGACGCCGCGGTGCGCATGCACTGCATCGGACGGCCCCCGTGGCTCGCCTCGCGCACCGGTTCGGCACCCGGCGCGGCGGCACACGCCTCGGCGCGGTTCATCTCACTCACCCCCCTGCTCGCGCAGGGCCCGGGCCGGGTTCGTGCGGCGCAGGGTCGGCAGCGCGGTGACCGTGAGGGGGACCGCCGCGACCGCGCAGAGCAGCAACGCCACGCGGGCGGTCGGGAGTTGGACCAGGAGGTCCGGTACCGGGCGGCCGGCCTCGCCGGTCAGGACGATCAACGGCAGCACGGCGCGGGCCAGGACGGTGCCGAGGCCCAGGCCCACCGCGAGCGCCAGACCCACCAGGACGGCCTGCTCGGCGGCGACCGCGCGGGCCAGTCGGCGGCGCGGCACACCGAGCGCGCGCAGCACGGCGAACTCGGCGCCGCGGGCGCGCCGCGCGGCCGCCGCGCCGACCGCGAACCCGACCGCGGCGAGCGCCGCCGCCACCACGGCCGCCGCCGTGAACGCGGCCTCGGGGCCCGCCCCGAACGGGTCGTCGCGCAGTTCGGCGGCGATCTCGTCGCGCACCACCACCTGCCCCGGATCCACGTCCGGCAGGGCCCGTACGGCGACGGCCACCCCCGCCGCGGCGCCCGGCCCGGTGTTCAGCCACCACTCGTTCGGCGTCGCGCTGTCGCCGTACCGCGCCTGCAGCAGCTGGTTCACGGCGCGCAGGTCGAGCAGCACGGCGCCGCCGTCGCGGGCGCCGGTGGCCGTCGGGTCGGCGGTGGCGGGCAGGGCGCGCACCGCACGGACGATCCGCACCGGCAGGGTGTGGTCGCCGATCGTCAGGCCGACGCGCTGCCCGACCCGGGCGCCGGCCGACGCCAGATAGCGCTCGGTGGCCAGGCCCGGTACCGCGGCCGGCGCGCGCTGCGGCACCTCGAGCCGGATCGTGACGGAGGCGACCCGCCATGCGTCGGCATCCGGGAGGTAGCCGGTGCCGTAGACGAAGGTGCGGGGGCCGGTGACCCGGGGGCGGGTGGGGCTGGTGGCCGGGCTCGCCACGGCGTCGCCCGCGGCCTCCGCGGTGCTCTTCCAGCGGGCGGGCACCGCGAGCGGGTGCGCCCGGCCGTCGGCGCCGGTTGCCGTCAACTCGCCCAGAGTGAGCCGGTGTTCGGCCCTCTTGCCGGGCTGGTTCATGTCCAGGCGGAGCCCGGTGAGGGTCAGCGGTCCGGGCGCGGCGCTCACGTCCAGGCTCAGCGGGTGCGGGTGTCCGTCGGCGGGGAGCTGTCCGAACGGCAGCTGGTACGGCACCCCGTACCGGTCCGCCAGCGTCACCGTCACGTCGGTGACCACCCCCGGCCCCGCCGAGCTGAGAGGGTCGCGGTCAGCCCGAGCCGCGCGGTGCCCGCCGGCACCCGGGCCCCGGCCAGGGAGCCGTGCGGCGCCAGCCCCGCGAGCAACGGCCGTACCGGTGCGTCGGCCAGGTCCGGGCGCATCAGCACCGCGTCCGCCGCGTGCCCGGTCTCCAGCGCCAGCACGGTCGCCGTACGGTCGCCGGACAGCGGCTGGGAGACGCGGACGGCCGGCGCCGCCTCGCGCACGTGCGGCAGCCGCGCGTACAGGTCGGTACGGCCGAGCCCGCCCTCCCCGGCGGACAGCACCCGTACCGGCACCCCGGCCCGGAAGTCGGCCTGGTCGTCCTGTGAGCGGCCCCAGGACGCGGCCTGCCCGATCGCGAGCATGCCGAGCGCGACGGCGAGGACCAGCAGCAGCACCGGGCCCGCGGAGCGTGCGGTGCGGCGGCTGAACTGCCAGCCGGCCAGCGCCACCGGCAGCCCGCGTCCGCCCGCCGCCCACCGCTCGGCGAACCGCGCCACGGGCGGCAGCAGCCGCAGCGTCAGCACGGTCCCGGCGAGCAGCGCCAGCGCGGGCGCGGCCACCAGCAGCGGATCGACCCCGAGCGCCCCGGACCGGTCGGCGGCCACGCCTCCCGAGCCCTGCCGCCCCAACTGCCAGTAGGCCACTGCGGCGACCGCGAGCAGCCCGAGATCGGCCCCGGCACGCAGGGGAGCGGGGAGCATTCCGGCGGAGGCGGGACGGGAGAGACGCACGGGACGCGGAACACCGACGCGGCGCCACCACGACGCAAGCCTCCCGCCCGGGCGCCGCGCACCCGAGCCGCCCGGCATCGAGTACCGGGTGCGCCGGCCGGAGGGCGTCGAGTGCCGTGTTGCCGAGCCGGACGGCGTGGAGTGCCCAGTCAGTGCCCGGTCGGGTCCGCCGTCACCGCGGACGGCGGCCCCGGTCCCTGCCGCCGCGGCGTCCGGGCCGCCCGGCGTCGAGTGCCGGGCGCCGGAGCCGTACGGCGTCGAGCGCCGGGCGCCCCAGCCGGACGGCGTCGAGCGCCCCCCGTCCCGGCCGGACGGCGTCGAGCCGGACCCTGCCCCCGGCCGCCCACCCCGTCGGCCCGGCACCGACCGGGACCGACCCCCTCGGCCCCACATCCCCGTACCCGCCCCTCGACCCCACGCCCCCGTACCCGCCCCCTGGTCCCACGCCCCCGCACTCCCCACCGCCGGTACCGTCACCGCCAGGGCGCAGCCCAGTGCCGCCGTGGTCGCGACCAGCCAGACGAGTGGGCGGCCGGCCGGGGGCAGGTCGAGGTGGAGGCCGAGACGGGCCAGTGGGCCGTGGCCGGCGAGCAGGGCGGTGAGCGGACCGGCGAGCAGTGGCGCGCACACCGCGGCGGGCAGCGCGAGCAGCAGCGCCTCCGCGGCGGCGAGGGCGGCGAGCCGGGCCCGGGAGGCGCCGCGCGCCCGCAACAGCCGGGTCTCGTCGGCCCGTTCGGTGCTGAGCAGCCGGGCCACCAGCAGCAGCGCGTAGCCGGCGAGCAGGACCAGCTGCAGCGTGACGATCAGCAGCGTGGAGCGGGCGACGAGCAGCGACCGGTCCACCCGGTCCAGGACGTCCGGCAGCGAGGTCTGCGCCATCGTCGTACCGTGCAGCGCCGCGCGGTCGCGCAGGCCCGCGCTGCCCGCCCGGGCCGCCGTACGCAGCCGGCCGATCCGCGCGGTCGTCATCCGCGCGAAGTCCGCCGACGCGAGCCACGCCGTGGGCCCGGCGCTGACCCGGCCGCCGGTGAGGACGGAGGAGTCGGCGAGCAGCGGGCCGTACGCCATGAAGCCGGCCTTCTTCGCGCCGCGGCCCGCGAGGTCGTCCAGCTGCCAGTACGCCGCCGTGACCGAGACGGGGCGGTACAGCCCGGTGATCCGCACCCGTACCGCCGGGCCGTCCAGCCGGTCGGTCAGGGTGAGCCGGTCGCCGGGCTTCAGCCGCAGCGCCCGGGCGGCGGTCTGCGGGACGGCGGTCTCGACGGTGCCCTCGGCGGGGCGTGGGAGGCGGCCGGCGGTCAGCCGCAGCTGGGTGCGGTCCAGTGCCGCGAGGTGGGTCAGGTCCGGGTCGCCGGACCGGGCCGCGGGCGGCTGCAGTGAGCGGGGCAGGGCGTACGGGCCCGAGCGGCGCAGGGTCCGCACCGTCACCGGCAGGCCGTCGAAGGTCTTGCGGGCGCCCTCCCGTACGGTCGCGTCGGCGGCGGCCCGCCCGTCCGGCGGGACGTCCGCCTTGACGATCAGCGCGGTGTCGGGCGCGGTCCGCGGATCGGCCAGCACATGGCGCAGCGCGGCATCGCCGATCGCCGTCGAGTACGCGGTGAGAGTCGCCAGCACCGCGGTGGTGAGCACCACGGTGAGCAACGCGGCGCCCAGCAGCAGTCGGTGCGCACGTGCGCGTGAGAAGACGAGCCCCGTCACCCGGCCCCCGTGTGTCCGTCAGCTCCAAGACCTTCGGGCGATGCTGACAGAGCGGACCTGCCGCGGGTAAGCGGTTGTCGACCGGTCTATACCGGATCGTGACCGGAATACGGCCGCGCACGACCGGAATCCGGCGTTCAGCGACGGCTGTTCGTCACTCCGGGGTGTTGTTCGTCACTCCGGGGTGTTGATCATCGATGCGGCGGCGTACGTCAGGTAGTTCCACAGCGTCGTCTCGTGCTCCTCGGACAGCCCGAGTTCCTCGACGCCGACCCGCATGTGCCGCAGCCAGGCGTCGTGCGCCGCCCGGTCCACCGTGAACGGGGCGTGCCGCATGCGCAGCCGGGGGTGGCCGCGGTTCTCGCCGTAGGTGGTGGGGCCGCCCCAGTACTGCATCAGGAACAGGGTCAGCCGCTCCTCGGCCGGGCCCAGGTCCTCCTCCGGGTACATCGCCCGCAGCTCCGGGTCCTCCGCCACTCCCTCGTAGAAACGGTGGACCAGCCGGCGGAAGGTGTCCTCCCCGCCGACCTGCTCGTAGAAGGTCTGCTCCTGTAGCGTGCCGCGCCGAATCTCATTCACCCGTCCATGGTCTCAGACCGGGTGACCCAGGACTCGAGGCCTAGGACCCCCGCGGCCCGGCCCTGCCGAGGGCCCGCTCGCCCCTACTGTGGACCCATGGGTGCGTACGACGCCGAGACCGACCGCCTGGCCGCCGCCGCGCGGGACGCGCTGGTGCGGGAGATCGACGCCGAGGGGGCCTGGGCCGGGGACCCGGTGTGGCGGGAGGCGTTCACGGCGGTGCCCCGGCACCTGTTCGTGCCGTACTACTACGTCGCCGGACCGCGCGGCTACGAGCGCCGCTGGGGCGAGAGCCCCGACCCTCGGGCCCGCGAGCGGTGGGTGCGCGGCGTCTACGAGGACGTTCCGCTGGCCACCCGGCTGCGCGACGGCGAGCTGGTCTCCTCCAGCAGCCGGCCCTCCCTGATGGCACGGATGCTGGCCGCGCTGGAGGCCGAGGACGGAGACCGGGTCCTGGAGGTGGGCGCCGGCACCGGCTACAACGCGGCCCTGCTCGCCCACCGGCTCGGCGACGACGACCTCGTCACCACCGTCGATCTGGAACCGGAGATCACCGAGTCGGCCCGCCGGCACCTGGAAGCGGCCGGATTCCGTCCGGCCGTCGTCACCGGCGACGGCGCGCGCGGGGTGCCCGAACGCGCCCCGTTCGACCGGATCATCGCCACGTGCGAGCTGTCCACGGTCCCGCGCGCCTGGCTCGCCCAGTGCCGCGCCGACGCCCGCATCCTCACCCCGCTGGCCACCGGCCTGCTCGCGCTGACGGTGCGGGACGCGACCCACGGCGAGGGCCGTTTCCTGTCCACGCCCGCCCACTTCGTGCCGCTGCGCGGCGAGGCCAGGCCGGAGCCGGAGGGCGTGCCGCTCGCCGGGCTGCCGGGCCGGGCCCGCGAGCAGGAGACGTTCCGCTTCCTGCTCGCGCTGACCCGGGGCACCCTCGACCCGCAGGAGGCCTGCTCGCTGTGGGAGCGCGAGGGCATGCCGGAGCGTGAGCGGTACGGCGTCACGGTCGACGGCGAGCAGGCCTGGGCGTGGCTGGACGAGCCGGAGGGGCCGTACACCTGGCCCCTCCCGTGACCGTCCCGGTGTCGCTCAGGCCCGGCGGATGGTGATCGTCGTCCAGGCGCCCACGTGCACCCGGTCGCCGTCCTGCAGCGGAACCGGCACGAACGGCTGGATCGGTTCCTCGGACATGTTGACCGTGGTGCCGTTGGTCGAGTTCTGGTCGACGACCGCCCAGTTGCCGTCCGGCTGCTGCACCAGCACCGCGTGCTGGTGCGAGACGCCCGGGTCCTCCGGCGGCACCGACAGGTCGATGTCGGGGGTGTCGCCGGTGGAGTGCCGGCGGCGGCCGATGGTGACCTGGTTGCCGCTGAGCGTGCGCTGCTGCTCGGGCGAGTACGCGGGCAGGTTCAGGCCCGCGGCCTCGGGACCCGAGCGCTGCATCATCGCCATGAAGTAGTCACGGTCCGGGCCGACGGTCGCCGTCCAGGTGGCCCGCTGCGGCGGCACCGGCGGGTAGCCGTAACCGCCGCCGGCCTGTCCGCTCTGCGGGCCGGCGGCCGACGGCGGGGAGATCACCCAGTCGTCGTCACCGCCGAAGGAGGGGCCGGGAGGCGGGGGACCGGCCGGCTGCCCACCGCCGCTCCCGGGCGGACCGCCGACCGGGGGCCGGCCGGACTCCCGCGGGAACGCGGGCGGCGCGGGCGGGCCGGACTGCTGGTACGCCTGCGGGGCACCGCCGGTACCGGCACCGGGGGGCGGCGGCGGTACCGGACGCGAGGGGTCGCCGCCGAAGCCGGAGGGGCCGCCCTGGGGCGGGCCGGGGGGAGTGGGGCCACCGGGACCCGAGGGCTCACGGCCGAAGGGGCCGCCGGGGCCGGAGGGCTCACGGCCGAAGGGATCGCCGGGACCCGAGGGCTCACGGCCGAAAGGACCGCCGGCACCCGGGCCCTGAGGCTGACCGGGGCCGCCGCCGAAGCCGGAGGGGCCGCCGGGGCCGCCGGGACCCTGGCCCTGACCGCCGCCGAAGCCGGACGGAGCACCCGAACCCGGGCCGCCCTGGCCGGGGCCGGCACCGAAGGCACCCGGACCGCCCGGACCGGGCGAGGTCGGCGGCCCCGACGGGCCCCGCTCGCCGGCGAACGGCGTCGGGCCCGACGGCTCGCTGCCGAAGGACGGGATCGGCTCGGCGGGCCGGTTCATCTGTGAGGGCCGCGAGCCCTGGTACTCGTACCCGTCATTGCCGCCGTACGTCGCGCTCGGCGGCTGGAACCGCGGCTGCGGCGCGCGCGCCGCGGCCGGGGTGTACGAGGTGGCCGTGTTGGTCAGGAAGTTCCACCGGCACTCCTCGCAGAAGGGCGCGCCGCCCTCGCGGGGCGTACGGCACTGCGGGCACATCTCCGGCTCCGGGGCCGACGCGGCCGGCGGGCGTGCGCCGGCCTGGTTGCCCTGCGGGGGCGGGAAGCCGTAACCGCCTGCGGGCGGGGGCGGCGGCGGGGGCGGCGGTACGGCACCGGCCATGCGGTGACCGCACACCTCGCACCAGTCGTCGGAACCCGACTGGTGTCCGTTCGGGCAGGTCGCCATGTCGGTGCTTCCCCTTCTCCGGATGTCCTACTGGGTCACTTCTTTACACGAACAGTCTTTGTGGACCTGGTCTCCAGAGTCATCTCATCCGCCTCTGCGACCTTCGTCTTCAACCGCACAGTACCTGTCGCGGCATCGACCACGTCCACCACCTTCGCAAGCAGTTTCGCAGTATCGGCGTTCCCGGAGGCGTTCGCGAGCTGAACGGCACGCCCCAGTTTGGCCGTTGCGCCATCGAAATCGCCCGCTTTGCGAAGATCGAGGCCTTGCTTGATGGCTTGTGCCAGTTCGGCCTGCCCGGTGTAGTGGGCGACTTGGGGGTTGATCGAGGTGGAGGCCACCATGTCGTCGGTCCACACCGCCCGTACGAGGCCCTGTGCGCCGAGGTTCTGTACCGACCCGTCCGGTTGCGGCACGACCAGCGAGACCCGGGCGGCCAGCATCTCCTGGCCGAGACCGGCCGCCGGGACCTGGACGCACAGGTGGTAGTCGCGGGACTCGTCGCCCCAGGACCCGGTCGGGTAGTCCCCGGCGCGCGGCCCGGCCTCGGTGCGGCGGGCGGTCAGGTCCTCGACGGTGGGCGCGACTTGCTTGACGAACCGGATGGTGGTGCCGACCGGCGTCCACGCCCTGAGGGAGACGTCGGCGACCTCCTTGCCCATCGCCGTCTCCATCATCTGTGTGAAGTCGGCGGCGAGCCCGGCCGGGTCGGCGACGATGTCGGCGGTGCCGAGCAGCGCCGAGGCGATCCCTGTGACTTCTTTCACTTCCCAGTCGGTGCCCACGCCCCGCGCGTCACAGGTGAACCGTCCGGCGCACGCGTCCAGCGCCGCCCTCAGATCCTCCGGCGACTCGTGCTCGTTGCGGCCGTCGGTGAGCAGGATGCCGTGCCGGATGGTGACGTCCGCCGAGTTCAGCAGCCGGTCGGCGAGCCGCAGCCAGGTGCCGATGGCCGTGCCGCCGCCCGCGCTGAGCCGTCGCAGCGCCTGCTTGGCCTGTTGGCGGGTGGCGGCGTCGGCGACCGCGAGCCGTCCGCCGCCCGGATAGACCTCCTTGGCCACGTGCGTGCCGCCGATCACCGCGAAGTGCGTGCCGTCGCGCAGGGTGTCGATCGCGGCGGCCGTGGCGTCCCGGGCGTTGCGCATCTTGGTCGGCGGGTAGTCCATCGAACCGGAGCAGTCGACCATGAGCGCCACGGCGGCCGACGGGCCCCGGCCGCGTGGGTACAGCGGTGCCGCGGCGCTGCCGACCGTGCCGCCGCCGGTCGAGGTCACCGTGACGATCGCGTTGACCTCGCGCCCGCCCTCCGGCAGGTACTCGTTCTGATAGACGTCCATCGAGAACTGCGGCACATGCGACTTCGCGAAATTGGCCATGCGTACTCAAATCCCCCTTGACCGCCCTGCCGAAGCAGGACGATGGCTGTGAACGGGCCGGTCCCCTCCGGCCCGCGGCCCCAGACCTCGGGCCCTCAGGCCGATCCTGCCCCCTGCGGCGACGCCGGGAACGGCACGACGGCCACTGTTACGTTGTCGTGGCCCCCGCCGTCCAGGGCGTGGCCGACCAGCACCCGGGCGCTGTGCAGCGGGCGCTCGGCCGCGTCCGCCGGCACCACCTCGGACATCTCCTCGGCCGTCTCGGCGTAGTTCCACAGGCCGTCGGTGCACACCACCACGACTCCGGACCGGTCCGGCTTGAACGACGCGGTGTGCGGCTCCAGTTCGTAGGCGTCCGCGCCGAGCCAGCCGGTGATCGCGTGGGCGCGCTCGTCGGCGTACGCCTCGGCCTCGCTCATCAGTCCGGCGGCGACCATCTGCGCGGCCCAGGAGTCGTCCTCGGTCAGCCGGGCCGCCGGTGCGCTGCGGTCGTCCGGCACCCAGTACACGCGGCTGTCGCCGACCCAGCCGACGACCAGCAGCCCGGAGGTGACCACCGTGCCGACGATCGTGCACGCCGGGGCGTTCTGGTGCGGGGCGTGCTCGCGGGCCGTGGCGGGCTCCTCGGCGAGCGCGTTGACGGCCTGCGCGGCAACGACGATCGCCTCGTGCAGGGCCGTCTGCGGATGCGTGCCGCGCGGCAGGGCGGCCAGCAGCGCGTCACCGGCCGCCTGGGAGGCGGCGGTCGACGCGTCGTCGGGGCGGGTCGCGGAGGACACGCCGTCGCAGACGATCGCGAGGGCGGCCGGGGTGCCGTCGGGCAGTGCGGTGTGGCCGACGGCGAAGGCGTCCTCGTTGCGGTGGTGGCGCAGACCCCGGTCGCTGACGGCGGCCACCGGGCCCGACTCCCGCTCCACGTGGTCGCGTTCGCGGGGCTGGGCGTGCCCGCAGTTCTCGCAGTAGCCGTCGCTGTCCACCCGGCCGGCCCGGCAGGCCACGCACACCTGCGCGGGCTCCTCCGGCGCGGCTGTCTTCCCGGGGTTGTCGGCCACGCGCGGGTCCGGCGCCTGCAACGGGTACTCCTCGGGCTCCGCGGGCCGGTCGAAGCGCACCCCGGAACCGGCCGGCTGCGGTGCGGACCCGTGGCCGTGCGGGTCCGTGCCGGGCCCGTGTCCGGGCAGGGGGGCGCCGCCGGAGTCGGTGCCGGGCAGGTCGGCCGGCAGATGCGGCGCCCGCGGGGCGCCGGAGCCGTCCGGCTCGGGGGCGGGCCAGTCCACGCCGTCCTCCAAGGCGCCGTTCATGGTGAGCGTCGGATGGTCCTGCGGCGGCTCGGGTACGACGGAGAGGTCGTACCCGCACGCTCCGCAGAACAGGTCACCCGGCTCGACGGGCTCCGCGCAGCTCGGGCACTTCGGCAGTGCGGCCTGCTGAGGCATCTGCGACATCAACTACACCCACGTCCGGGGGCGGTAACGGTTGGCCCGTTCCACCAGTTCGATCCTCTCCTCGCCGCCGGGCGCCAGCCGGGCCAGCGTGCGGTAGGCGCGCTCCAGGCCGAAGCGGAGGCCCCGCTCGTCCAGACCGCTGCCCAGCAGCACCCGTCCGCCGGCGGCGGGCGGGATGCCCTGGCCACCGGAGAGTATCCAGTCCAGCGCCGAGCCGAGGACTTCCACCGACAACTGCTCGCGCCGCGCCGGGTCCAGACCGTACGCATCCAGCGCCTCGACCTGCCCGGCGGCGGCCGTCAGGTCGTCCAGGAACGGTACGTCACCGGCGGTGGCGGTGCGCTGTCTGAGTCGCGCCCGGACGGCGGCGACCCGGGCGGCCGTGTAGTGGATGGAGGACTCCGGCACCGACTCCAGGGTCCGCACGGCACCGTGCCGGTCGCCGGCCGCGAGCTGCACCCGGGCGAGCCCGAAGGCGGCGCTCACATAACTCGGGTCGGTCGCCCACACCAGGTGGTAGTACTCGGACGCGTTGTCCAACTGGCCGAGCACCTCCGCGCACAGGCCGAGCGCCAGCTTGGGCGGGGCCTCGCCGGGGAAGGCGTCGTAGACCGCGTCGAAGGAGAGCGCGGCGCCCTCGAAGTCGCCGGTGACCAGGGCGGCCACGCCCCGGTACCACACCACCCGCCAGTCGTCGGGCCGTTCCTCCTCCAGCTTGGCCAGGCTCATCAGCGCGGCCTGGTGGTCACCGCTCTCCAGCCGGGCGCGGACCTGCCTGAGCCGCGTTTCCACGGTCTGCACCGGCGCTGCGTCCAGGGCCGCGATCAGCTCGGCCGGCGCGGAGGTCATCAGACCGGCCAGGAAACCCGCGTTGGGGTCACCCGGGTCGACCAGCGGGACCGGCAGGGCGAGCGCACCGGCGGGGGCGTCGACGGGCTTGACGAGCGCGGGCGGGAGCGGGGCAGGGGCACCGGCGGGACCGGGACCGGCGGCCGTACCCAGGGCTCCGGCGGCACCGGTCGCCGTCCCCGGCGCACCAGCGGCCGTCCGCTTCCCGCTCCGGGCCTCCCGCGCCCCAAGCAGCGAGACATCACCGTCCAGCCGGGGGAACAACTCGCGGTCGATGACCCGCACTTCGGGGCCGAACAGCGTCGACAGCGCGGGCCGTGCCTGGCCGGTCTGCAGGGAGACGACCTCGCGCAGCACGCCGGTCAGCTGCTCGGCCATCTCCTGCGCGGAGGCGAACCGGCGCGCCGGGTCGGGCTCGGTGGCACGGACCAGGAGCCGGTAGAAGGACTCGTAGCGGCGGAAGACGTCGATGGTGTCGGGATCGGGCAGGGAGTCCACGTAGACGTTCGTGTAGCCCTGGAAGTCGAACGTCAGCACCGCGAGCGTACGGCCCACCGTGTACAGGTCGCTCGCCACCGAAGGGCCGGCCTCGGCGACCTCGGGCGCCTGGTAGCCGACCGTGCCGTAGATCGCCGACTCGTCGTCGTCCATGCGGCGCACGGCGCCCATGTCGATCAGCTTGAGCTGGTCCTCGGTCTGGATGGCGTTGTCGACCTTGAAGTCGCAGTAGAGGAGGTTACGGCTGTGCAGGTGGCCGAGGGCCTCCAGCGCCTCGATGCCGTACGCGCACGACTGCTCCACCGGCAGCGGGTCCCGGCGGCCCTGCGGCGTACGGCGGGCGTTGGCGATCTCCTTCAGGGACTTGCCGCCGACGTACTCCATGACGATGTAGCCGTCGAGGGAGCCGGTGCGCTGGTCCAGGTGCTCCACGAAGTTGTAGATCCGCACGATGTTGGCGTGCTCGATCTCCGCGAGGAACCGCCGCTCGGAGATCGCGGCGGCCATCGCGTCCTGGTCGCCGGTGTCCAGCAGGCCCTTGAGCACCACCCACCGGTCGGAGACGGCCCGGTCCACGGCCAGGTAGATCCAGCCGAGCCCGCCGTGCGCGAGGCAGCCCACGACCTCGTACTGGCCGTGGACGATGTCCCCGGCCTTCAGTTTGGGCACGAAGGAGTACGGGTGCCCGCACTTGGTGCAGAAACCTTCCGTGCGGCCGGGACGGTCACCCCGCGCACGCCCCACCGGCGCCCCGCAGTCCGAGCGCGAGCAGAACCGCTTCCGCTCCGGTACCTCCGGGTTGTCCAGCACCATCGCGCGCGGGTCGGGCCGCGGTACCTGCGGCACGTGCACCAGACCGGCGCCGAGCCGCCCCCGGGTGGAGGTGCCGGAGGAGGAGCCGGAGCTGCGCACCGACACCGAACGCCCGCTGGAGCGGCCCGACAGGGAGCGCGAGAGGCGCCCGGACACCGAGCGGCGCGACTTCGACGACTGCGAGGACGTGCGCGCGCTGCTGCGTGAACTGCCGCTGTCCGCCGCGCCCCTGGTCACCCCGGTCGCCGGCGAACCGACCAGCCCGCTCGCCGAGACGACCGGTGCCAGGCCGCAGGTGTCGCAGTACAGCTCGCCGCCGCCGACGTCCTCGTACGAGCCCTCGCAGCCCGGCCGCTGACAGGTCTGCCCCGGCTGACTCATGACTGGTCCCCCTTACGGTCCTCGGGCGCGCCCTCGCCGCCGAGCAGCTCGGCCGCGAGCTGCTGGTAGCGCAGCACGGCCTGTTCGGCCACCCGCAGGTCGCAGGGCGCGCTCCACAGCATCCGGCGGGCCGCGTCGTACCGCTCGACCAGGAACGGGTCCTCCGCGAGCCCGTGCCGGGCCACCTTCGCCCTGTACGCGTCGAGCCGGCCGCGCAGCTCGGCGCGGACCGCGAGCGGTGCGGTGACCGCGGTCAACGACTCGCGGGCACGCAGCAGTTCGTCCTCCGCCTTCTGCTCCAGGGACTCCAGGAGCGGGGAGAGCCGGTGCCACTGCGCCTGCCTGCGGTACTCGGCCGCCGTCGCCAACTGCTCCTGGAGCACGGTCGGCGGGCCGCTGACCACCGGCACCTCGGTCGCCGCGATCTTCGCCAGCACCTCGCCGCGCGCGGTGCGGGCCTCGGCGAGCGTGCGGTCGGCGCGCGAGAGCACGTCCCGCAGCCGGATCAGCCGCGCTTCCGCGTCCTGCCGGACCGTCAGCACGGCGTCGATCTCCCGGCGCACGTCCTCCAGGGCGCGCGCCTCACGGTCGTACACCGTGGTGTCCGGACGGCCGCCGCCCGGCGCCGAACTGCCCTCGGCCGGCACCCAGAACGCCAGCGGGTCGGAGACGACGTCCTCGCGCAGCTTGGTCAGCGTGCGCGTGATCCGCTCCAGGTCGTCACCGGAGGGGTGCTCGCCGGGGCGTACGCCGACGGAGTGCGCGAGCTTGCGGGTGCGCTGGAGTTCCGCGGCGAGTAAATCGATCCGCGCGGGCAGCGCCGACCACACCGCGTCGGCGGTGACGACGAGGTCCAGGCTCGTCGCGTACAGCTCGTTCATCCGGTCCACCAGGCCGGACAGCGAGAAGGACTCGCTGAGCGTGCCGTTCCCGGCCACGGTGACGGCCTCGCCGCGCAGCAGCTCGGTCAGCTCCAGCAGGTCCTCACGGCTGGACCAGCGGCGCCGGGCGCGGATCTCCCGGGCGGAGCGCAGCGCGGCGGCGTAGGCGTCGAAGTACCCCCACAGCAGGGTGATCCGCGCCTCCGTGGCCTGCCAGCGTTCCCTGGTGACGCCGGTCAGTTCGGCGCCTTCGAGGAGTCTGCGGCCCGCGTGGTCCTGCAGTGCCAGCAGCGAGGTCTCGATCGCCTCGTGCTCCTGGCCGAGCCGCGCCAGCGCACGGTCCACCTCGTCCCGGTCCATCACCGGCCCGGCGGGGTCCGTGACGCCCATCGATCACCTCTCGCTGCTTCGGGTTTCCGGTCGGACATGGCTCAACTCGTGCGCAGATACTGCGGCGCGGGCGGCTTGGACGCGCTCGAGTCCTTCCCCAGTGTCGCCGACAGCCAGTTGTCGTACGACGCCTGCCAGCCGCCGGTGCGGTAGCCCACCAGAATGCGATTGACCCGGCGTACCAGATCGGAGGCGTCCTTCTTCATCGCCACGCCGTAGTACTCGGTGGTGAACGCCGCGCCCTTCAGCTCGACGGTCGGGTCCTGCGCGGCCTGGCTGGCGGCGAGTGCGCCGTCGGTCACCACCGCGTCCGCCTCGCCGAGTTGCAGCCTGACCAGACAGTCGAGCTGGTTCGGGACGGTGGCGGAGATGTCCGCGGAGGCGGGCAGGGCGCCGTCCTTCCGGTCGGCGTCCAGCTTGGTGTAGGCCGTCGAACCGGCCGCCGTGCAGATCCGCTTGTGCGCCAGGGTGCTGTTGTAGCCCGTGACGGACGACGACTTGGGCGCGAGGACCTGCTGCCCGGTCTTGAAGTAGGGGGCGGAGAACGCCACCTGGGACAGCCGGTCGCAGGTGATGGTCATGGTCCGCACGACCATGTCCACCCGCCCGTCCTGTATCGCGGAGATCCGCTGGCTGGTCGGGATCGCCTTGAACTGCACCGCGTCCGGGTCGCCGAGGATGTCCTGCGCGATCCGGTGCACCAGGTCGATGTCGAAGCCCTCCAGCTCCGCGCCCTGGGTGTTGGGATTGCGGTAGCCCCAGTGGTAGCTGTTCTGGTCCACGCCGACGATCAGCTTGCGCTTGGCGCCCGTACGGGCCTTGATCGCGTCGATGGTCGGGCCGTCCGCGTCGGACGGCGACAGGGTCTGGTCCTGCGCCCCGGAGGGCGTGCAGTCCGTGGCGCGGGCCTGCACACCGCTGGCGACGGCCTGAGCGGCTCGCTCCGGACGGTGCTGCGGGGCCTGCTGGGTGCAGGGCAGCAGCAGGACGAACGCCAGCGCCAGCGCGCACAGCACCGCCATCGCGCCGACCCCGCCCCAGCCCCGCAGGGAGGCCCGTACACGCGCCGCGTACATCGTCATGCCCCCTGTCACCGGTACTCCGAAAGCCTGCGGCCGATGCCGAACAGCGCGCCGGCCGCGCCGAGCACCGCGAGCACGGCCGCGCCCACCGGCAGCCCGGCCATGGCGTCCCGGCCGTCGCCGGCGGCCCGCTGGAACTCGGCCTGTTCGTGGTCGATGGCCCGGGCGAGGTTGGCGTCGACGCTGTCGAAGCACTCGCCGGTGGCGCCCTTGGCACCGATCACCTTGTCCAGCGCCTGCTGGTAGTTGCCGTCCTCGTCCTCGGTGCGGGCGGCGGTGTGACGCTGCTTCCACACCGCCATGTTGCCCTCGGCCGCCTTCACCGGTGTGCTGCCGCCCTGGTCGTCGGCGAGTTTCGCCGCCCGGGCCAGGCCCGTGCCGAGGGTGGTCATGTCCTTGTCGAAGTCGTAGTAGTACGCGTCGTACGTCCGCCCGTCGACCGTGACGGTCTCGGCGCCGCGCGCCACCAGGCTCAGGTTCTCGTTGCCGCGTGCCTTCAGGGACGCGATCCGGGCGTCGTGCAGGACGGTGAGCGAGCGGATGCCGTGGTCGTAGGAGCCGTTCAGCTCCGAGCGGGCCACCGCGTGCCCGACGACCAGCCACAGCAGGGCGACGGTCGTGGCGGCGGAGGCGGCGACCAGGCCGCGGTTGAGGACGCGGTTGGTGCGCCGGTAGGTGCGGTTCTGGGCCCAGCCGAGCGCGGCGAGGGAGAGCACGCCGAGCGCGATGGCGACCCACGGATACGGTGTGGCGTCGCCGTAGTCGGCGGCCAGCCGCTGGTTCTCCTTGGTGTAGAGATCCTCCGCCGCCGGGAGCATCTCCTTCTGCATCTTCTCGTTGGCGTAGCGCAGATACGCGCCGCCGACCGGGTAGCCCTGCCGGTTGTAGGTCCGCGCCCGCTCGATGAGCCCCTTGTACTCGGGCAGCAGCGTGTTCAGCCTGGCGATGGTCGTCTCGGAGGCGGAGCCCGGCTCGGCGTTCGCGGCGGCCGTCACCAGGCCCGCGGCGGCCGTACGGATGTCCTTCTCGTACCGGTCCCCGGAGGCGGCCGTCTCCTGACCGCCGGCCAGGAACCCACTGGAGGCGGCCGTGTTGGCGTCGGCCAGCGACCGGTAGATGTCCGCCGCGCCGGAACTGAGCGGCTGGCTGCGGTGCAGCACGTCGTCGGCGGCGGCCGCCCGCTCACTGGCCTGCCAGGCGGTGGCCGCGCCGAACGCCACGACCAGCAGCGCCAGTACGGCCCCGATGATCCGCAGCCGCCCCGGCTCGGTGGTCGCCGCGTCCCGCAGCCGGTCGACTCCCTCGGCGAACGCGGTCCGCCGGGCCGACGGCGCGGGGGAGCCGGTGCGGGCCGGGCGGGCGGGCTGTGCGGGGATGCCGGGTGCGGCGGGCAGGCCGGGGCCCGCCACCGGTGGCGCTGCTGTGCTCTTCGGCGGGTGTGTCACTCGACCTCCCCCATGGTCATCCGTTCGCCGCCCAGTATCGCCGCCCGGACCGACATCCGCACCGGCCTTCACTGGATCTTGATCGGATCGCAGCGTGCGCTGCTCATGTATACGCCGGGAGCATCTGTTCGGTTCCCCCCGGGGGAGGGCGCCGCGGTGGTGGGGCAGCGGCTACCTCTCCCAGTGCCCCCGCGCCCGCTCCCGCGCCTCCGGGGCCGCCCCCAGTCGGTCCAGGCCCAGCAGGGACGCGCCCAGGACCGGGCTCGCCGTGACCACGCGGACGTCGGCCTTGGGGGCGCGGACGGTCAGCAGGTCGCGGATGCAGTCGTCGAGCAGGGCGTGGCCGGCGGTCAGGACGCTGCCGCCCAGCAGGACCGGCGTCTCCTCGTCGAGCAGGTCCAGGCGCGTCAGTGCCACCGTGGCCATCACCGCGACCTCCTCCGCGAGCCGGGCGACGACCGAGCGGGCCACCGCATCGCCCTCGGCGGCCGTCGCGAAGAGCACCGGGGTCAGCTCGTGCCGGCGGTCGTGGCCGACGTGCTCCAGGTGCAGCGCCTCGATCAGCGCGTACATCGTCGGAAGGCCGAAGTGGCCGGGCAGGGTGCGGGCGAGGGCCGTCGGCTCGCCCCGGCCGTCCTCCGCGCGGGCGGCGAACCACAGCGCCTCCTCCGCCAGGCCCCAGCCCCCGCCCCAGTCACCGGAGATCCGGCCGATGGCCGGGAAGCGCGCGGTACGGCCGTCGGGGCGCATGCCGACGCAGTTGATCCCCGCTCCGCACACCACGGCCACCCCGCGCGGCTCGGCGACTCCCGCACGCAGGATCGCGAAGGTGTCGTTGCGCACCTCCACCGACGCGCTCCAGCCGCGCGCCTGGAGCGCCGTCCCCAACTGCTCCTCCTCGACGGGGAGATCGGCGTTGGCGAGGCACGCCGAGACATGCGAGACGGACGTGACGCCGGCGTCCGCGAAGGCGCGCCCCACCGGTTCGGCCAGCGCGGCCACCGCCGCCCTCACCCCCACCGCGGGCGGGCGGAAACCGCCGCCGCGGGCGGTGGCCAGCACCTCCCCGGCGGCGGAGACCACGGCCACGTCGGTCTTGCTGTTTCCGGCGTCGATGGCGAGGACGGTCTGGGTCAGGCCCACGCGAGGTGCTCCCGGTTGTGTGCGATCAGCTGGTCGGTGAGGGCGTCGGCGTGCGCGTGCTGCCCGATCAGCGGGTGGGCGAGCAGGGCGCGGAAGACGCGGTCGCGGCCGCCGCGCAGCGCCGCCTCCAGGGCCAGGTCCTCGTACGCCGTCACGTTCGCGATCAGACCGGCGAACAGGGGGTCCGGCTCCGGC
Organism: Streptomyces sp. NPDC054783; assembly: GCF_053611725.1. Lineage (NCBI taxonomy): Bacteria > Bacillati > Actinomycetota > Actinomycetes > Kitasatosporales > Streptomycetaceae > Streptomyces > Streptomyces sp. NPDC054783. Next base: position 117,395 of record NZ_JBSHAY010000021.1, on the reverse strand, counting down.
ACCGGCAGCGGGGACGGACCGGCCGGGCCGACCGCGGCCTGGACCTCGATCACCGCGTCGTCGGGGAGGAAGGGCAGCGTGCCCTTGTTGAACGCGTTCACCACCTGGTAGGGGCTGCCTCCCCCGCCCAGCAGGGCCGCCGCCAGGTCCACGGCGGCCTCCGAGTAGTAGGCGCCGCCGCGCTTGGCGAGCAGCGCCGGCTTCTCGTCCAGGGCGGGGTCGCCGTACATCGCCAGCAACTCACGCTCCATGGCGGCGACTTCGGCGGCCCGGGAGGGCTTGGTGCGCAGTTCGCGTACGACCTCGTCGTGGGCGTAGTAGTAGCGCAGGTAGTAGGAGGGGACCACGCCCAGGCGGTCCAGGAGGGGGCGCGGGAGATGCAGGTCGTCGGCGATCGCCTCGCCGTGCTCGGCCAGCAGCTTCGGCAGGACGTTCGCGCCCTCCGGGCCGCCCAGGCGTACGCCGGTCTCCCAAGTGAGGTGGTTGAGTCCCACGTGCGCGAGATGGACCTCGGCCGGGGCCACGCCCAGCAGCCCGGCGAACTTCCGCTGGAAGCCGATCGCCACGTTGCACAGTCCGACCGCCCGGTGTCCTGCCTGGAGCAGGGCGCGGGTGACGATGCCGACCGGGTTGGTGAAGTCGATGATCCACGCGCGCGGGTTGGCACGGCGGACCCGTTCGGCGATGTCCAGGACGACCGGGACCGTGCGCAGCGCCTTGGCCAGGCCGCCCGCGCCGGTGGTCTCCTGGCCGACGCAGCCGCACTCCAGCGGCCAGGTCTCGTCCTGCTCGCGGGCCGCCTGGCCGCCGACGCGCAGCTGGAGCAGCACGGCGTCGGCGCCGTCCACGCCCGCGTCCAGGTCGGCGGTGGTGACGATCCGGCCGGGGTGACCCTGCCGGGTGAAGATCCGCCGGGCCAGCCCGCCCACCAGCTCCAGGCGATCCGCGGCCGGGTCCACGAGGACGAGTTCCTCGATGGGCAGGGTGTCCCTGAGGCGTGCGAAGCCGTCGATGAGTTCGGGGGTGTAGGTCGAGCCTCCGCCGACCACGGTGAGTTTCATGTCGTGGTTAACCCTTCACTCCGGTGAGCGTGACGCCCTCGACGAACGCCTTCTGGGCGAAGAAGAACACGAGGATCACAGGGGCCATGACCAGCACGGTCGCGGCCATCGTGAGGTTCCAGTCGGTGTGGTGGGCGCCCTTGAAGGACTCCAGGCCGTAACTCAGGGTCCAGGCGCCGGGGTTCTCGGACGCGTAGATCTGCGGGCCGAAGTAGTCGTTCCAGGCGTAGAAGAACTGGAAGAGGGCGACGGCCGCGATGCCCGGCCTGGCCATGGGCAGGACGACCTTCAGCAGGGTCCCGAGGTCGCCGCAGCCGTCCACCCTCGCGGCGTCCAGGTACTCGTTCGGGATCGTCATCAGGAACTGGCGCAGCAGGAAGATGGAGAACGCGTCGCCGAACGCCATCGGGATGATCAGCGGCCACAGGGTGCCGGACAGGTCCAGCTGCTTCGCCCAGAACAGGTACATCGGGATGATGACCACCTGTGGGGGCAGCATCATCATCGAGATGACCAGCATCAGGGACAGGTTCCGGCCCCGGAAGCGGAACTTGGCGAGCGCGTACGCCACCGGGATGGACGACACGACGGTCAGGACGGTGCCGAGGCCGGCGTAGATCAGGGTGTTCTTCCACCAGGTGAGGAAGCCGGGTGTGTCGAAGACCTTCCGGTAGTTGCCCCACTCCCAGGTGTGCGGGATCAGATCGCGGCTGAGTGCCTGGGTGTCGCTCATCAGCGAGGTCAGGAAGACGAACACGAACGGCAGGGTGAAGAACAGCGCGGCGGCGACGCCGAGGGAGTGGATCGCGATCCATTCGAACAGCGTCCTGCGCCGGGCGGTGCGCTCGGCGGCCGAGGACGGTGTCCCCAACTCCACCGGTTTGTCCATTACTTGGGTCATGGTCAGTCACCTGCCTGGATGAGACCGCCCCGGCGCCGCATCAGGAACCCGGTGAACACCATCGACAGGGCGAACAGCACCAGGGCCACCACACAGGCCGAGCCGTAGTCGAAGCGCTGGAAGCCGAGGTTGTAGACGAGCTGGGGGAGGGTGAGCGTGGACTTGTCCGGGTAGCCGGGCTCGAACTGGGTGCCCGCGCCCTGGATCACCCCGGAGGCGACCTTCCCGGCGATCAGCGGCTGGGTGTAGTACTGCATGGTCTGGATCACGCCGGTGACGACCGCGAACATCACGATCGGGGAGATGTTCGGCAGGGTGACGTACCTGAACCGCTGCCAGGCCGAGGCCCCGTCCAGTTCGGCCGCCTCGTACTGCTCGGTCGGCACGTCCAGCAGGGCCGCCATGAAGATGACCATGAGGTCGCCGATGCCCCACAGCGCCAGCAGGGTCAGGGCAGGCTTGGACCAGGTGGGGTCGTTGAACCAGCCGGGCGCCGGGACGCCCACCTTCTCCAGGATCGAGTTGACCGGGCCCGTACCGGGGTTGAGCAGGAAGGCGAAGGCCATGGTCGCGGCGACCGGCGGGGCCAGGTACGGCAGGTAGAAGAGGGTGCGGAAGACCCCCGTGCCCGTCTTTATCTTGGTGATGAGCAGGCCGATGCCGAGCCCGAAGACGACCCGCAACGACACCATCACCAGTACCAGCCACAGCGTGTTGCGCAGGGCCGGCCAGAAGAGCGGGTAGTGCTCGAAGACGTAACGCCAGTTCTTCCCGCCGCTCCACGTCGGCGGCCGGAAGCCGTCGTAGTGCATGAAGGAGAAATAGACCGTCGAGATCAGCGGATACGCGAAGAAGACCGCGAAGCCGATCAGCCAGGGCGACATGAAGGCGAGGGTCCTGAGCGCCGACCGGCGGCGCTTCGACGCCAGAGTGACCGTACCCATCGGCTACTTCGCCTGCGCGATGTCCGTGTCGATCTGCGCGGCCGTCTTCTTCAGACCGGCCTTCAGATCGGTGGCCTTGCCGCTTTCGTAGTCATAACCGAACTGCTGGATCGTCACCAGGTACACGCCGCCGTTGATCGAGGCGGGACTGGTGGTGGAGTCCGGATTCGCGGCGATGTCGAGGAACGTCTTGAAGCGCGGGTCGTACTTCAGCTTCGGGGACTTCAGCGCGGCCAGCGTGGAGGGGACGTTGTGGATGTCGTTGGCGAAGCCGACCACCGCGTCCGTGTTCGTGGTGATGTACTTGACGAATTCCCAGGCCGCGTTCTGCTTGTGGCTGGTGGCGGCGATGCCCGCGATGGTGCCGGTGATGTAGCCCTTGCCGTACTGTGCCGCCTGGTCGTCGGGCACGGGCAGCGGGGCGACCCCGATCTCGAACTTCGGTTTGGCCTGCTCGGCCATCCCGAGCCGCCATTCGCCGTCGAGCTGCATGGCGACCTGACCGGTGTGGAAGGGGTGCTTGGGGCCCCATTCGTCACCGAGGGTCGATCGGAACCTCTCCAGTTTCTGGAATCCGCCGAGTTCGTCCACGAGTCGCTTCTGGAGTGCGAAGCCCTTCTCGAACGCCGGGTCCGTGGCGACGTCCGACTTCCCGTCCTTGCCGAAGTACGTCGGCGAGAACTGCGCGAAGTAGTGCTCGGTGGTGGTCTCCCAGCCATGGTAGTCCGGCATGAATCCGAGCTGCTTGTAGCCGTCGCCCTGGGCGATGGTCAGCTTCTTGGCGTCCGCCTCGAACTCGGACCAGGTCTTCGGCGGATTCGCGATACCGGCCTTCTGGAACGCCGTCTTGTTGTAGTAGAGCCCGTACGCGTCACCGAGCAGCGGCACGGTGCAGCGGTTGCCGTCGAACTGGGTGTATTCGTTCATCGGCTTCGGGAACGTCTTCCCGGGGTCGATGCCGGACTTCCTGAAGAAGGGGTTGAGGTCGACCAGCGCACCCGAGGAACAGAACTTGCCCACATTGTTGGTGGTGAACGAGGAGATCACGTCCGGTGCCCTGTCACCGCCCGACCGCAGCGCCTGGTTGATCTTGTCGTCGGTCATGTTGCCGACGATGTTCACGTGGATGTTGGGGTGCGCCTTCTCGAAGCCGGCGACCAGGGACTTGACGGCCTGTACCTCGTTCGGCGCGCTCCACGCGTGCCAGAAGTTGATCGTCGTGTCCTTCGAGGCGTCGTCCGTGGCGCCGGAGCTCGACTGCCCGGTACAGCCGGTCGCGGTGAGCAGCAGGGCGGAGGCGGTCAGGGCGAAAGCCGCTTTTCGGGCGACTTCGGGTATGGCTGTGGGCATGGCGAGGTCTCCCAGGGACGGGTGAACGGGAAGAGGAGGTGCTGCCGGGGTCAGCGCGAGGTGTCGAAGACCTCGTCGCGGGTGGTCACGAGCGCGGACTCCAACGCGCCGCGCAGGACGGGGTGTTCGTGGACGTCGCCGACGATCAGCCGGGGGCGGGCCGCGGCCAGCTCCTCCAGCTCGGCCTGGACGAGGGCGCGCAAGCCCTCGCCGCCGGCCGTCAGCGCGGAACCGCTGAGGACGACGAGTTCGGGGTCGAGGACGGAGACGAGCGAGGCGAGACCGGTGGCGAGCCGGGTCGCGTAGGTCCGGAGCAGTTCCCGGTAGGGGCCGGAGGCGTGGTCGGCGCCCCGGGCCACGAGCTCGGCGGCGACCTCGGTGTACGACCCCGACGGCACGTCTTCGATGCCGAGTTCCCGGGCCAGCTTCGGTACGGCCTGGGAGCCGGCCAGCTCCTGGTAGCCGCCGCTGTTGGCCTTGGTCACCTGTCGGACCAGGGGTGTGCCCGGCACGGGCAGGAAGCCGACCTCGCCTGCGCCGCCGGTCCAGCCGCGGTGCAGCCGGCCGCCGAGGACCAGGGCGGCGCCGAGCCCCTCCTGGTTCCACAGCAGGACGAAGTCGCCGTGGCCCCGGGCGGCTCCGAGCCGCTGTTCGGCGAGGGCGACGAGGTTGACGTCGTTCTCGTACTCCACCGGCATCGGCAGGGCGGCGGCGAGTTCGTCGAGCAGCGAGGGGGAGTGCCAGCCGGGCAGGTGGGAGGCGTAGCGCAGCCGCCCGGTGTTGGGGTCGAAGGCGCCCGGGGTGCCGATGACCAGCCGGTGCACGTCGGACCGGGCGAGCCCGGCGGCCTTGACGGCGCCGTCGAGCGCGTCGGTGACCTGCTGGACCACGGGCTGGGCGGGCCGTCGCCCCGGGGTGGGTAGCTCGTACTCACCCACCGTCCGGCCGGTGATGTCGGCGACGGCGGCGCGGATCCGCTCCGGGGTCACATCGAGCCCGGCGGCGTGCGCGGCCGCGGGGTTGACGGCGTACAGCTGGGCGTTGGGGCCCGGCCGGCCCTCGCTGGTGCCGGTGACCCGGACCAGTCCGGCCGCCTCCAGGCGGGCCAGCAGCTGGGAGGCGGTGGGCTTGGACAGGCCGGTGAGCTTGCCGATCCGGGTGCGCGACAGCGGCCCGTGCTCCAGCAGGAGGTCCAGGGCGGCGCGGTCGTTCATGGCGCGCAGCACGCGTGGGGTGCCCGGCGTACCGGCGGTTCCTGCCATGGGGTCGACACCTGCCTTTCCAGCCGCCCAGCTTTTCAGTGACCCGGGCGTGGCGTCCAGCCTTGATCAACGGCCGCCGGAAGATCACTGTTAGGAAAGTTTCCTATCGCGGTGCGAGGAACGTAAGCCCAGGACGAAGGGGGCGTCAATAGACAACGGTCCCGAGGAAACGGAGTCGTTACCTCGGGGCCGGACGGCTCGGGGCTCAGTTGTCGAGGAAGGGGGTGGTGTCGAGGGTGGGGTACGGCGCCGGCAGGGGGAGGGGTTCGCCGAGGTCGACCTTGGCGTCGGTGTCGTAGTACGCCTCGGTGGGGTCGTCGCCGGGGAGGACGGGGTCCGTGTAGCAGTGGGCCGTCTTGGAGTGGCGGTCGATGAGGACGTAGACCGGAATGCCGGCGGCGGCGTAGGTGCGGAACTTGGCTCCGGTGTCGGTCTCGTGGTCGGTGGAGGTGACCTCGCCAACGAGGGCGAGCATGTCAGCGGGGTACCAGCCCTTGTGGGCCTTCAGGTACGACTCGTCGAGTTCGGTCGGCTCACGGCGCAGGACATGGAAGTCTGGGACAACCAGAGCCGTAGTGCTGCCGTCCCTGTTCGCGGCCCGGTAATCGCGATCAGCAGATCGACGGGGTCCTGTGTCATCACCGGCTCCATGAGAGGTTCGGCGCTCATCGCTCGTTCTCCTGGTCGCGCTGATGTCAGGCCAAGTCCACGCCGGGCGCCCCGGCAGAACGATGGGGCACCCCGTGCGCACCGCGCGCCGGGATGCCCCGTCCGTTCACTCGAACGAGCGTGCTGAACCGTTCCGCTCGCTACTGGTCCGGAGCCGCAGAGGACTGCGGAGCGATCGGGGCCGTCGCCTTCGCCTGGGCGGAGTCCGCGTTGGAGAACACCGACGGGGCCGCCACCGAGGCCGCGGTATCGGCGGCGTCCTCCGTGTCCTCGACCGATGTCGCGCCGCCCACGATGCGGATGTGCGCCGCGTCGAAGGCGCGCTTGACGCGCCAGCGGAGTTCGCGTTCGACCGTCAGGGCCTTGCCCGGCATGGTCTTCGCGGAGACGCGGATCACCATGGAGTTGATCAGCACCGAGTCCAGGCCGAGGACCTCGATCGGGCCCCACAGCAGCTCGTTCCAGGGCTCTTCCTTGCTCATGTGCTCGGCGACGTCGTCCAGGGTCGCCTTGACCCTGTCCAGGTCCTCGCTCGACCGCACCGTCACGTCGACCCCGGCCGTCGCCCAGCCCTGCGAGAGGTTGCCGATCCGCTTGACCTCGCCGTTGCGGACGTACCAGATCTCGCCGTCGGCACCGCGCAGCTTGGTCACCCGCAGCCCGACCTCGATCACCTCACCGGTGGCCACGCCCGCGTCGACCACGTCACCGACGCCGTACTGGTCCTCCAGGATCATGAACACGCCGGAGAGGAAGTCGGTGACCAGGTTCCGGGCGCCGAAGCCGATCGCCACGCCGGCCACACCGGCCGACGCCAGCAACGGCGCCAGGTTGATCTTGAAGGTGGACAGCACCATCAGCGCGGCCGTACCGAGGATCAGGAAGCTCGCCACCGACCGCAGCACCGAGCCGATCGCCGCCGATCGCTGGCGGCGCCGCTCGGCGTTGACCAGCAGCCCGCCCAGCGCGGTGCCGTCCACGGCCTGCGCGGTGCGGCCCATCCGGTCTATCAGCTTGGTGATCGCCCGCCGCACCATCGCGCGCAGCGCCACGGCTATCACCACGATCAGCAGGATCTGCAGTCCCATCGCGAGCCAGGTCGACCAGTTCTGCTCGACCCAGCTCGCCGCGTTCGTCGCGCTCTGCTGGGCGTCCTGCAGCGACGGCACCGCCGGTGCCGTCCCGGACGAAGAGGGGGACGGGGTCGGCGACGCACCGGCGGCCAAGAGGACGGCGGGCAAGGACGACACGGCAGATACCTCCAGGTGCTGCGCGGTCCGTGCCGGTGGGCGGTCAAGGTCTTCAAGGTCACGAAAAGGTCACCGGACGGACAGGGCCACCACACTAACGGGGCATTGTGTGGGCATCGCGCGGATCCGCCAAGGAGGGGCGCAGGAGAGACGGGACTCACGCCGGCTTGAACAGGCCATGATCCGGGGGAAGTATCCGGTGTGGTCGAAAACACTCCCAGCCCGTTACCGGGACATGGTGGCGCTTCCACCAGGCATGAGGGGAGACTGACTGCAGATCGTCCCGGCGCGAGCCACGCGCCGCCGACGCCCAAGGAGGCACCCGTGCCGCACGTCCTGGTCCTCAACGCGTCGTACGAGCCGCTCGGCGTCGTACCGCTCCGCCGCGCGCTCGTCCTCGTCCTGGAGAACAAGGCCGTCTCCCTCGAGGAATCCGGCGCCTATATGCACAGCGCAACCGTCACAGTCCCCGCACCCAGCGTGGTCCGGCTCAAGCGATTCGTCCGGGTTCCCTATAGGGGGCCCGTTCCACTCACCCGACGTGCGCTCTTCGCGCGCGACGGGGGCCGGTGCATGTACTGCGGTGGCGTCGCAACCAGCGTCGACCACGTCATCCCGCGCAGTCGCGGGGGCAAGCACGTCTGGGACAACGTGGTGGCCTCCTGCCGCCGCTGCAACCACGTGAAGGCCGACCGTCACCTCGTCGAGCTGGGGTGGCGACTGCGGCACAAACCCGCGCCGCCGAGCGGGCTGGCCTGGCGCATCATCGGTACCGGGCACAGGGACCCGCGCTGGCTGCCCTATTTGCAGCCGTACGGCGCGGACGACGCCATGGCCCGGATCGACGGCATCTCTGCCTGACGGCGATCCGGGCCTTCGCGTACCTGCCCGTGCGGAGGACGCGAACCGGCTCCGGGAGACCCCTGTGCCCCCGGAGCCGTCCGTCTCACGCGTACTTCGCGCTCACGCGTACCGCAGCTCCGCCGGGTTCGCCGAGCGGCGCAGCAGGGGCAGCGAGGCGGCCGCCGCCGGCAGGCAGCAGGCGTACACGCCCACCGGTACCAGCTGCGCGGCGTACGGCACGGTCTGGGCGAGCCGGCCCTGGGCCAGCGAGGCGTACCAGACGCCGATCGCCGTGCCGCCCGCCCCCGCCGTCATGACCGCGGGGGCCGGCGGCAGCGCCGTCTCCGGCAGCAGCGCCCGGCCGAGCACCGCCCGTGGCACCCCGGAGGCGACCTGTGCGGCCAGGCCCCGGCGGCGGATAGTGATCAGGGGCGAAGGGGCGAAGGGGCGAAGGGGCGCGCACCGCCGGTCTTCTCGTATTCGAGCAGCTCTCGGGAGTGCCCGCGCCGTCACGGGGTAGGCCTGCCGTAATCCGTTCAAAACCGCAGCATCCGACCGCCCCCCAGAAGGAGGACCCCGTGGCCGCACCGGCTCGGCTCTCGATCCCGGACCAGTGGAAACCCGGGGCGGACCCGTCCGCCCCGACCGACGACGCACCGCTGAGCGTGTTCAGCGCGGAGCGCGCCTGCGCCCAGGCCCCGCTGACCAGCGAACCGCCCCTGCCCGACGCCGAACCCCTGACCAGCGAGCCGCCACTCGCCGAGGCCACCCCGCTGACCAGCGAGTCGGACGCCTTCTTCGCGCAGTCGTACGAGTCCGGTGACTTCGGCGCGAGGTCGTAGATGACCGCGGCGTTCGAGGACTTCGCGGACGAGGACCTGGCCCGGCTCGCCGGGCTGCACGGGGTCGCCACCTCCTACAGTCCCGCCCCCGGCCGCGACGTCCCGGTCCCCGCCTCCGCCGTGGTCGCCGCCCTGGCCGCCCTCGGCGTCGACGCGGCCGGCCCCGCCGCCGTACGCACCGCCCTCGCCGCACGGGAACGCGAGCTGCGCGAGCTCCTGCTGCCGCCGACGCTCGTGCACTGGGCCGGCGACCCGCAGGGCCCCGCCGCCCTCGCCGCACTGCCGCCCGGCACCCGCCTGCGCGTCGAGACCGAGGAGGGCCAGGAACGGGACACCGCCGCGGAACTGCCGCTCGGCGTGCACCGGGTGACCGCCCTCGCACCCGACGGCCGCACCGGCCACGCCCACCTCGTCGTCGCCCCCGACCGGCTGCCCGCCCCGCCCGGCCGCTCCCACGGCCTCCTCGTCCAGCTCTACTCCCTGCTCTCCCGCCGCTCCTGGGGCATGGGCGACCTCGGCGACCTCGCCGAGCTGGCCGGCTGGGCCGGTCGTACCGCCGGCGCCGGATTCGTCCAGGTCAACCCCCTGCACGCGGCCGTACCCGGCACCCCCACCGACCCCTCCCCGTACCGCCCGTCCTCCCGCCGCTTCCCCGACCCGGTGCACCTGCGGATCGAGGACGTCCCCGAGTACGCGTACGTGGCGGACCGCGAGCGGCTGAGCGCCCTCCTGGAGCGGGCCGAGCGGCTGCGCGCCGCCGTCCTCGACAAGGGCGCCCTCATCGACCGGGACGCCGTGTGGGAACTCAAGCGCGAGGCACTGGACCTGGTCCTGGCCGTCCCCCTCGGCCCCGGGCGCCGCGCAGCCTACGACGACTTCCGCGCCGCCCACGGCCAGGCACTCGACGACCACGCCACCTGGTACGCCCTGGCCGAGCTCCACGGCCCCGACTGGCAGCGGTGGCCATCGGGCCTGCGGGACCCCCGTTCGGCCGCGACCGCGCGCGCCCGCACCGAACTCGCCGACCGGGTCGCGTTCCACGCCCGCCTCGCCTGGCTCACCGACTGCCAGCTCCGCGCCGCCCAGCGCGTCGCCCGCGAGGCCGGCATGCCCGTCGGGATCGTGCACGACCTCGCCGTCGGCGTGCACCCCGTCGGCGCCGACGCCTGGGCCCAGCAGGACGTGTTCGCCGCCGGCATGTCCGTCGGCGCCCCGCCCGACGCCTTCAACGCCCGCGGCCAGGACTGGGGCCTGCCGCCCTGGCGCCCCGACCGGCTCGCCGCCACCGGGTACGCCCCCTACCGCGACCTCCTGCGCGCCCTGTTCCGCTCCGCCGGCGCCCTGCGCATCGACCACGTCATGGGCCTGTTCCGGCTCTGGTGGGTCCCCCAGGGCAGCCCGCCCACCGGGGGCACCTACGTGCGCTACGACGCCGACGCCATGCTCGCGATCCTCGCCCTGGAGGCCACCCGCGCCGGGGCCGTCGTCATCGGCGAGGACCTCGGCACCGTCGAGCCCGGCGTCCGCGAGACACTGCAGCGGCGCGGGGTGCTCGGCACCTCGGTGCTGTGGTTCGAACGCGACTGGGAGGGCGACGGACGCCCGCTGCCGCCCGAGCGCTGGCGCGCCGACTGCCTGGCCACCGCCACCACCCACGACCTGCCGCCCACCGCCGCCCGGCTCACCGGCGACCACGTCGACCTGCGCGACCGGCTCGGCCTGCTCACCCGCCCCGCGACCGAGGAACGCGCCGAGGCCACCGCCGACGCCGCCGAGTGGCTCGCCCTGCTCGGCAGCCTCGGGTTGCTGGACCTGGCGGCCGCCGGACCGCCCGGCAGCGACGAGGAGGAGGAGATCCGCGCCGTCCACCGCTTCCTGCTGCGCACCCCGGCCCGGCTGATCGGCGTCTGGCTCCCTGACGGCGTCGGTGACCGCCGCCCGCAGAATCTGCCGGGGACCTGGGACCAGTACCCGAACTGGCGGCTGCCGATCGCGGGCCCCGAGGGCCGCCCGGTGCCGCTGGAGGAACTGACGGCCTCCCCCCGACTGAGTGCGCTACTCGAAGTGTTCGGGCAGGTCAGAGGCGTGTGAGTGGCCCGTACGGGACCCCGGGCGCGCGGCCTTCCGGGGGGTTCGCTAACTTGAGATCGTGGACAAGAAGAACGCCCTGCGCGCCGGCGCCCTGGCCGCCGGTACGACGCTGATGATGCTGCTCATGTCGTCCCCCGCGCTCGCGCTGACCCGCGACGACGGCGACGACCCCGGCCCCGGCCTGAGCGTCATCCAGACGCTGGGCCTCTACGTGCTGCTCCCGATCGCGCTGTTCGCGGTCATCGCCGGTCTGGTGATGGTGCTGGACAAGTCCAAGATCAGGACCATCAAGCCCTCGTCCAACGTGAAGTCCGAGGCCAAGGCCAAGGCCTGACCGGACACCGGTTCTGTCGCCGGGGGCGCCTGTCCTTTCGCCGGTACGCGCGTGATGCCGTACCCGGGTGAGGACGGCGCCCTCGGCGTTTCGCCTTTCGGCGCCTTTTCGGGGTTCGGTGCGGTGGGTTCACTGCGGCCGGGTACGGCTGGGTTCGGTACGGCTCAGGGATTCGGCGCGGTCAGGTACCGCTGTACGGTCGGCCCCAGCCACGCCAGCAGTTCCTCGCGGGTCAGTTCCCGCGCCGCCGGCAGCCGCAGCACATAGCGGGTCAGGGCCAGCCCGAGCAACTGCGCGGCACACAGCGCGGCGCGCGCCGGGACCTGCTCGGGATCGGGGCACACCTGCTCGGCCAGCGGCAGCAGCTGGTCCCGGAAGATGCCCTGCATCCGCTCGGCCCCGGCCTGGTTGGTGGCGCCGACCCGGAGGACGGCCGTCAGCTCCTCGTTCCCCTCCCACACGTCGAGGAAGTGGGCGACCAGTGCCCGCCCGACCTCCTCCCGGGGCGCCCGTGTCAGATCGGGCAGCCGCAGATCCAGCGCGACGGCCGCGGCGAACAGGTTCTCCTTGCTGCCGTAGTAGCGCATCACCATGGACGGGTCGATGCGCGCGTCCTTGGCGATCGCCCGGATGGTGGCCCGCTCGTAGCCGTCGGCGGCGAACCGCTCGCGGGCGGCGTGGAGGATGGCGCTACGGGTGGCATCGGAGCGGCGTGCAGTCATGTCAACGAGTGTAGGCCAACAGGCGTTGGCCAACAAGTGTTGACTGCTGCCTGAACTCGGTCGTACTGTTGCCAACAAGCGTTGACCAACAAGCGTTGACCAACAAACGTTGGCCAGCAAGCGTTGACCACCAGGCGTTGGCATCCAGGAGGCCACCATGACCGGCACCACTGGCAACAACGACACCAGCACCACGACCGGCAACGCCGACGTCACCGGCACGCCCGGAACCGTCATCGTCGTCGGCTCCGGCCCCACCGGCCTGCTCCTCGCCGGCGACCTCGCCACCGCCGGCGTCCCGGTCACCGTCCTCGAAAAGCGCCCCCACAAGATCAGCAACCTCTCCCGCGCCTTCGTCCTGCACGCCCGCACCCTGGAACAGCTCGACGCCCGCGCTCTCGCCGACGACCTCGAAAAGGTCGGCCGGCCCCTCGACCGCCTCAACCTCTTCGGCCGGCTCACCGTCGACCTCGCCGCCCTCCCGTCCCGGTTCAACCACCTCCTCGTCCTCCCGCAGTACGAGGTCGAGAAGGTCCTGGAGCGCCGGGCGGCCGAGGCGGGGGCCGACTTCCGGTACGAGACCGAGCTGAGCGGGCTCACGCAGGACGCCGACGGGGTGACCGTCGAGGCGCGCGGGCCCGGAGGGCGTACGGAGCGCCTGCGGGCGGCGTACGTCGTCGGTGCCGACGGCATGCGCAGCGTCGTACGGGACGCGATCGGGCTGCCCTTCCCGGGCAAGTCGGTGATCAGGTCCGTGGTCCTCGCCGACGTCCGGCTCGCCGAGGAGCCGCCGACGCTGCTCACCGTCAACGCCGTCGGCGACGCCTTCGCCTTCCTCGCACCGTTCGGCGACGGCTACCACCGGGTGATCGGCTGGCACCGCGGCCGCAACGTCCCCGACACCGAGCCGCTGGACCTGGCCGAGGTCCAGGAGATCACCCGGCTCGCCCTCGGGCGGGACTTCGGGATGCACGACGCCCGCTGGATGTCCCGCTTCCACAGCGACGAACGGCAGGCGCCCGCCTACCGGGTGGGGCGGGTCTTCCTGGCGGGCGACGCCGCGCACGTGCACACCCCGGCCGGCGGCCAGGGCATGAACACCGGCCTGCAGGACGCGGCCAACCTGAGCTGGAAGCTCGCGGCGGTCGTGGGCGGACACGCGGACCCGGCGCTGCTCGACACCTACCAGGGCGAGCGGCACCCCGTGGGCAGGTCGGTGCTGCGCAGCAGCGGCGGGATCGTCCGCCTCGCGATGGCCAAGCGCCCCTGGACCCTTGCGGCCCGCGCCGCGCTCACCACGTTCCTGAACGCCGTCGGCCCCGCCCGGCGCAAGGTCGCGGGCCAGGTCACCGGCGTCGGCTACCGCTACCCGGCACCGCGCGGCGCCCACCGCCTCACCGGCACCCGGGTCCCGGACGTCGCCCTGGCCGGCGGCGACCGCCTCTACGAGGCCCTGCGCGGCGGCCGGTTCGTGCTGATCACCCCGGAGCCGTACGAGGCGGGGCCCGGCCGTGCGGGCCGGCTGGCCGTGGCGCACTGGGCGAGTGACCGCCGGACGACCGTGCTGGTCCGTCCCGACGGATACGCGGCCTGGGCCGCCGACTCGGCCGGCGCGGCGGACATCGAGACGGCGCTCGCCGCGCACCTCGGCGGCTAGACCTCTTCTCGGTGCGGCGCCTCCAGCGCCCCGCCGGCAACTCCCTGTGCAGGTCGGCCAGTTGGCCGACCTGCTCGTCGTCGAGGAGAGACAGGGCCCCGGTCTGGACCGCGAGGCCCGCGTCGACCGCCCGGAGGCGTCCGGTCATCCCGCCGGTGGTGAGTGGTATGGCCCCACGGTGGGCAGATTGTTCAGTTCAACTGAAAGGAACAGTCGACAAGTTTCGATGGACCTGATGGATCGGGTGCTGTGACGGTAGAAGCACACCAACCATCGAAAGGAGCCCCGTGGCCGCCGTCCTGCCCAGGACCACCACTTCCGCCGCACCCGCCACCACACCCGCCCGCAAGGCCGCCGCCCCCGCGACCGGCCTGGCCCTCGCCGCCCTCGCCACCCTCGTCTGGTCCGGCAGCTTCGTCACCTCCCGCGGTCTGCACGACAGCGTCCCGCCCGTCCAGCACGCCTTCTGGCGCTGGGTCGTCGCACTCCTCGCCGTAGCCCCCTTCGGCGCCCGGCAGGCCTGGCGGCAGCGGGCGCTGATCCGCCGTCACGCCCGCTACGTCCTCCTCGCCTCCCTCCTCGGCGTGGCCACCTACAACACCCTCGTCAACCAGGCCGGACTGACCACCTCGGCCGCCACCATGGGCATGATCATGGCCGCCTCGCCGGTGCTGATGGCGGTCTTCGAACGGCTGGGCGGCGTACGGCTCGGCGCGCGCCGAGCCACCGGCCTGTCCGTCGCCTGCGCGGGCGTGGCGCTGCTCGTGGGCGGCGGCGCGCACTTCTCGCCGGGCGACCTGTGGATGATCGCGGCCGCCTGCTGCTTCGCCGGCTACAGCGCGCTGCTGCGCCGCAAGCCCGCCGAACTCCACGGCACCGGCTTCCTGTTCACCACGTTCCTGACCGGGACGGTCCTCCTCCTGCCCGCACAGGCGGTGAGCGTGACCGTGCAGGGTTCCTTCCACCCCGCCCCCGCCACCGTCCTGCCCCTCCTCTACGTCGGCGTCGCCTCCTCCGCGGTGGCCTTCTTCGCCTGGAACAAGGCCATCGCCCTGATCGGCGCGACCCGCGCGGGCATCGTCTACTACCTCCAGCCGGTCTGCGTGGCCGTCCTGTCCTGGGCCGTCCTCGGCGAGACGACAGAGCTGCCGCAACTGCTGTCGATGGCGTTGATCCTGGGCGGGGTGTTGCTGGGCGCGGGTCCACGGCGTTGACGTGTAGCTTTCCCGGCATGGCCGAGTGGGAGATCCGGAAGCTGCAGATCCTGCGCACCCTGCGCGAGCGCGGCACCGTGACGGCGACGGCCGAGGCCCTGCACATGACCCCCTCCGCCGTCTCCCAGCAGCTCACCAACCTCACCCGGCAGCTCGGCGTACCCCTGCTGGAGGCGCGGGGCCGCCGGGTCCGCCTCACCGACGCGGCCCGCTTGGTCCTGGCCCACACCGAGCCGGTCTTCGAGCAACTGGAGCGCACGGAGGCCGCGTTGGCGGCATACGTCCAAGGAGAGGCGGGGGAGGTCCGGGTCGCCGCGTTCCCGACGTCCGTACCCGCCCTGGTGGTACCGGCCGTACGGGCCCTGCGGGACACGCACCCCGCGGTGACGGTCCGGGTCCGGGAGGCGGAGGCCGCCGAGGCCTACGACCTCCTGACGGCCGGCGAGGTGGACCTCGCCCTGTCCCTCGCGGCCTCGGCCCCCAGCACGGCGGACCCCCGCTTCACCCAAGTCCCTCTGCTGGCCGACCCGTTGGACGTCGCCCTGCCCCCGGACCACCCCCTGGCCGCGGCCCCCGCCCTGACCCTCACCGACCTGGCCGCCGAACCCTGGATCTTCGGCGGCAGCGGCCCCTGGTCGGACATCACCCGCCGCGCCTGCGAGGCGGCCGGCTTCAGCCCCCACCAGGGTCACTCGGCCTCCGGCTGGACTCCGATCCTCGCCATGGTGGAGGCGGGCATGGGTGTGGCCCTGGTCCCGCGCATGGCCGCGGGCCGCCGCGACGGGGTGGTCATGCGGGACCTCGGACCGGACGGCCCGGTCCGCCATGTGGCGGCGGCGGTACGCAGGGGCGGGGAGACCGGGCCCGCGGTGACCCATGTGCTCCAGGCCCTGCGGGACGCGGTGCCCGGGCGCCCTCATCGGCTCGGCGCCCATGGCCTCGCGTCCAGGAGCGACAGCGACGGCCGACGCACGCCGGGCGCAGGGACACCCACTGACCCGTGTCGAACCGAGCGGTAGCAGCCGGCGTGGGTGTCGCGCGGTGATGGCGCACTGCCGGGGGGAGTCCGGCAGTGGCCGTCGACCATCCGGCGGGTGCCATCGCCTCCGCGCCCGAGGATCCCGAACCCTACGCGGTGGGTGGTCGAGTTGTGGCGGGACCGGCGGGCGGAGCCGACCGAGGCCGTCCGGGGGACGAACTCCTCGAGGACGATCCTGGCGCTGTCGTACGTCGGCTTCCTCGACGGCGGCATGGACGACGCGGCGATGGCGAACGGGTCGGTCACGGGTGTGCGGCCCGACATCGCGTGGGCCGACGCCCCCTGGTTCGGCGACGAGCGGTTCGGCGACGAGCGGTTCGGCGACGAGCGGTTTCCCGGTGCGGTGAGTGCCGACGCGCCGGCCGAGGCCGCGCTGCGGACGACGGACGCGCCGGACCCGCCCCGCCCGCCGACCTCGTGGCCGCGGCCCGTCGCGTCCGGCACGGCCGAGGCTCTCCTTCCTCCGCGCGCCTCAGCCCCGCCGCACCTCGTACAGGAAGCACCCGTACTCCACCGCCCGAACGTGCACCACCGCCACCTCCGGGTCGGCGAAGGCCTCGGTGAGGGCGGACGGGAAGTCGCCGTCCGTGAGGCGGCCGCCCAGGATCCGGCCGTCGGCCGAGTAGCGGCGGAGCACGCGGTGGGCATCGGTGAAGGGCAGCACGGGGTCGGGCGACGGACCCCGGCACTCGTCCCCGTGGATGAAGACCGGGCCCTGCTCGTCGTACGCCCCGGGGTCGGCGCCCGTCTCGGCCGCCCAGCGGCGCAGTGGCGCGTACGAGACCAGGGCGATCCGCTCGCCGGGCTCGCTGCGCCGCAGGCAGCAGCGCAGCGGGGCGCCGCCCTCCTCGTCGGTGAAGGGGGCCAGGGGGCGGCCCGCGTCGTCGGCGGTGCGCAGCTCCTTCAGGGACGGGGACGGAATCGGGCGTGCGGTGTAGCTCGTCATACGGCCCAGCCTCCTGCCCGGCCGCCCCGCCGACCGGCGGTATCCGGACATCGCTTTCCCTGTGGGTCCCATGGAAGGATGGCGCAACCGACACATAACGAGGAGATGACCGCGTGCCTGGCACAAACCTGACTCGCGAAGAGGCGCAGCAGCGGGCCGAGCTGCTCACTGTTGACTCGTACGAGATCGATCTCGACCTCTCCGGCGCGCAGGAGGGCGGTACCTACAGGTCCGTGACCACGGTGCGCTTCGACGTGGCCCGCGGCGGTGCCGAGTCCTTCATCGACCTGGTGGCGCCCACCGTCCACGAGGTCACCCTGAACGGTGACGCGCTCGACCCCGCCGAGGTCTTCAAGGACTCGCGGATCGCCCTGCCGGGCCTGCTGGAGGGCCGTAACGTCCTGCGGGTCGTCGCGGACTGCGCCTACACCAACACCGGCGAGGGCCTGCACCGCTTCGTCGACCCGGTCGACGAGCAGGCCTACCTCTACACCCAGTTCGAGGTCCCGGACGCCCGCCGGGTGTTCGCCTCCTTCGAGCAGCCGGACCTGAAGGCCACCTTCCAGTTCACCGTGCGGGCGCCCGAGGGCTGGACGGTGATCTCGAACTCGCCGACCCCGGAACCGCAGGACAACGTCTGGTCCTTCGAGCCGACCCCGCGCATCTCGTCGTACATCACCGCGCTGATCGTCGGCCCGTACCACTCCGTGCACAGCGTGTACGAGAAGGACGGGCAGAGCGTGCCGCTGGGCATCTACTGCCGCCCGTCCCTCGCCGAGTTCCTTGACGCGGACGCGATCTTCGAGGTGACCCGGCAGGGCTTCGACTGGTTCCAGGAGAAGTTCGACTACGCGTACCCCTTCGCGAAGTACGACCAGCTGTTCGTGCCCGAGTTCAACGCGGGCGCGATGGAGAACGCGGGTGCCGTCACCATCCGCGACCAGTACGTCTTCCGGTCCAAGGTGACCGACGCGGCGTACGAGGTCCGCGCGGAGACGATCCTGCACGAGCTGGCCCACATGTGGTTCGGCGACCTCGTCACCATGGAGTGGTGGAACGACCTGTGGCTGAACGAGTCGTTCGCCACCTACACCTCCATCGCCTGCCAGGCCGCCGCGCCGGGCTCGCGCTGGCCGCACTCGTGGACCACGTTCGCCAACTCCATGAAGACCTGGGCGTACCGGCAGGACCAGCTGCCGTCCACGCACCCGATCATGGCTGACATCCGCGACCTGGACGACGTGCTCGTCAACTTCGACGGCATCACGTACGCCAAGGGTGCGAGCGTGTTGAAGCAGCTCGTCGCGTACGTCGGCGAGGACGAGTTCTTCACGGGCGTGCAGGCCTACTTCAAGCGGCACGCGTTCGGCAACACCCGCCTGTCCGACCTGCTCGGCGCCCTGGAGGAGACCTCCGGCCGCGACCTGAAGACCTGGTCGCGGAAGTGGCTGGAGACCGCGGGCATCAACATCCTCCGCCCGGAGATCCAGACGGACGCCGACGGTGTGGTCACCTCCTTCGCCGTCCGCCAGGAGGCCCCGGCCCTGCCCGCCGGCGCCAAGGGCGAGCCGGTGCTGCGCCCGCACCGCATCGCCGTCGGCCTGTACGACCTCGACGACGCGAGCGGCAAGCTGGTGCGCACCGAGCGGATCGAGCTGGACGTCGACGGCGAGCTGACGGCCGTACCGCAGGTGACCGGCAGGCGCCGGCCGGCGGTCGTCCTGCTCAACGACGACGACCTGTCGTACGCCAAGGTCCGCCTGGACGAGGAGTCCCTGAAGACGGTCACCGAGCACCTCGGCGACTTCCAGGAGTCCCTCCCGCGGGCCCTGTGCTGGGCCTCGGCCTGGGACATGACCCGGGACGCCGAGCTGGCCACCCGGGACTACCTCTCCCTGGTCCTGTCCGGCATCGGCAAGGAGTCCGACATCGGCGTGGTGCAGTCGCTGCACCGCCAGGTCAAGCTCGCCATCGACCTGTACGCCGACCCGGCCGCCCGCGAGTCCTTGCTGGCCCGGTGGACCGACGCCACGCTGGCCCACCTGCGTGCGGCCGAGCCGGGCGGCGACCACCAGCTGGCCTGGGCCCGCGCCTTCGCGGCGACGGCCCGCACCCCCGAGCAGCTGGACCTGCTGGAGAGCCTGCTGGAGGGCACGCAGACCGTCGAGGGCCTGGCCGTGGACACCGAGCTGCGCTGGGCCTTCGTGGAGCGGCTGGCGGCGGTCGGCCGCTTCGACGAGGCGGAGATCGCGGCCGAGTACGAGCGGGACAAGACGGCCGCGGGTGAGCGGCACGCGGCCACCGCCCGCGCGGCCCGCCCGACCCCGGAGGCCAAGGCGGAGGCCTGGTCCTCGGTGGTCGACTCCGACAAGCTGCCGAACGCCGTGCAGGAGGCCGTGATCGGCGGCTTCGTCCAGACCGACCAGCGTGAGCTGCTGGCGCCGTACGCGGACCGGTACTTCGAGGTCGTCAAGGACGTCTGGGACGCCCGTTCGCACGAGATCGCCCAGCAGATCGCCATCGGCCTGTACCCGGCGGTGCAGGTCTCCGAGGCGACCCTCGCCAAGACCGACACCTGGCTGGGTGCGGCCGAGCCGAACGCGGCCCTGCGCCGCCTCGTCTCGGAGTCCCGCTCTGGCGTCGAGCGGGCCCTGAAGGCCCAGACGGCGGACGCGGCGGCCGGCAAGTAGCACGGCGGCAAGGGCGCCCGGCCTGTGCGCCGGGCGCCCTTTCGTGTGCGCACGGCTCGCCGGTCCGGGCGCCCTTTTCCGGCTCAGCGAGCGACGATCCCGCCGGTGACGTCGACGAAGGTGCCGGTGATGCCGGCCGCCCGGTCGGAGGCGAGGAAGACGGCGGTGGCGGCGACCTCGGCGAGGGTGGGGTTGCGGCGGGTCATGCGCATCGTCGCGAGGTTGTCGACGATGCCCTGGACGGCGGCCTCGTCGATCGCCGGGTTGACGGCGGACAGCTTCCCGACGGTGAACGTCTCGGGCACCCCGGCCGCCCACAGCCCCACGGCCCGCACCCCGCGCGGACCCAGCTCGATCGCCAGGTTCCGTACGAGCGTGTCGATCGCGGCATCGGCCGGTCCCGTGCCGCCCATCATCGGACTGCCGTGCGCGGAACCGCTGTTGAGGGTGAGGACGACTCCCGAGCCGCGCTCGGCCATGCGGCGCCCGGCGGCGCGGGCGGTGATGAAGTTGGCACGGGCGCCGTTGATCACCGGCCGCAGGAAGTCGTCCACGGGCATCTCGGTGAGCGGGGCGCCCTGCACATCGCCGCGGGTGACGAGGTTGAACGAGATGTCGACGTCGCCGACGCCCGCGAGGTGCTCCTCCACCGCCGCCTCGTCGAGGGCGTCCACGACGGCGACCTCGGCGTCCTTGAGGCCGGCCGCCGCCGCCTCCAGCGTCTCCCGGGTGCGGCCCACGAGGTGCACCCGGGCGCCCTCGCCGGCGAAGGCACGGGCCACCGCACCGCCGATCGAGCCGCCGGCGCCGTAGACGATCGCGGTCTTGTCGGTGAGCAGCATGGTGAACTCCTTCGGAAGTGGTGTCCGTTTCACCGGTACAGACGTACGGCACCCCCGGCGCTCATCGCTCACAGCCGCAGCGGCAGTCCGAACGCCGGGAACAGGTGCGGTTCGAAGGAGGTGATCTCCGTGATGCGGCCCGCGGCGTCGAAGCGGAGCACGTCCAGGACCTGGGCTCGGTAGACGTTCGTACCGGGGCGGCGGACGTAACCCCCGGCCGCGAGCTGCCCGTTGGCCCGGGCGGGCAGGTGGCGCCAGTGGCCGAGGAACATGGGGGACGCGGGGTCGAGGCTCGGCCGGAGGAAGGCGAGCAGCGCCTCGCGGCCGGTGAACCAGAACGGGTTGGGCGGCATCGTCAGCGTGACGTCCTCGGCGAGCAGCTCGGCCATCGCGTCGAAGTCGAGCCGCTCGGCGGCCGTCATGTACCGCTGGAGCGCGGCCCGCTGGGCGTCCGTCGGCGGGGTGGCCGTCCAGTCCGTACGGCTCGCGGGCAGCTGATCGCGCAGGGCCGGGCGGGCGCGTTGCAGTGCGCTGTTGACCGAGGCCACGGAGGTGCCGAGCATCTGCGCGGTCTCGGCGGCGGTGAGTCCGAGCAGGTCGCGCAGCACGAGCGCGGCCCGCTGGCGGCCGGACAGGTGCTGGAGCGCGGCCAGCAGGACCAGCTCGACGGTCTCGCGCGATTCCGCCGCGCTGTCCGGCAGCTCGTCGTCCGGGTACGGCTGCAGCCAGGTGATTCGGGCCGGTGGCTCGCCGTTGCCGTGGTCCATGCCGGGCAGCGGCTCGTAAGCCTGCGGGCGGCGGGCGGTACGGCGCTGGAAGTCCAGGCAGGCGTTGGTCGCGATGCGGTACAGCCAGGTACGGGCGCTCGCCCGGCCCCGATAGCCGTCCCGGCCCCGCCAGGCCCGCAGGAACGTCTCCTGAACCAGGTCCTCGGCGTCGTCGTAGGAGCCGGTCATGCGATAGCAGTGGGCGCGGATCTCCCGCCGGTACGACTCGGTGAGGGCGGCGAAGGCGCCCTCGTCGAAGGGCGTGGCGTCGGATTTCGTCGCGTCGGTTCGCGTCACGGGGGAGTCCGTGACGCAAACCGCGCCGGCAGTCCCGTTCCCGGGTTTTTCCGTCACGCCGGGCCCTGTGACGCAATGGTCAGTGGTCTGCCGGGTCTCCTGCGCGAGCCGTGCGACACGGCGCAGCCGGGCCACCGAGGCGGACAGTTCGGTCACGCCCGCGTACAGCTCGGAGGCCGGCCGCGGCACCAGCGAACCCGCCTGCCGGCCGACCGACTCGATCAGCTCCTCCAGGCCCCCGCCACCGTCCTGCCGCTCCCGGTAGGCCTTCTGCCGGCAGGCCGCCGAGCAGTACACCGAGCTACGGCCCCGGCGGCCGGCCCGCGCCGGAAGAGGGCCGCCACAGGTCGCGCACGTGTCCACGGCCACCTCCCGCTCGCAATCCGGGTCAGCGATCCTCGCACGGCGGTGGAGGACACGACAGGGGCGGCCACGTGACCGTGACCGCCCCTGTGGCGCAGCTGCGGGTTACTTCGAGGACAGCTCCGCCGCCACCAGCTCCGCGATCTGGACCGCGTTCAGCGCGGCGCCCTTGCGGAGGTTGTCGTTGGAGATGAACAGCGCCAGGCCGTTGTCCACCGTCTCGTCGCGGCGGATGCGGCCGACGTACGACGGGTCCTGGCCGGCCGCCTGCAGCGGGGTCGGGATGTCGGAGAGGGCGACGCCCGGGGCCCCGGCGAGCAGCTCGGTGGCGCGCTCCGGGGAGATGGGGCGGGCGAAGCGGGCGTTGACCTGGAGGGAGTGGCCGGAGAAGACGGGCACGCGCACGCAGGTGCCGGAGACCTTCAGCTCGGGGATCTCCAGGATCTTGCGGGACTCGTTGCGCAGCTTCTGCTCCTCGTCGGTCTCGTTGAGACCGTCGTCGACGATCGAGCCCGCCAGCGGGAGCACGTTGAAGGCGATGGTGCGCTTGTAGACCTGCGGCTCGGGGAAGTCGACCGCCCGGCCGTCGTGGGTCAGCTTGTCGGCCTCGTCGGCCACCTTCTGCACCTGGCCGTGCAGCTCGGCCACGCCCGCGAGACCCGAGCCGGACACCGCCTGGTAGGTGGCGACGATCAGCCCCTGAAGACCGGCCTCCTCGTGCAGCGGCTTCAGGACCGGCATCGCGGCCATCGTGGTGCAGTTCGGGTTGGCGATGATGCCCTTGGGACGGTCGGCGACCGCGTGCGGGTTCACCTCGGAGACGACGAGCGGGACCTCGGGGTCCTTGCGCCAGGCGGAGGAGTTGTCGATCACGACGGCGCCCTGGGAGGCGACCTTCTCGGCCAGCGCCTTGGAGGTCGTGCCGCCCGCCGAGAAGAGCACGATGTCCAGGCCGGTGTAGTCGGCGGTCGCCGCGTCCTCCACCGTCACCCCGTCCAGCACGGTGCCGGCCGAGCGCGCCGAGGCGAACAGGCGCAGCTGGGTCACCGGGAAGTTCCGCTCCGCGAGGATCCTGCGCATGACCGTGCCGACCTGACCGGTGGCTCCGACGATTCCGACCCTCACAGTGACTCCCTCTTTGTGTCTCGTGCATGACCGGGGCTTTTCCATCATGCGGCCGACCCCGGTCCACCTGTCCAATTCTTTGCGAGGCGTGCCCGAGGAGTGGGACACGATCACCCGGCGAACAGTTCCGTACATCCGTCCAACATGCCCCTGAGCTGGAGAAATTCCCTCCGCCGGGCGCCGGGGCCGCAAGCTGTGCTGTCCTGTGCCTGCCCGTACGCCTCCCCGGCCACACGGCGATGTGACGTACGCCTCTGCGCACCGCCGGAAGCCGGTCCGAACTGTGGGGGACGCGCGGACCGTACCGGGGACGATCCGCTGGACGCGGCCCAGGAACGCCGGGTGCGGGCGGTGCTCGCGCTCGGCGGCGTGCCGCAGTCGGACCTGCCGGACGGGGTGCAGCAGGTACGGCTGCGGCTGCTGGAGGGGACCGCGAGCGGACGGGAGGCGCCGCGGGACGTCTCGGAGTGGGCGGCGGTGGTCGCCTCCAACCTCGCCATGGACTGGCACCGGGCCGAACGTCGCCAGGTGGGGGTGCCCCCACGCCCTTGAGGCAGTGGGGGAGGCTGGGGGAGCGGCCGGCCGCACTGCGCGAGCCCGCGCACCCCTCCGGCGAGGAGACCAGCCTGCTCTCCCTCGCCGTCGCCCAGGGCCTGGACGACCTGCCCGCCGCCCAGGGCCTGGACGACCTGCCCGCCGCCCAGCGGCAGGTGCTCGTCCTGCGCTTCTTCGCCGACCTGCCCGTCCGGGCCATCGCCGAGGAACTGGGCATCCCCCGAGGGCACGGTCAAGAGCAGGCTGCACACGGCGGTCCGCGCCCTGCGCGAGCGCCTGCACGAGGACGAGGTGGTGTGACGTGACCGCCGGACATGGCAACGCCGGGGAGTACGGCGGTATGGACGCGCTGATGGCGGCCATCACGGGGGAACCGCTGCCCGAGGAGGCCCACCGCGATCCCGCCTTCCTCGCCGAACACCGGGCGGCCGAGGTCGACCTGGCGGTGCTGAGGGAGCAGCTGACCGGGCTCGCGGACGCGCTGACCGGGGAGCGGGCGGACGGGGCGGTGCCCGCCGAGGAGGCCGTGAGTCCTCGGCCGGCGCCCGGCCCGCGCGGTGTCACGCGACCGGTGAGGGCAGGGCGCCGCCCTCCGCGGCCCCGGCGGGTGCTGCGGATCGCGTTCGGGTCGCTCGCCGGGGCCGCGGCCGTCGCCCTGGTCGTCGGGTTCGGCTGGATGGTGACGCACTCCGGTGCCCCGGACGACAACAGCGCGGGCGCCGCGGACAAGAGCGTGGGCGACGCCCCGGCCGGGGTCTCCGGGGACGGCGGGCGGCCGTCCGAGCCGGAACTCGACCTGGCCTGCTCCAGGCTGGTCGTGGAGGGCACCGGGCCGAGGTGCAGCCGCGGAAGTCGTCCCCCTGGTCCCGGATCACGCTGACCGTGATCCGCTCCCACAAGCCCGCGCACGGCCCGGCCCGGGTCAGCTTCCTGTTCGACGGCGGCGCGAAACCGGCCCCGCGCCCGGGCCGGCACGTCCTCGTCCAGGTCGGCGTGGGCCGGCAGAACGCGAGCCTGTGGGCGGTCGGGGACACTCGCGTGGCCGTCGACCGTGCCTGGATCACGAGGCGCTGCCCCGGTCCCGGCAGCTGACCTGCCCGGCCGGGGAGGCGCCGGCCGACAGGCCGTGAGGGGCGGGTGCCCGACGTTGCGGCGCGACCTTCTCGATCTTCATGCTGCCGACCCCCGCGACCGCGCCGCGCGCGGTCAGTGGTCCTTCGAGCGCGCGTAATGCCGGGAGGCCTTCGCGCGGTTGCCGCACGCGGCCATCGAGCACCAGCGGCGGGTGCCGTTCCGGGACGTGTCGAAGAAGTGCAGGATGCAGCTGCCGCCGGAGCAGGTCCGGATGCGCTCCGGGGCGCGGGTGATCAGCTCCAGGTAGTTCCGGGCGGCGCGCCAGGCCGGCGCCCACGACGGATCGGTGAACTCCGGCTCCTCGGCGGGGCCCTCGGGGGTCAGCCGGGCCCGGATCCGTCCGTGTGCCAGTACGGCGTCCACGAGCGGCGCGGCCTGGGCCGGTGACCCGTGCACCGCGGCCTTGATCGCCTCGCGCGCCTCGCGCAGATGCTCCAGCGTCTCCGCGTCGGCCGTGTGCTCCCCGGCCAGCCCGTTGCCGGCGAGCCACACGGCCAGCCCGTCGGTGCCGTCGAGCAGGTCCTGGGTGACGCCTTCCCGGTTCCACCGGGTGTTGAGCAGGTCGAGCGCGAGGGGTTCGCCGGTGAGGGGGCGGGGGTCGGGCAGGGCGGTCATCGGGCACTCCTTCCGTCCTAACCGCTCAATTGTATGTGAGTGGTTGACCTTCTGGCTCCTAACCCTCTAATGTAAAGAAAGAAGGTTAGGTAGCAGCTCGAAGGAGAACACCATGACTCCGCGCATCGCGCACGCCGGTCTGAACGTCACCGACCTCGACCGCTCGCTCGCCCTGTACCGCGACCTCCTCGGCTTCACGGTGCTCGCCGAGGGCAAGGAGGACGACCGGCGCTGGGCGATGCTGGGGGAGGGCGGCGGCGCCCCGCTCGTCACCCTCTGGCAGCAGGCGCAGGGGTCGTACGACAGCGGTCGCCCCGGACTGCACCACCTCGCCTTCACGGTCGACTCGATCGACCGCGTCCGGGAGTACGAGACCGCGCTGCGGGACGCCGGAGTCGACTTCGCCTATGACGGTGTGGTCGCCCACCGGGAGGGCGGGACCTCGGGCGGGATCTTCTTCCACGACCCGGACGGCATCCGCCTGGAGATCGCCGCCCCCCTCGGCCCCGACGGCGCCCCGGCGCCCCACTCGGAAGCCCCGACCTGCGGTTTCTTCTAGCCATGGGCACCTATCACGCGGGCTCGCTCGCCGTGCAGGAACTGTTGGGCGTCCGCGACCGCGCCGACCATGTGGGCCGCTCCCTCGGCCAGGACATCAAGCCGATCGCGGCTGCCTTCCTGGAACTGCAGCCACTGCTGGTGGTGGGAGCGGCGGACCCGGGGACGGGGAGGGTGTGGGCGTCGGCGCTCACGGGGGCGCCGGGTTTCGTCCGGGCCACCGGGCCCCGCCGGATGTCGGTCATGACGGATTGGCGGCAGGGCGGCCGACCTGAAGGGGCGCAGGACTGCGTTCGGTCCGCGGCTACCGCCGACCCGCACCCGTACGACGCCCTTGGCGACCCACTCACCGTGGCGCTGAAAACGCAGGGCACCCGCATCGGCACCATCGCCCTGGACCCCCGAACCCGCCGCCGCATGCGCCTCAACGGCCGGCTCGGACCGACCCCCCGCGGCTTCGCCGTAGAGGCGGACCAGGTCTTCTCCAACTGCCCCAAATACATCCAGCGCAGGGAGACGTACGAGACACTCGGCGACCGCACGCCAGGCACCCCCCACCGCCTGACCGAACTCGACCCGGAGCACACGGAGTTCATCCACGCGGCCGACACCTTCTTCCTGGCCACGGTCCACCCCGCCGGAGCCGACGTCAGTCACCGGGGCGGCAACCCGGGCTTCGTCCAGGTCGCGTCCCCGCACGAACTGACCTGGCCCGACTACCCCGGCAACGCCATGTTCCTCACCCTCGGCAATCTGCGAAGCACCCCCCGTGCCGGACTGCTCTTCCTCGACTGGACGACCGGCACCACCCTCCAGCTCACCGGCGAGGCGCGCGCCGAGTTCACGGCGGCCGGCGAGCGCAACGTACGCTTCACCCTCACCGAGGCCCTGTGGACCCCGGCCGCCTTGCCGCTGCGCTGGTCCGCGCCCGAATATTCACCGGCGAATCCGGACGTTCGGGACTAACCTCCCTGGGATGCGACGGAACTTGAGGGTGGCGGCCTACGCCGTGTGCGTCCGTGACGGACAGATCCTGCTCGCGCGTTCACCCGGTCCCGACGGCACCCCGGAGTGGGTGCTGCCGGGTGGCGGCATGGAGCACGGCGAGGACCCGTACGACACCGTCCGCCGCGAGGTCGGCGAGGAGACCGGTTACCGCATCGAGGTGACCGGTCTCCTCGGCGTGGACTCGTTCCGGCTGACCCTGGGCCGGCGCCGCCGGCACCGGCGTCGTACCGACCACCATGCGCTGCGGCTCGTCTACGAGGGAGAGGTCGTCGGCGGTGAACTCCGGTACGAGGTCGGGGGATCCACCGATTTCGCGGCATGGCGGGACCTTTCGGTCGTACCGGACCTGAACCGGGTGCCCCTGGTCGACACCGCCCTGCGCCTCTGGCGGGAACGCCCCGCGAACGGGCATCTCGCCGCCGGAACCCGTGCCCTACCCCAACAGATGAACGAGGAGTAACTGCCCCTGGGCCGCGCGCAATCCACTCCATGACCGCGACCCCCACCCCGTGATCCACGTACGGTGATGGGCGCTGCGCGTTGCCGCCGCGTTCACACGCAGGTCATCCCCGGTGCCAACGATCCAGAGTGAGCGGGGCGTTCGCGACAGCGACGGCCCGCGAACACTGCCGACGCGTTCGCACTCGGGGAGATCGCGCCAATGCCGCGCATACGCTCTGTCGCCGCCTCCGCCCTGGAGGTCAACCGCCGTACCGTCCTCGCCGCCGCCGGAGCGGTCTCGCTCTCCGCGGGCGTCGGCTACGCCCTCCGCCCCACCGACAGCGAGGCCGCCACCGCCCCGGCGCCGGTCGCCCACTCCGGGCAGGCCACTCCGGCGGTCCCGCTCGCCCCCTACACCAAGGGCACCACGCTCGCCTCCGTCGCCGCGCCCCGGAACGGCTCCGGCTACCGCCGGCTCGGTGACGGGCCCGGCTGGGCGCGCGTGGTGCGCGGTGAGCTGGCCACGCCCAAGTCCGGCCGCGCGAGCCGCCGCCGCGCCCTCGCCGCGTTCGTGCAGTTCACCGACCTGCACCTGATGGACGTCCAGCACCCCCTGCGCTGGGAGTTCCTGCGCGCGGCCGACCCGCACTCCTGGCGGCCGCAGGAGGCGCTCACCGTGCCCGGAGCGATCTCGCTGGTCGAGCGGGTCAACGCGCTGCGGGGCGCCCCCGTCACCGGCGCCCCGCTGCACTTCGTGATGACCACCGGCGACAACACCGACAACAACGCCCACTCCGAGCTGGAGTGGTTCATGAAGGTGATGAGCGGTGGCCGCATCAGCCCCAACTCCGGTGATCCCAAGCACTACGAGGGCGTGCAGAACAGCGGTCTGCAGCTGTTCTGGCAGCCCGACGCCGCTCTGCGCGACTACGACAAGACGCTCGGCTTCCCGCAGCTGAAGGGCTTCCTGGCCGCCGCGATCCGCGAGGTGCAGAGCCCCGGCCTCAACCTGCCCTGGTACTCCACCGTCGGCAACCACGACGCCCTCCCGCTCGGCGCCTACGGCTCCCACGGCGACCCCTACCTCGCCGAGGCGGCCATCGGCGGCAAGAAGCTGATGAACGTCCCGGCCGCCGATGCGAAAAAACTCCTGGCCTCCATCAACAACGGAACCGACGCCAAGGGCACCGGCTACCGGGACTTCCTCAAGGCCCACGCCCGCTCGATGCGTTCGGTCACGCCGGACGAGAAACGCGCCCCCTACACCCCCGCCGACTACCTCAAGGCCCACCTCGACCCCGCCCACCAGGGCCACGGGCCGGTCGGACACGGCTACTCCTCGGCGAACCTCGACGCGGGCACCCAGTACTACGCCTTCCGCATCTCCGACGACGTCATCGGCATCAGCCTCGACACCACGGACGCCGGCGGCTACTACGAGGGCTCCGTCGGCACCGCCCAGCTGAAGTGGCTGGACAGGACGCTGAAGGACAACAAGGACTCCTACGCCGTCGTCTTCAGCCACCACACCAGCAAGTCGATGGACAACACCCGCCCCGACCCGGCCCGCCCCGGCGAGAAGCGGCACAGCGGCGCCGAGGTGGTCTCGCTGCTGTCCGCCCACGCCAACGTGCTGGCCTGGGTGAACGGGCACGTCCACCGGAACGTCATCACCCCGCACCAGGCCTCCGGCGGCCGCTCCTTCTGGGAGATCTCCACCGCCTCGCACATCGACTTTCCCCACCTGGCCCGCATCATCGAGCTGGTGGACAACAAGGACGGCACCATCTCCCTGTTCACCACCCTGATCGAGGCCGCCGCCCCGCACCGCACCGACTTCGCCGACCTCTCCCAGACCGGCCTCGCCGCCCTCTACCGAGAGCTGGCCTACAACGCCCCCAACGCCAGCAAGACCCTCGCGGGCGGCGCGGCCGACCGGAACACGGAGCTGGTGCTGAAAAAGGGCTGAATGTCACCCAACCGGCCTATTGCAGAGCAACCTTCGCGCATTCCTGGAAAGTTTCCTCCCCTGACCGCACCGAACAGCACAGGTTGGGGGAAGACATGCGCGTACGCACGACCCTGGTGGGCGCCACCGCCCTGCTCCTCACGGCGGCCCTCGCGGCTCCGGCCGTGGCCGCCACCGGCGCCCACCCCGCCGTCGGGCACTCCCACGCCGGCACCCGCAAGGCCATCGAGGCCGCGGTCGCGGCCGGGGTGCCCGGGGTGACCGCCACCGCGAGGGACGGCCGCGGCACCTGGTCCGCCACCGCCGGCGTGGGCGACCGCCGCACCGGCGAGCCGCGTTCCACCGCCGACCGGTACCGCGTCGGCAGCATCACCAAGACCTTCGTCGCCACCGTCCTGCTCCGGCTGGAGGCGGAGGGCCGGCTGTCGCTGGACGACACGGTGGAGAAGTGGCTGCCCGGCGTCGTCCAAGGGCACGGTCACGACGGCCGCCGCATCACCGTCCGGCAGCTGCTGAACCACACGAGCGGCATCTTCGACTACACCGGCGACGCGGACTTCGGCCGGGCGTTCTTCACCGCGGACGGCTTCTCCCGGCACCGCTACGACACGCTTGCACCGGGCGAGCTGGTGACGATCGCCATGAAGCACGAGCCGTACTTCGCGCCGGGAACGTCCTGGAAGTACTCCAACACCAACTACGTCCTGGCCGGAATGGTGATCGAGAAGGTGACGGGCCACTCGTACGCCACCGAGATCGAGCGCCGCGTCATCGCGCCGCTGCGGCTGCGGGGCACCTCGCTCCCCGGCACCCGGATCACCGTGCCCCGCCCGAGCAGCCGCGCCTACTCGAAATTCCTCGATCCGACGGGTCCGGTGTACGACGTCACGACCCTGAATCCGTCCCTGGCCTCGTCGGCCGGTGAAATGATCTCCGACTCCGCCGATCTCGACCGCTTCTACAGCGCCCTGCTCGGCGGAAAACTCCTGCCGCCGAAGCAGCTGAAGGAAATGAAGACCACCGTGGAGGCCACGGGCATCCCGAACACGCGCTACGGCCTCGGGCTCATGGACACGCGGCTGACCTGCGGTGTTCATGTCTGGGGGCACAGCGGCGGCATTCACGGGTCCGCGTCCTCGGCGGTCACCACGTCGGACGGCCGCCATGCGATCGCCTTCAATTTCAACGGCGACTGGGCCGGGGACATGCAGTCGGTGATCGACGGAGAATTCTGTTAGCCACCGTTTCATCCACGTCATTCCGTGTTAACCCGGACGCAATGTCCGTACCGCCTCATATCGGCTATCCCGCTTTGGACGGGGATGGCTCGATCTTCTCGATCATTTATGCAAGGCGGGTGGTCGCGTGCGCGCGAGGCACGGACTGCGTGTGCTGTCGGTCTACGAGGGCTTCTTCTCCGGAGGAGCCCGGATCGTGCACAGTGACGTCGTACTGGGACTGGCCGAGGGCGGCCAGTCCCACCAGGTGCTCAGCATCCATGGCGAGGTCCATCGCGAGGCCACCCGGCAGCGCATGGAGGACGACCACTGCTACCGGGCGCTGACCGCCGGCGGGGTCGGCGTCACCTCGCTCGGCCGCAGCGCGGGCCTGGTGGACGGCTCGCTCGCAGCGAACGCTTTCAGCGGACCCGAGCTGGCCGAAACGGCTCGGTCGATGGCCGGGGCGGATGTGATCCTCTCCCTGAAGGAGCAGCCGCTGGCCCTGCTCAACCAGGCCGGCCTGCCCCGTCGCCCGGTCGTGGTCGGTCTGCACCGCTCCGACCCGGAGAACCAGGGCCCCGCCCTGGAGGAGCTGAAGGCCGCCATCGCCGACGGCACGGTGGCCGCGTGCGTGTGCTGCGCCGAGTCCACCCGGGCCGCCTACGAGGCCGCCGGCATCCCGGGCCGGCTGCTGCACGTCATCCCCAACGGCGTCGACCTGCTCCGCTTCCGCCCGGACCCGGCCGCGCGCGTCGCCCTGCGCGCCTCCCTCGGGATCGCGGACCGGGCGCCGGTGGTCGTCTTCGCGGCCCGGTACGCCGCGATGAAGAATGTGCCCCTGCTGCTCCGGGCGGCCCGCGCCTGGCTGGCCCGGGAGGGCGGCGGGCACATGCTGATGTGCGGTGCCGGGATGACCCCCGGCAACTCCGGACTGCGCGTGGACCTCGCCGACGCCTTCGCCGATGCGCCGTCCCTCACCGACCGGGTGCACCTGCTCGGCGTGCGGCACGACATGCCGGCCGTGTACGCCGCCGCCGACGTCGTCGCCCTGACCTCCGTCTCCGGGGAGGCGGCGCCGCTGTGCCTGATCGAGGGCATGATGTGCGGCGCGGTCCCGGTGACGACCGACGTCGGCGACAGCGCCTCGATCGTGGAGGGCCTCGGCTTCGTCACCCCGCCGGACCCGGCCGCGATCGCCCTGGCGTGGTCCGCGGCGGCCGGCGGACGCACCGAGCTCGCGCCGGCCCTGGACGCCGCCCGCGAGCGCTTCAGCCGCACCCGCATGATCGCGGCCTACGCCGCCCTGCTCGACGAGGTGTACGCCTCACACGTCGGCGGGCAGCGGGTCGTGGCGCAGCACGCTGTAGGCGACGCCGTCGCGCCAGCGGCCGTCCCGGAAGACGATGCCCCGCAGTACGCCCTCGCGGGTGAACCCGGCCTTCTCCAGGGCCCGCTGCTCGGCGATGTTCTCGGCCTCGGTGTCGGCCTCGATCCGCATCACGGGGGTGTGGGCGAAGAGGTACCGGACGAGCTGTAGCTGGGCCCGGGTGCCGATGCCCCGGCCACGGGCCTCCGGCAGCAGTTGGGCGCCCATGTTCCAGCAGTGGGTGGAGGCCGTGACGACGACCTTCCGCCAGGCGACGAACCCCAGCGGCTCGGTCCCGGCCGTGACGATCAGCTGGCCGCCGTCCTCGCCGAGCAGCCGGTTCTCCGTCCAGCGCTGCCGGAACCGCCGCGGGTCGGTGTAGCCGTACCACTGGAACGGCCCCGCCGTCTGCGGCTCGGTGAGGAAGCGCTCCAGCAGGGGGAGGTCGTCCTCGGTGACGGGGCGCAGGGTCACGTCTTCGGCAGGCATGAACCAGAGCGTACGGCTCGGCCTGTCAGGACCTCGTCAGGACCCGTCAGGAAACCCGGTCGAGCACCGGGAGGTAGCCGAGCAACTGGCCCGGTGCCGTGGGGTGGTACGACTCGGTGGGGGCCAGCACGTCGACGCTGTGCAGCCAGGGGGTCGCGGAACAGATCTCGTGGCCGGCGAAGGCTGCCCTGACGTCGGCGTAGGCGAACCCGTGGGCGGCGGCGCGGCGGGCGATCACCGCGTCGAGGTGGTCCACACCGTCGTTGATGGCGGCGCGCGCGGTGTCCTGGAGGCCGGCTTCGCAGGTGCCTCTGAGGTGGTACAGGTGCGGATAGCCGAGCACCACGACGTGGGCGGCGGGAGCCCGGTCCCTGATGGCCGAGTAGAGCCGGTCGAGGCTGTCCCCCAGGGACCCGTCCACCGTGGCGCGGGCCGCGGCGACGGCTGACAGGCAGCGGCTGGTGCCGCCCAGCGCGCAGGTCGTCATGACGCCGACGAAGCCCGCGTCGCTGCCGCCCACGGTGAGGGTGACCAGCCTGGTGCCTGGGCCGAGCGTGCCGAGCTGACCGGACAGGACGTCGCTCGTCCGGGCGTGGTTGCACGCGGAGAAGGCGAAGGTCGCCACCCTGTGCGCCGAGGCCCACAGGACCGGGTACGCCCGGCCGCTGCGCTTGCAGTTCGTGCCGGTGGGGAGGTAGTCGCCGGCACCGAGCCCGGCGGAGTAGGAGTCGCCGAGGGCCGCATAGCCCACGGCTGCCGTCGGGGGCGCCGCCTGTGCCGTGCCGGGGCCGGCGACGAGGCAGGCCGTGGCGAGCACGAGGGCCGCCGAACACGCGGCTGTCCGGGTATGTCGCATACCTCTCATCTTTCGTGGCCCGGCCCGCGCCGCCCGCGAGGCTCGTCCGTTCGGGTGAACCGATGACCAGGCGTGACGCACGAGGAGGGGCCGACGGAATCGCCCGGTGGCCCCTCCTCTCCCCTCCTGAGGGCTCGGATCGGCCCTCCCGATGCCTTCCGGTCCGTCACTACCGGGGAAGCACCACGACGTAGGCGGCCGGGTCACGGTCCGCCGAGGCCATCAGGGCCGTGCGGACCACCGCCGCCTGCTGTTCCATCGCGTTCCGGAGCTTCTTCGGCGTGATGTACACGACGGTGATCCCGAGGCGTTCGAGGTGCTCGCGCTTGCGGGCGTACTCCGACCACAGCGCGTCGTCTTCCTGCCGATGGCCTTGCCGGGGCGCCCGGGTGTCGAGCTCCACCGCCACCGCCTGGTCCGGCCAGTACGCGTCCAGGCCGCCGAGGTGCGGGCCGCCGGGCAGCCGCAGGTCGACGTTCCAGACCGGGTCGGGCAGGCCGTACTCGCCGACCATCCGGTACAGGCGGTTCTCGGCGATCGAGCGGCCCTCCGCCACGAGCGCGTCCACCGCGTTCGCCACGTGCGGGCGGTTGAGCAGCTTCGCGCTGGTCAACTCCCGTACGACAGCGGCTGGTTCGCAGTGACGGCCACGCACCGCCTCGGTCAGCAGCCGCCGTACCGCCTCCGCGTCCGTCAGGTCCGCCACCGCGTCCGCCAGCGCCCGCGGCACCGGCGCCACCG
Organism: Streptomyces sp. NPDC054783; assembly: GCF_053611725.1. Lineage (NCBI taxonomy): Bacteria > Bacillati > Actinomycetota > Actinomycetes > Kitasatosporales > Streptomycetaceae > Streptomyces > Streptomyces sp. NPDC054783. The sequence goes on along the minus strand of NZ_JBSHAY010000021.1, from coordinate 83,234 downwards.
GCAGACCCGTCACCGCGTTGGGCGTGGGCAGGGCGGGGGTGCGCAGGACGCGGACGTAGCCCGTGGTGCGGATCCGGCGCAGCCGGGGGACCAGGACGTCGACGTGGTTCAGGGAGAGCAGCGGCGGGGTGGCGGAGAAGCCGTAGAGGGTGAGGGCCGCGAGGCCCGTGATCATCGCCTCCGCGTAGACCGGCCGGTGCGGTTCCTCCGCCGTCGGCTGGGCCGGGACGCCCGGCGCGGACTCGCGTGCCGCGTACAGCAGCGCCCCGTGCAGACGCTCCTCGTTCGTCGCGGGGCCGGGGTGGAGGAGGACCACGTTCGGCAGCAGCTGCTGCCAGGGGCCGCCGGGGCGGCAGTGCTCGGCCAGTTCTGCCGTCGTCACTCCGTGGGAGCGGAGCTGGGCCGCCGTCAGGACGCGGCGGTGGGCCTCGGAGAGGTGGCGGAGGGGGCGGGGGGAGAGCGGGGTGTTGTGCGTCATGGCGTCGGGATTCCCGCGCTCAATCCCACCTTTAACCGCTGTTACACGGCCGTCGAAGAATGCGGACAAGGGGGGACTAAAGGTCAGGTGTTCGGATGCCGAGTAGGGACGGGAAACCCCTGGTCCGATCGGGTGCGGACCAGGGGTTACGGTTCCGATTGACCGAATTCCGTAACGGTCACCGGCGGCCCAAGCTCAGGCCAAAGGTCAGTCGTTGGCGGCCGTCACGTCGCACTCCTGTGCGCGCAGCGCCCGCGCCAGGTCGTCCCGCGCCTCCAGCACCAGCCGGCGCAGCGCCGGCGCCGCGTCCCGGTGCGCCTGAAGCCACGCGTCCGTCGCCTCGAGCGTCTCCGGCCGGTCCTGCAGCGCCGGGAACAGGCCCCGTACGACGTCCATGCCGATCTGGATCGACCGCTCCCGCCACACCCGCTCGATCACGGTGAAGTACTTCTCCGCGTACGGCGCCGTCAGCTCCCGCTGCGAGGGCTGGCCGAAGCCCGCGATGGTCGCCTCCACCAGCGCGTTCGACAGCGCGTCGGACTCCACCACCTGCGCCCACGCCTGCGCCTTGACCGCCGCCGACGGGCGGGCGGCAAGGCAGCGGACCTGGTGGCGCTTGCCGGACGCCGTGTCGTCGCGGGCCAGTTCGGCCGCGAGGACCGACTCGTCGGCCACGCCGTGCGCCGCCAGCGGTTCCAGGAACGCCCAGCGCAGCTCCTGGTCCACCTCCAGGCCGTCGATGGTCTCCGCGCCGTCCAGCAGGCGCTTGAGCAGGGCGAGGTCCGTCTCGCCGGACGCCACCGTCGCGAAGAACCGGGCCCACGCCAGCTGGTGCTCGCTGCCGGGCTCGGCCGCCTCCAGCTCCCGCAGCGCGCCCTGCGCCAGCAGCTCACCGCCGGTCCGCCGCCACTCGGGCGCCGCATAGTGCACCAGTGCCGAGTTCGCCCACGCGTGCAGCATCTGCAGCACGCCGATGTCGGACTCGCGGCCCGCGAAGCGCAGCACCAGACCGACGAAGTCCCGCGCCGGCAGCAGCGCGTCCCGGGTCATGTTCCACAGCGCCGACCAGCACAGCGCCCGGGCCAGCGGGTCGGTCAGCGCGCCCAGGTGCTCCTTGAGGTTCGTCAGCGAGGTGTCGTCGAAGCGGATCTTGCAGTACGTCAGGTCGTCGTCGTTGACCAGGACCAGGTCCGGGGCCTCGGCGCCCGCCAGGTCCGCGACGACCGTGCGCGGCTCGTGCGCGTCCGTCTCCACGCGCGCGTACCGCTCCAGCGCGCCCTCGGGCGTACGCCGGTACAGGCCCACCGCGATGCGGTGCGGGCGTTCCTCGGGATGCGACTCCGGCGCCTCCTGCACCACCGCCAGCTCGGCCACCCTGCCCTGCGCGTCCAGCAGCACCTGCGGCGTCAGCGAGTTGACCCCGGCCGTCTGCAGCCACGAACGCGCCCACGCCGACATGTCCCGGCCGCTGGTCTCGCCCAGCGCCGACAGCAGGTCGCCGAGACGGGTGTTGCCGTACGCGTGACGCTTGAAGTAGCGGCGGGCCCCCTCCAGGAACGCGTCCTGGCCGACGTACGCCACCAGCTGCTTGAGCACCGAGGCACCCTTGGCGTAGGTGATGCCGTCGAAGTTCAGCTTGGCGTCCTCCAGGTCACGGATGTCCGCCGTGATCGGATGCGTGGACGGCAGCTGGTCCGCCCGGTACGCCCAGGCCTTGCGGCGGTTGGCGAAGGTGATCCAGGCGTCCTTGAAGCGGGTCGCGCCGACGTTCGCGAACGTGCCCATGAAGTCCGCGAAGGACTCCTTCAGCCACAGGTCGTCCCACCACTCCATGGTCACCAGGTCGCCGAACCACATGTGCGCCATCTCGTGCAGGATCACGTTGGCCCGCGCCTCGTACGACGCCTGTGTCACCTTGCCGCGGAAGATGTACTCCTCGCGGAAGGTCACCAGGCCCGGGTTCTCCATCGCGCCCAGGTTGTACTCGGGCACGAACGCCTGGTCGTACTTCCCGAACGGGTACGGGTAGTCGAAGTGGTCGTGGAAGAAGTCCAGGCCCTGCTTGGTGACCAGGAAGACGTCGTCGGCGTCGAAGTGCGGGGCGAGACCCTTGCGGCACATCGCGCCGAGCGGGATCTCCAGCTTGGTACCGTCCTCGAACACCCGCTCGTAGGAATCCGTCACATAGTGGTACGGCCCCGCCACCACGCACGTGATGTACGTCGAGATCGGCTTGGTCTCCGCGAACCGCCAGACGCCATCGGCCCGTTCGCCCGCGCCGTTGCTCCACACCGTCCAGCCCTCCGGCGCCCGCACCTCGAAGCGGTACGGCGCCTTGAGGTCCGGCTGCTCGAAGTTGGCGAAGACGCGGCGGGAGTCGGCGGGCTCGTACTGGGTGTAGAGGTAGACCTCGCCGTCCTCGGGGTCGACGAAGCGGTGCATGCCCTCGCCGGTGCGGGAGTAGGCGCACTGCGCGTCCACCACCAGCTCGTTCTCCGCCGCCAGGTCCTCCAGCGCGATCCGCGAGCCGTCGAAGACCTGACCCGGGTCCAGGTCCCGGCCGTTGAGCGACACCGAGGTCACGCTCGGCGCGACCAGGTCGGCGAAGCTGGACGCGCCCGGCTCGTTGCAGCGGAAGCGGATCGTGGTCACCGAGCGGAACGTGCGCGGCTCGCCCTCTTCGTCGCCTACGGCGGACCTGAGGTCCAGGGACACCTCGTACCCGTCGACGGACAGCAGGGCGGCCCGCTCCCGGGCCTCGTCACGGGACAGATTCTCACCGGGCACGGACGGCACTCCCTTGTGATCGCGTGGATGAGGCTGAACAGGACCGATCCTGCCATGTGCCCCTGACAGGGGTCAGCAGGGAATGCGGGTCGCGAGCACGTCGTTGGGGGTTGAAAAGTGTCTTTGCGCTGAGGAGAGCCATGTCCGAGTCCGGCAAGACCCCCGTCGACTTCTGGTTCGACCCGCTGTGCCCGTGGGCCTGGATGACGTCCCGCTGGGTGCTGGAAGTGGAGAAGGTCCGCGACATCGAGGTCCGCTGGCACATCATGAGCCTCGCCGTCCTCAACGAGAACAGGCTGGACGAGCTGCCCGAGGAGTACCGGGAGATGCTCGCCACCAAGGCCTGGCAGCCGGTCCGGGTGGTCACCGCGGCCTGGCAGAAGCACGGCGACGACATCCTCGGCCCCCTGTACACCGCGCTCGGCACCCGCATCCACAACAACGGCGAGGGCCCGACCCTGGAGGCGGTCGCCGGCGCCCTCGCGGACGTCGGCCTGCCCGCCGACCTCATCGACCACGCCGAGCAGCAGGACTTCGAGTACGACGCCGAGCTGCGCGCCTCCCACAAGGAGGGCATCGAGAAGGTCGGCCAGGACGTCGGCACCCCGGTCATCGCGGTGCCCGGCCCCGACGGCGAGCAGATCGCCTTCTTCGGCCCGGTCGTCACCCCCGCCCCGAAGGGCGAGGAGGCGGCCCGCCTGTGGGACGGCACGCTCGCCGTGGCCTCGGTACCGGGCTTCTACGAGATCAAGCGGACCCGGACTCAGGGGCCCGACTTCAGCAACCTGTAGGCCCGCTCGCCGCATACCGCCGTCTCTTCCTGCGGTTGCGCAACAAGCTCGACGTGCCCTGCGGGCAGGAACAGGGGGAGGACCCCCGCGAGTCAGGTCCACGCGGGGGTCCTCCTTCATTCGCCTGCCGTCGTGAAGGGTGAGAAGACGATCACGAGGCAGGACGGGCGACGGGCTCTCAGGGAGCCATCAGGAGCACGTCGGCACGGGACTTGGCGGCCTGGTGGCGGCGGGCCACGTCCTGCCAGTCGACGACCTGCCACATGGCCTCGACGAAGTCCGCCTTCTGGTTCCGGTACTGGAGGTAGAAGGCGTGCTCCCAGGCGTCGAAGACCAGGATCGGGGTGGAGCCCTGGCCGACGTTGCCCTGATGGTCGTAGACCTGCTCCACGATCAGCCGCCCGCTCAGCGGCTCGTACGCCAGCACGCCCCAGCCGGAGCCCTGGGTGGTGGCCGCGGCCTTGGAGAGCTGGGCCTTGAAGGCGGCGAAGGAGTCGAAGGATTCTTTGACGGCCTCCGCCAGCTCGCCCACGCCGTCGGCCGCGAGCGGCTCGCCGCCGCCGTCCTTCGGGCCGGTCATGTTCTGCCAGTAGATGCTGTGCAGGATGTGGCCGGAGAGGTGGAAGGCCAGGTTCTTCTCCAGCCCGTTGACGGATCCCCACGCCTCCTCGTCCCGCGCCTCGGCGAGCTGCTCCAGCGTGTCGTTGGCGCCCTTCACATAGGCCGCGTGGTGCTTGTCGTGGTGCAGTTCGATGATCTCCGGGCTGATCACGGGGGCGAGCGCGGAGTAGTCGTAGGGCAGGTCGGGCAGCGAGTAGACGGGCATGGGAGATCCCCTCCGTACCTTATTGCAACTTACTTGCAACTACACGCTAGCAACAAGAGTGACGGGCGACAGAAAGGCCCCCACGTGTCGCACGTGGGGGCCTTCGCCGGTGCCCGACTCAGCGCCTGGCGCGGGCCCGCTGCCAGAGGTAGCCCACGACCGCCAGGAACAGGGTCATGCCGCCGGTCGAGAAGAGCTGGACGCGGGTGTCCGGCTCGCGGGCCATCAGCGCGAAGATCGCGACCATGCCGGCCAGCGCCACCCAGGTCAGCCACGGGAACGCCCACATGCGCACGACCAGCCGCCCGGGGGCCTCGCGCTCGATACGGCGGCGCAGCAGCAGCTGCGAGACGGCGATGAAGATCCAGACGACCAGGATGACCGCGCCGATCATGTTCAGCAGCCACGGAAAGACGTCGTTCGGGCGCCAGTAGCTCAGCAGCACGCAGACGAAACCGAAGAAGCAGGAGGTGAGGACCGCGATCCGCGGGACCCCGCCGGACAGCTTGACCAGCGCCTTCGGGCCCTGGCCGCGCTCGACCAGCGAGTAGGCGATGCGCGAGGAGCCGTAGATGTTCGCGTTCATCGCGGACAGCAGGGCGACCAGGACGACCACCTCCATCAGCCGGCCCGCGCCGGGGATGCCGAGGTGGTCGAGCGCGGCGACGTACGGACCCTTCTCCACGACCTCCTTGGAGTTCCACGGGACCAGGGTGACGACGACCGCCATCGAGCCGATGTAGAACAGCGCGATCCGCCACATGGCCGTGCGGACGGCGGACGCCACGCCCCTGACCGGGTTCTCGGACTCGGCGGCCGCGATGGTGACCGTCTCCAGACCGCCGTAGGCGAAGACGGAGGCGAGCAGGCCGACGAGGAGGCCCTGGTTGCCGTGCGGCATGAAGTCGCTGAGGTTCGAGGCGCCGGGGGAGTGTGTGCCGGGGAGCACACCGGCGATGGCCAGCACGCCGAGGACCAGGAACAGGCTGATCGCGCCGACCTTCAGCGCGGCGAACCAGAACTCGAACTCGCCGAAGTTCTTCACGGCGGCCAGGTTGGCGCCGCAGAACACCACCATGAACAGGGCCACCCACATCCACTGCGGGGTGCCGGGCAGCCAGCCCTGGACGATGTTCGCGGCGCCGATGCCCTCCAGGCCGACGGCCGTGCACAGCAGCACCCAGAAGGACCAGCCGGCGGCGAAGCCCGCCCAGGGGCCGATCGCCCGCTCGGCGTGCGCGGAGAAGGAGCCGGAGGAGGGGTGGGCGGCGGACATCTCGCCCAGCATCCGCATCACCAGCATCACCAGCAGGCCGGAGAGCGTGTAGGCGATGACGATGGACGGACCGGCGGCGGCGATGCCCGCGCCGGAGCCGACGAACAGACCCGCGCCGATCACACCGCCCAGGGCGATCATCGACAGGTGGCGCTGCTTGAGGCCGTGGGAGAGGGAGGCACCGTCCTGTTGCTGTGGCGGTGTCTCGGTGGTCGTGCTGCTGGGCATGTGCGCGGCTCTCCCGGGCAAGGCAATGGGCGGGCAAAAACCCCGTCAGTCTGGGCGGCCCGTCCGCTCACACGGAGGGGCCGCCCAGTATCCGGACACCCTCTGCACGGAGGGTGAGAGTCCGGTTACGCCGCCGCGAGCACCGGCGTGTAGTGCGAGGCGTCGCCCTCGATCGAGTGGCTCTCCTTGCCCTCGATGCCGACCGGGACGTCACCGGCGACGGTCACCCGGTGCAGGCGGCGCGGCCGTCCGTCGTAGTTGTCGACGGCGTAGTGCTGGGTGATCCGGTTGTCGAAGAGCACCAGCTCGTTCTCCGCCCAGCGGTGGCGCAGGATGTTCTCCGGGCGGGTGACGTACGCCTGGAACAGGTCCAGGATCTTGCGGGACTCGCCGGCGGACAGGCCGACGATCCGCTGCGCGAAGCCGCCGATGAACAGCCCGCGCTCCCCGGTCAGCGGATGCACCCGGACCACCGGGTGCGCGGTGCGGTACTTGATCGAGGTGAACTGGGCGCGCTGGGCGGCCTTCTCCTCGTCGATCTCCTCGTCCGGTACGGCGTAGTCGTAGTCGTTGGTGTGCTCGGCCCACAGGGTGTCGGCGAGGTGGCGCAGCGGCTCGGGCAGGTCCCGGTAGGCGGCGGCCGCGTTGGCGATCAGGGTCTCGCCGCCGTACGGCGGGACGGTGATCGAGCGCAGGGTGCTGGCCTGCGGCGGGTTGAGCACGAAGGTCACGTCCGTGTGCCAGTGGTTGGCCCGGCCCCGCTCGCTGTCCACGGGCAGCACGTTCGGGGCGCCGTCGACCGCGCCGACCGTCGGGTGCGCGGTGGTCAGATCGCCGAAGTGGCGGGCGAAGGCCTGCTGGCCCGCGTCGTCCAGGGTGCCCGCGTCGAAGACGAGCGCCTTGTGGACGTTGAGGGCCTCGCGGATCGCGCCGACCTCCTCCGGCGCGAGCGGGCTGGTGATGTCGACGCCGAGGACGCGGGCGCCGGTGCGTGCGGTGACCTTGGCGATCTCGATGGACATGTGCGGGTCCTTTCAGGTGGGGTCAGACGAGGGCTGCGGTGTGCTGGTTGGCGGGGCGGGGAAGGCCGTAGCGCTCCCGCAGGGTCCGGTGGGGGCCGTACTCGTGGCGGAACAGGCCGCGGGCGCGCAGGAGCGGTACGACGTGCTCGACGAAGGCGTCCAGGCCGGAGGGCAGCACGGCGGGCATGATGTTGAAGCCGTCGGCGGCGCCCTGGGTGAACCAGGTCTCGATCTGGTCGGCGACCTGCTCGGGCGTCCCGGCGAAGGTGAGGTGGCCGCGCCCGCCGCCGAGCCGGCCGATCAGCTGCCGGACGGTGAGCTTCTCGCGCCGGGCCAGCTCGACCACGAGCGTGTAGCGGCTCTTGGCCCCTTCGACGGCGGACTCGGGCGGCAGGCCGGCGGGCAGCGGGGCGTCCAACTCGAGGGTGCCCTGCGGGAGTTGCAGCAGGCTCTCCAGCCGGTCCACCCCGTGGTCGTACACGATGTGGTCCTCCAGGAGCTGCTCCGCCGCCCGCGCCTCCGCCTCCGTCGAGCCGAGGACGGGCACGATCCCGGGCAGCACCCTGATGTGCTCGGGGTCCCTTCCCGCCCGTGAGGTGCGGGACTTGAGGTCGGCGTAGAAGGCCTGGGCGTCGGTGAGGGTCTGCTGGGCGGTGAAGACGGCCTCCGCGTACCGGGCGGCGAAGGCCTTGCCGTCCTCGCTGGACCCCGCCTGCACCAGGAGCGGGTAGCCCTGGGGGGTGCGGGGCACGTTGAGGGCACCGGCCACGCTGAAGTACGTGCCCTGGTGCCGGGGCGGATGGATCTTGCTGTCGTCGCCCCAGACGCCGGCCGCCTTGTCGGCGACGATCGCGTCGTCCTCCCAGCTGTCCCACAGCTTCAGCGCCACATCGAGGAACTCGGCGGCGCGGGCGTACCGCTCGGCGTGCGCGGGCTCGGCATCGAGCCCGAAGTTCCGGGCGGCCTCGGCGCCGGCCGTGGTGACGATGTTCCAGCCGGCCCGCCCGCCGCTGATGATGTCCAGCGAGGCGAACTTGCGGGCCAGGTTGTACGGGGAGTTGTAGGACGTGGACGCGGTGGCGATCAGCCCGATGTGCTCGGTGGCCGTCGCCAGCGCCGTCAGCAGGGTGAGCGGTTCCAGGGCGCCGGCCGGGCGCTGGGCGAGGTTGCCCCACAGCTGGGGGCCGTCGGCGAGGAAGAGGGAGTCGAATGTGCCGCGCTCGGCGATCCGGGCGAGCCGGACATAGTGCTGAAGGTCGACGTGCGCGTACGGATCGCTCTCCGGAAGCCGCCAGGAGGCCTCGTGGTGGCCGGTGTTCATGAGGAATGCGTTGAGGTGGAGTTGCCGGGTCATGGGTGTCCTTCGCTACGGACAGGTGCGGGGGTCCTTCTGGGCGCTGGTCGGCTGAATCCAGCCCGTCCGGCGTTCGAGGCGGGGGCTGCTCAGGCCGAAGTGGGGTCCGGGGCGGCAGCCCCTGGCAGACGGTCACGACGGCCGACGGTCACCTGGTGTGTTCCGTGACGCCCAGCGCGGTCAGCAGTCGTGACCGGTACTCGCCCAGCACCGGCTCGCGGTAGGTGCGCGGGTGGGGGTGGTCGATGGCCAGATCGAGGGCGATGCGGCCCTGGTCCAGGACGAGGACGCGGTCGGCGAGCACGATCGCCTCGTCCACGTCATGGGTGACCAGCAGCACGGACGGGCGGTGGCGCTGCCACAGGTCGCGCAGCAGGTTGTGCATCTTGATCCGGGTGAGCGCGTCCAGTGCGCCGAACGGCTCGTCGGCCAGCAGGAGTTCGGGCTCGCGGACCAGGGAGCGGGCGAGCGCGGCCCGCTGCGCCTCGCCGCCGGACAGCTCGCCCGGCCAGGCCCGCTCGCGGCCCTTCAGCCCCACCTCGGCGAGGGCGGCCCGGCCGCGCTCCTCGGCGTCCTTGCCGTCGGTGCCGAGCAGGACGTTGTCCAGCACCCGGCGCCAGGGCAGCAGCCGGGAGTCCTGGAAGACGACCGAGACCCGCTCGGGGGCGCTGAGCCGCCCGCTGCCGGCGACCCCGTGGTCGAGTCCGGCCACCGCCCGCAGCAGCGTGGACTTGCCCGAGCCGCTGTGCCCGAGCAGGGCCGTGAACTGGCCGGCGGGCAGGTCGAGGTCGATGCCGTCGAGGACCGTACGGTCGTCGAACGACCGGGTCAGGCCCTGGATCCGGACGGCGGGGCGGGTCAGTTGCCCAGTGTGCGGCGCCATGACAGCACCCTCCGTTCGACGAGACGGACCGCGCTGTCGGAGACCAGGCCGAAGACGCCGTAGATCAGCAGACCGACCAGGATCACGTCGGTCTGGCCGTAGTTCTGCGCCTGGAACATCATGTAGCCGAGGCCGCTGGTGGCGTTGATCTGCTCCAGCACCACCAGGCCCAGCCAGGAGCCCGTCACACCGAGCCGGAGCCCCACGAAGAATCCGGGCAGTGCGCCGGGGACCACCACCTGGCGGATGAAGGTGAGCCGGGACAGGCCCTGCACCTCGGCGAGTTCGACGTACCGGCTGTCGATGCCGGCCAGTGCGGCATGCGTGTTCAGGTAGATCGGGATGTAGACGACGATCGCGATGACGGCGACCTTGAAGGTCTCGCCGATGCCCAGCCAGAGGATGAACAGCGGGATCAGGCCGAGCGTCGGGATCGCCCGGTTGAGCTGCACGGTCCCGTCGATCAGCGCCTCCCCGGTCCGGCTCAGCCCGGCGGCGAGCGCGAGCAGCACACCCGCGGCGAGCCCGATCGCGAAGCCGTACCCGGCCCGCTTCAGGGAGGTCAGGATGTCGGTGGTCAGGGTGCCGTCGGTCCACAGATGACCGGCGGTCCGCAGCACCGTCCAGGGTGCGGGGACCGCGCCGGGGTCGAGGGCTCCGGCGGCCGAGGCCGCCGCCCACAGGGCGAGCACCACCAACGGGCCGGTCAGGCGGGCGGCGGGCAGCCGGCGGCCGGGGGAGAGCCGCCTCCGCCTGCGGACCTGGGGGAGTTCCCCGGCCTCCGCCGCCGCCGCGACGGCGTTCGTCGTCGTGGTCACGGTGGTCATTTCCGGTACTCCTCGGGTACGGCCTTGGCGGCGATCGACTCGAAGCGGTGGTCGAAGAGCGAGGTGACGTCGAACTTCTTCACGAACCCGCCCTCGGCGAGCAGATCGGCCGTCTCCTGCTCCCACTTGATCGCCTCGGACCAACTGGGCGGAAAAAGTGGCTTGTTGGCGATCCTGCTGATGCCCCGCGCCTGCTCCAGGGTCAGGTTCTGCGTCTTGACGTAGAACTCCTCGTTCCACACGTCCGGGTGCTCGTACTGCCACACCTGGCCCTGCGCCCACTGCGGGATGTAGGCGGCGATCGCGGCGGCCTTCGCCGGGTCGTTGAGCACGGACTGCGGGGCCCACAGCAGGTTGAGCAGGTCGACGACGTCGGTGGGGATGGTGCGCGCGCCCTTGGACTCGTACTGCTTCAGATAGGCGGGCGCCTGGCTGTTGGCGAGCGGGGCCACGTCGACCTGTCCGGACTGCAGGGCCGTCAGGAACTGGTTGCTGGTCAGCGGGACCAGCTTCACGTCGTCGTATTTCAGGCCCGCCTGCTTCAGCGCCCGCAGCAGGACGACACCCTGCGCCTGGCCCTGCGAGAACGCGAGCCGCTTGCCCTTGACGTCGTCGACGGTGTGGATGTCGCTGCCGGGCTTGGTGGCGAAGACGTAGTTGGGCTTGCGGGTGAGGTCGATCGCCACGATCTTGGCGTCGAAGCCCTGGTAGTGCGCCTGGATCGGCGGGACACCGGCGTTGTTGGACAGGTCCAGGGACCCCGCGCGGAAGGCGTTGATGACATCCGGACCGGCGCCGATGTTCACCCAACTCGACACCGTGAACGGCAGCTTGGGGAGTTTCGCCAGCCGGAACTGCAGCTGCTGGACGTTCTGGTACGAGGCGATCCGCAGGCTGGTGCCGGCCGGGACCTTGTCGGCGAGCGGCTTGGTGGCCGCGCCACTGGTGTCGGCGGACGCGTCGCCCTTGGCGCAGCCGCTGAGGCCCGCCACGGCGGCGGACGCGCCCAGCAGGGAGGTGAGAAAGACACGACGGTGCATGGGAGTACTCCCCGGAGGAAAGGAGGGGGAAGGCAGACGGAATTCCGGAGCGAGAAGCCGGAGAAAAAAGAGCGCAAGGAGCCGGAAACGCGCGCTTCACGCGCGGCAATGTGTCAGCAACAAAGGGTGCGACAGCTGGTAAGCAGGCTCATGACCAGGATGTTCCTGTCTTCCACTGATCCTGTCAACATTCGGAGTTTCTGAATTAAATACCCTCAGGTGACAGGCCCAGTGGATCCCGGAACAGCACATCGAGAGCCACCGAAGCACCCGCCACCGCCAGCACGGAATCCGGGAAACTCGTCGGCAGCACGGCCGCCGCACGGCTTTCTCCGACCGCTTCCCGCAGTGCGCCGAGGCAGTCCTCGAAGTGGATGATCCCCACCTCGGTCACCACGACCGTCTCCGGATTGAGCACGTCCAGCAGCAGCCCGGCCGCCCGTCCGGTCGTCCGGGCCCGCTCGACGAGCAGCCGCCGCGCCATCGCGTTCCCGGCCGCCGCCGCGGTCACCACATGCATCGGATTGCCCGAGTCGATCACTCCGGCTGCGCGGGCCCGCCGGCACAACGTCCGCTCGCTCAGCTCGACCTGCAGGCAGCCGGTACGGCCGCACGGGCAGGGCTCGGTGCCGCCCGGTACCGGCAGGTGTGCGATCGCCCCGGCCGCCGAACGCGGGCCGTGGTGCACCTCGTCGTTGGTGGCGAAGGCCGCGTCGACCACATTGCCCACGAACAGATGCAGCACGCTCCGGCTGCCCCGGGCCCGCCCGAACAGCCGCTCCCCGTGCACCAACGCCCGTGCGTGCCCGTCGACTTGGACCGGCAGGCCGGTGCGGGCGCCGAGCAGCTCCCGCACCGGCACCTCGCGCCAGCCCAGCAGTTCGTGCTCGACCACGGTGCCCGTCTCCCGGTCCACCCAGCCGCCGACGGCCACCCCGACTCCAAGCGGCCGGCGGCCCGGCACCCCGGCGAGCAGCCCCGCGAGGCCCTCGGCGGCCCGCGCCAGCACCCGGCCCGGATCGGTCCGTTCGTGCTTCAGCTCGCGCCGGGCCACCAGTCGGCCGCGCAGATCCAGCAGCGCGACCGTCGTGTACGGCACGGCCACATGCACCCCGCCGACCAGGAAGCCCGTGTCGTCCAGGTCGACGGGGACATGCGGCCGGCCGACCCCGTTCGAGCGGCGGGGCGCGGCGGACTCGCGGATCAGGCCGAGCTCGGTGAGCCGGGCGCAGTGCTCGGTGACCGACGCGGGCGACAGCCCGGTCAGCCGGGCGACGGTGCTGCGCGCCACCGGCCCGTGCTCCAGCACGGACCGCAGCACGACACTGGCGCTGGTGCGCCGCCGGTCACTGTCGGCGGCACGCGGAACGGGCGAGCCGAGGGTGGATACCGCGGTACGGGGCATGGGGAACCGTCCTGAAGGAAACGGGGCCGACACGTCTCGGAGTTCGAAGGGTTCGAAACAGAGGCGTGCCCGGCGGTCCGCCCCTACCCCGGGCGGCGACAGGTGGCCGTGCCCTGACGTCGCAGGTCGACATAGCGACGCGAGGTGAAGTACCGGGCCTGGGCAACCATGCGGTCGAAGCTAGCAAAACGCCCCCGCGCTGCCCAGACGGCGACCGACGGGCGAGACGGTCCCCCGCGGGGCTTTGGCGGGACCCTACAGAGGAGCCGTCAGATGGTGAAGTACCGCAGGCCACTCCACCTCAGTGACCGGTATCACGTCGAATCCGGTGTAGCGCACACCATTTGTGTGAAGCCCACCAACGTGCTGCTCCAGCCTTTGTCGACCGGAGACGGTGATCGGCGCGAGCGGCGCGGTATAGCGTCACGGTGTTCCCACCTGCCCACTCACCCGCGGAGTCCCCATGAGCACCGCCACCGCCACCGCTCGTCCCGGCGCAGTCCTCGCCGACCTGCTGCCTGCGTCCCGCGTCCGTGACGCGGCCCTCGTCGTAGGCGGCGCCGTGCTCACCGGCCTCGCGGCCCAGGTGGCGATCCCGGTGCCCGGCACCCCGGTGCCGGTGACCGGCCAGACCTTCGCCGCGCTGCTCGTCGGCACCGCGCTCGGCGCCCGCCGCGGCTTCCTCTCCCTCGCCCTGTACGCGCTCGCCGGTGTCGCGGGCGTGCCGTGGTTCGCGGACGGCTCCTCCGGCGCGGCCTCGGTCTCCTTCGGCTACATCCTCGGCATGCTCCTCGCCTCGGCGGCCGTCGGCGCCCTGGCCCGGCGCGGCGCCGACCGCTCGCCGCTGCGCATGGCCGGCACGATGCTCCTCGGCGAGGCGGTCATCTACGCCGTCGGCGTGCCCTACCTGGCCGTCGCCGGCCACCTGTCCCTCTCCCAGGCCGTCGCGCTCGGACTCACCCCCTTCCTGATCGGCGACGCCCTCAAGGCCGCCCTGGCGATGGGCGCGCTGCCCACCGCCTGGAAGTTCGCGAACAAGCGCTAGCGCCTGTGCACTGACGCCGTGGTCGCTGCGGAAGAGGTTCGCCCGGTCGTAGACCTCCTTGACCCGGGCGAGCCTCTTTCGCGTCTGCGGAGGCGAAGTTGAGGGACCGTCCGAGGATGTCCGCGGCCGGCAGCGTGAACGCCGCGTCGAGCACGGCCCGCGCCCGCGCCCGCCTCCCCGACCGTCAGCAGCCGCACCAGGAACGGCCCTTCGCGCTACGGCACCGTGTCCGGCGCCGGCAGGGCGGGCGCGCCGCCCGGACGTGACGAGCAGCCCGCGCACTTTTCACGGTTTCTGGCAGGTGGGGCACCAGAAGAGGTTGCGGTTGGCGAGGCCGGCGGTGCGGACCTCGTCGCCGCAGACGTGGCAGGGCAGGGTGGCGCGGCGGTAGACGTAGACCTCGCCGCCGTGGTCGTCCACGCGGGGCGGCCGGCCCATGGCCTCCGGGGTGTGCTCGGACCGCACCGTGTCGATCCTGTTGTTCCGCACCCCTTCGTGCATCAGCTCCACGAGGTCCGCCCAGAGGGCGTCCCACTCGGCCGGGGTGATGTCCTTGCCCGCCCGGTACGGGTCGACGCCGTGCCGGAACAGGACCTCGGCACGGTAGACGTTGCCGACGCCGGCGACGATCTTCTGGTCCATCAGGAGCGCCGCGATCGTCGTACGGCTGCGGGAGATCCTGCGGTACGCCGCGTCCGGGTCGGCGTCCTCGCGGAGCGGGTCGGGACCGAGGCGGTCGTGCACGGCCCGCTTCTCTCCGTCGGTGATCAGCGCGCAGGTGGTGGGGCCACGGAGGTCGACGTACGCCGTGTCGTTCGCGAGCCGGAGCCGGACGGTGTCGGTCGGCGGGGGTGCGGGGGCCCCGCCGAAGGTGACCTTGCCGAACAAGCCGAGGTGGATGTGGACCCAGTCGCTGTCCCGGAAGCGGAGGAAGAGGTGCTTGCCGTGGGCTTCGGTGGCCGTCAGTTCGGCCCGGTCCAGCAGGGCCGCGGCGTCGGAGAACTTGCCCTGGGGGCTGGTGACACGCGGGGCGCTCTCGAGGAACCGCTCGGCACAGTCCTGGGCCAGCCGATGAATGGTGTGCCCTTCCGGCAAGGCGGGGTGTCCTTTCCTTCCTTCCGCCCACCCGGCTCGGCGGGCCGACGGCCGACTGGCCCAGGCGGGCACATGGGGGTCCGGGGGCGGAGCCCCCAGGGGGCCCTAGCTCTGCGGGTGGTGGGCCGGGATCGGCGGGAGGTCGCCCGTCGTCTCGTACGCCGACAGCATGTCGATCCGCCGGATGTGACGCTCGTCATCGGAGAACGGCGTGTTGAGGAAGACCTCGACGAACTTCGTCGCCTCCTCCGTGCTGTGCATGCGTGCACCCACCGCCACCACGTTGGCGTTGTTGTGCTGCCGGCCGAGCGCCGCCGTCTCCTCGCTCCAGGCCAGCGCCGCCCGCACGCCCTTCACCTTGTTCGCGGCGATCTGCTCCCCGTTGCCGGAGCCGCCGATCACGATGCCGAGGGCGTCGGCGTCCGCCGCCGTACGCTCGGCCGCCCGGAGGCAGAAGGGCGGGTAGTCGTCCTGGGCGTCGTAGATGTGCGGCCCGCAGTCGACGGGCTCGTGACCCGCCGCCTTGAGCCACTCGACGAGGTGGTTCTTGAGTTCGTAGCCAGCATGGTCGGAGCCGAGATACACGCGCATGCCATGAGTGTGACACGCCCCATGGTGGGCAGCAGCCTCGGGTGGCGGCCCCCCGCCGGGTGTCGAGGAACACCCCGCCAGGCTTTCCAAAATGTGAGCCGGACCATAGAACCTCAAGAGAACCTCAAGTAACGATACGGATTCAGAGGTTCCCGAATCCGTTCGCCTCGGATTCACTGGACCGACTCGTACACCGCTCGTACGACATGCTCCGCCTGGCGTAAAGGAAATCCGTCCATGACCCCTGGTTCGGGCCTTCAAGCAGGACTCAAGAACCGCCACCTGACGATGATCGCGATCGGTGGTGTCATCGGAGCCGGCCTCTTCGTCGGTTCCAGCTCCGGTATCGCTACCGCGGGACCGGGCATCCTCCTTTCGTACGCGCTCGTCGGCACCCTCGTCGTCCTCGTGATGCGGATGCTCGGCGAGATGTCCGCCGCCAACCCCACCTCCGGCTCCTTCTCCGCGCACGCCGACCGTGCCCTCGGCCGCTGGGCCGGGTTCTCCATCGGCTGGCTCTACTGGTTCTTCTGGGTCGTCGTGCTGGCCGTCGAGGCCACCGCCGGCGCCAAGATCCTCTCGGGCTGGGTCCCGGGCGTGCCGCAGTGGGGCTGGGCCCTCATCGTGATGACCGTGCTGACCGCGACCAACCTGGTCTCCGTCGGCTCCTACGGCGAGTTCGAGTTCTGGTTCGCCGGCATCAAGGTCGTGGCGATCGGCGCGTTCATCGCCGTCGGCCTGCTGGCCATCTTCGGCGTGCTGCCGGGGGTGCACGCCGACAAGGCGTCCTTCGGCAACCTGACGAACCACGGCGGCTTCCTGCCGCACGGTCCCGGCACCATCCTCACCGGTGTGCTGCTGGTCGTCTTCTCCTTCATGGGCAGCGAGATCGCGACGCTCGCGGCCGGCGAGTCGGAGGACCCGCAGCGCGCGGTCACCAAGTCCACCAACAGCATCATCTGGCGTATCGGCGTGTTCTACCTGGGCTCGATCCTGGTCGTGGTCTCGCTGCTGCCGTGGAACGACCCGTCCATCGCCGAACAGGGCTCCTACGTAGCCGCGCTGAACTCGCTCGGCATCCCCAACGCCGGTCAGATCATGAACGTCATCATCCTGACCTCGGTGCTGTCCTGCCTCAACTCCGGCCTGTACACGGCCTCCCGCATGGCTTTCTCGCTCGGCCAGCGCGGTGACGCCCCGAAGGCGTTCGCCCGCACCACCTCGCGCGGTGTGCCGATGGCGGCGATCCTGGCCTCGGTCGTCTTCGGTTTCGTGGCGGTCTTCTTCAACTACGCCTACCCGGACACCGTCTTCCTCTTCCTGGTCAACTCCAGTGGCGCGGTCGCCCTGTTCGTGTGGCTGGTCATCTGCTTCTCGCAGCTGCGGATGCGCAGGATCATCCAGCGGGAGGCGCCGGAGAAGCTCGTCGTGAGGATGTGGCTGTACCCGTACCTGACCTGGGCGACGGCCTTCTTCATCATCGGCGTCCTCGGCTACATGCTGACCGACACCAAGGGCGCGAGCAGCGGCCGTACGACCGTGCTGCTGTCGGTGGCGGTCGCGGCAATCGTGGTGATCATCGCCCTGGTGAAGCAGAAGGTCACGGCGGGCCGCCCGGCCCCCGCCGTCGAGGCCCCGGCCGACAAGGTGTCCGTGGGCTGACCGGCCTCCTCCTCGACCACAACGACGTACGGCCCGGTGAAGGCGTCCTTCACCGTGCCGTACGTCGTTGCAGGGGCGGCGTCTCTAGAAGCCGTGCGGCAGCCACGGGGCCACCGGTGAGCCGAACGCCACCGACGCCTCCGTCAGCGCCCCCGGCCGCAGCTCCCGCACCCGCCCGGCGGCCGCGAGCGACAGCAGCGTCACGCCGCCGAGATAGGACGCGCCCAGCTCCCGCACGGACAGGGAGAGGTCGGCGGTGTCGGACGTACGCTCGCAGGACGCGCCCTTGGCGTCGCCCGTCAGCCGCCAACGCCCCGCGTTCCACGGGCAGAAGGCGTCCTCCACCTCCAGCACGACATCGACCGGCGCCACATACGTGCGCGCCGACAGCGCCGTACCGACGTCGACGAGACGGACGTACGCGTCGTCCTTCAGACGCGGCCGGCAGCGGCGGGTGTCCGAGACCAGGTACCGCCAGGCGTCGTCGACCGGGCGGGAGCCCACCGACAGCGTCGTCATCAGGTCGATGCCGAACAGGAACCGCCACAGCGCCGCCTCGGTGACGGGATCGAGCGCGGCCAGGTCCTTCAGGCGCACCGTGCCGTCGTGCCCGCTCTCGCCCCAGCCGATCTTGGTGCTGAAGCGGACGTACCCCGTCACCTCGCCGTCCCGTTCGGCCACCACGCACTGCAGCGCCGACGCCCCGCCCCGCCGGCTCTCGGGGTCGAGGAGACCGGCCCGCGCCCAGCCGGGCCGCCGGGCCAGCATCCCGGGCCGCAGCGGCACCAGCGCCGCGTAGACCGCCTCGCAGGCGTCCAGGACGTCGGCGGGCGCCGAGTAGCGCAGCCGTACGTGCTCCACGCCGGGCGGCAGGGACAGCGTCACCCGGCTCGTGTCGATCTCGGCTGCCGTACGGAAGGTGGCGGCGCCGTACCCGAAGCGGCCGTAGATCGCGGGCTCGGACGCGGTGAGTACCGCGAGCGGCTCGCCCAGCGCCCGTACGTCCTCCAGCTGCCGGCGCATCATCGAGGTCAGCACCCCGCGCCGCCGGTGGGTGGCCGCCACGCTCACCGTGGCCACCCCGGCCGCCGGGACCGCGGCCCCGCCCGGCACGGTCATCCGGAAGCTGAACGCCCCCGTCGTACCGACGATCCGGTCCCCGTCCCATGCGGCCAGGGAACGGTCGAACTCGGTGAGGGACTTGTCCAGTTCGCGTTCCTCGGACGGTACCGCCTGGGCACCGAAGGCGCGGTACAGGACGTCGTACCACCGGTCCCAGTCGGACTCGCGCAGCACCCTCAACTCGGTTTCCCGGTCAGTCCCCATGCGCCATGCGTACCAGGGCCTTGCGGGACGAGCCAGCGAATTTCTCCCGGACGGCGGCGCGACGGCCTCGCGTGCCGTTCACTGTGAGGACGAACCGACGACGAAGCGCGAAGTCGAGCCCCGCACGGGGGACAAGTGGGACCTCCCGTGCCAAGCAGCCGGTCCGATGGATAGGGTCCCGAACTAATGGCAGCAGGACGAGAGCGGCGCGCGAAGGCCGAGACGTTCACGGCCCGGTTGAAGATGCAGTGGCACCGGGCCCGCACCGGCCTGCGCAGAAGCGCCGTGGACTACTTCCGCGGCGACGGCTCCGACTGGATCGCGTTCGCCGGACTGCTGCTCACCATCCCCGTCCTCATGGGCATGACCCTGGGCGACTCGGTGTGGTGTTCCCCGGCCACCCTGGTGCTGCCGATCATCGCCGGCGGCCTGCTGCTGCGCCCGGCGAGCCTGCTCGGCCTGTACGCGGCGGCGGCCACCGCGCTGATCGTGGAGTCGGTGCGGCTCGGGCCGTACACCGAGGGGCCCTCGCGGGTCACTCCCGGTGTGGTGCTGGTGGTGGCCGCGTGCGGATTCTTCGGCCTGCTCACGGCCCAGTTCCGCAGCAGGGTCGGCGTGCCGTGGCGGCGCGGCGGCACCATGCTGTTCGACCTGCGCGAGCGGATCCGGGTGCAGAGCAAGCTGCCGAAGCTGCCGCAGGGCTGGCACCACGAGATGGCGCTGCGGCCGGCCGGCGGTCAGTCCTTCTCCGGGGACTTCGTCGTCGCGGCCCGCACGAACGGCGGCCGCACGCTGGAGGCCGTGCTCACGGACGTGTCCGGCAAGGGCATGGACGCCGGATCGCGCGCCCTGCTGCTGTCGGGGGCCTTCGGGGGCCTCCTGGGCTCCCTTCCCCCGCACGCCTTCATGCCCGCCGCGAACGGCTACCTCCTCCGCCAGGACTGGGACGAGGGCTTCGCCACCTCCATCCACCTCGTCCTGGACCTCGACTCCGGCGACTACGAGCTGTACTCCGCCGGGCACCCGCCGGGGCTGCAGCTGAGCGCGGGCAGCGGACGCTGGGAGGAGAAGACGGCCGAGGGCCCGCTCCTCGGTGTGTACGACGGCGCCCAGTTCGACCCCGTGAAGGGCTCGCTGCGCCCCGGTGACGTGTTGATGCTGTTCACGGACGGTTTGGTGGAAACCTCCGACCGCGACATCGTCGAGGGCATCGACCGGCTCACCGGCGAGGCCGACCGCTATGTCGCCGGCGGCTTCCACGGCGCCGCCTGGCACCTCATCGAGGCGGTCGCGAAGGACGTCAACGACGACCGGGCGCTGCTCCTGATCTGCCGCCGGCCGGCGCCGCTGATCGGCTGACCCGCTCAGCCGTCGACTCGCTGTGGACCAGCCGGCTCGCCAGGCCGGCGGCTCGTTGCCCCGCTCACCCGGCACTCCCGGCGTTCTCGGCGGCACGGCACACTGGGCCGATGACACAGCTCACGCTCGCCGAGGTCGAGGCCGTCGCCCGCACCGCCCACGAGGGCCGGACCGACAAGGCGGGACGGCCGTACGCCGAACATCTCGCCGCCGTCGCCGCCGGTGTGCGTGCCCGGGGCGGGGACGCGGAACAGATAGCGGCGGCCTGGCTGCACGACGCCGTCGAGGACGACGCGCTCACCCGTCAGTGGCTCGAACAGGCGGCCCTGAGCGCCCGCACCAAGGCCATCGTGGACGCCCTCACCAAGCGGCCCGGGGAGGAGCCGGAGGCGTACGCGCGGCGGATCCTCGCCACGGACGGCGCGCGGCTGGTGAAGGAGGCCGACCTGGCGCACAACGCCGACCCGGCGCGGCTGGCGGTCCTGGCCGAGCCGACCCGGGGACGGCTGACCGCCAAGTACGCCCGGATGCGCGCCCTCCTCGGTCTGCCGGAGCCGGGCCCTACGCGCTGACCTTCTCGCGCTCGTGTTCCTTCCGCTGCCGTTCCCGGGCGAGTTCGACCGGGTCCTGCTTGAACGCCCACTCCATCTTCGGCTCCATCGCGAACCGGAAGACGCGCTGCACGGGCTTGGTGCACAGCACGGTGACCACGGTGGCCGCGAGGACGGTCACGAAGATCTCGCCGAGCGGGGTGTGCAGCCAGGCGTGGTCGAACCAGCCGTTGTACTCGCCGGCCTTCCTCAGGAAGCCGTGCAGCAGGTAGCCGTAGAGCGTGCCCGAGCCGATCGCCGTGAACCAGGTGTTCCGGCCCGGTACCCAGGACAGGAAGCAGGCGGTCAGCAGCACCGCGCAGCCGAACATCGCCAGCGTCATGACCGGACCGGTCCACCAGGGCGCGCCCAGCCCCGGCGCCGAGTCACGGCGGTAGAACCACGCGGCGTTCATCCGTGGCGCCGCCCACCAGCCGACGAGCAGCGCGGTCGCGAACACCGGCACCGACAGGATCCGCACCGAGCGGCGGCGCACCAGCCGGAAGTGCTCGGGTTTCAGGGACACGCCGAGCACGAAGTACGGCAGGAACTGCAGGAGGCGCTGCATGTTCAGGACGTCACCGATGTGCGAGGCGACGGTCGCCAGCATGGCGACGACGAGGGCGAGCGGCACCGGCCACCGCACCAGCTTCCAGATCGGCGTGGTCAGCCGCCAGACGAACAGCGCGCACAGGAACCAGGTCAGGTAGAAGGGGTAGACGAGGCTGATGTCCTGACCGGGGTTGTGGTTGAAGTAGCGCTCGAAGAGCGAGTAGGCCGTCTCGAAGACGACGTACGGCACGGCGACGCCGGTGATCAGCCGCTTGAGCCGGACCGGGCTCAGGTCGAAGTTGCGGGAGAAGTAGCCCGAGATGAGGACGAAGGCCGGCATGTGGAAGGTGTACACGACGTCGTACACGCCCTGGAGGACGCGGCTGTCGCTCTTCAACGGCTCCCATGAGTGCCCCACCGCCACGAGCACGATCGCCAGGTACTTGGCGTTGTCGAAGAACGCGTCGCGCTGCCGGCCGTCGCGCTGTTCGCCGGATCTGTCCGCCTTCGCCGGCCCCTTCCGGGCGCTCGACGGGGTACGCGGACCGGGCACTGCGCCCGCCGGCGACTGTGCCGGGGGGAGCGGCCTGCGGTTCTGGCCGGGGGACGAGGCGGCGTCAAACATCTCAGGCACCCTAGCGTCGTCTGCGGGATTTCGTAAAACCCCGGCAATCATTCCTGGTTAACACCTTTGGATAGCCGCTGATATCCCACCACGGGTCGTCAGTTCACCCCGGATGTCCAGATTCTTCCCGACTAAATGGGGCATATTGCACCTCTGCGCCATCAATTCACCATCAATTCGAATCAGGTGCGCACGAGATGTGTGCAGAGAGAAACGAAGTCGCTTAATTCTCGGGGGAGTCACGTGCGGGAGGCTGCCGAATTCCCGAGCGGCGGGTCGCCCGCGCCCGGTTCGGTGTCCGACGTTGTGTCACGGGTCGCATGAGGCGGCAGTGTTGGTGGCACGATGGTTCTGGCGGGGGTGCGCGGGCCGTACCTCCGGGCCGGGAGAGCGGACCGACCGAGGGTGTGATCAGTTGTGGCTATTTCACTGTCTGTGGTGCTGCTGTTGGCGATCATCCTTGTAGTGCTCCTGAGAGGGGGGAACATCAAGGCGGGCCCCGCGATCGTCGCGGTCCTCTTCGGTTTCTTCCTCGCCTCGACCGGCATGGCCCCGTCCATCGACCGCTTCCTGAACTCGATAGCGGACTCGATCAACTCGATCAGGTTCTGACCGGGGCGGGCCCGAGCCGGGACGCGCTGAACAACTTCAGAGTCGAGCAACTCCACACAACGGGGGAGTACGGCGATGGCACCGCGCGCCCCGGACCGGGCGGCGATCGGCGGCTACCGCATCGAGGACGCGTCTGACCCGGATGCGGGCCTGGTCGTCGTCGGCGCACCGGCCGTGGACGCCCTCGACCGCGAGCCGGCGACCGGAGCCGGAACGGGCGAAGGCCACCGCCGCACGCCGGGCCTGCGGCGCTTTGGCGGCCCCCGTGGCGGAGCCGGGCCGGCGGCACCTTCACAGCCCCGTGGTGGCGCGGACGCCGACGCCCCGCGCCCCTGGATGGCCGCCCTCGACAGCCCCGGCGAGGATGCCGGCACCCCCCCTCGGCTCTCGGCTCTCGGCTCTCGGCTTCGCCCGAGCCGGGGGACCCGGGCCCCCGTCGCCACCACGTCCCGCTGCCCCCGGACCGGCTGCGTGAAGCCGCCACCGGCCTCGCCGACGCCCTGGGCGACCTGCAGCGCGCAGAAGTGCCCACGGGGCCTGAAACCGGCCGACGTCATGGCCGCCGAGGCCGTACCCAGACCATCCGGGACGGCGGTACCGCCCGCTCGAGCGAAGCCGCGAGCGGGGGAGCACCCCGCCCTTCATGTCCCCCGAGCGGTTCACCTGCGTGCGGCCGCCCGGTGCGGCCCCCTCGACGGCGTGAGCGCCTGGGAGACGGTGACTCGGGGCGTCGACCCGAGGCCCCCTCGACGAGCTCCTGTACGTCCTGCGCGGGGTCCGGCTCGCGAACCGGGACCCGCGGCGGAGACCGATCCCGCCCCCCCCGCGGAGGCGGTACGACGGCACCGGCACCGGTGGCGGCCCGCCGCCGTCGCGACGGCCGCGGCGCCTGCCGCACCTGGCGGCCCCGCCCGTCACCGCGATCGCCGGGCGTGGCGACGGTCCCGGCGCCGACTTCCCCACCAGCGCTGCAGCCGGCCCGGCCGGGCCTCTGAACACGCCAGGGGCCCGGCCCCGCCGAAGCGGAACCGAGCCCCTGGGCTGGTCATGGCGACCGATCGGAGCGGGCGACGGGAATCGAACCCGCGTAGCTAGTTTGGAAGACTAGGGCTCTACCATTGAGCTACGCCCGCAACAGTGCGCCGCAGGTCGGTGACCTCGGCACTGGAGGCATCGTAGCGGGTCGCCCGCCGCCGAGGCCAACGAGTTGATCCCGGAAGCCCCGCGCGCGCCGCACGCGATCCCTCGCGCCCCCACGCCGGAGCCCTCCGTGCGTACCGCCTCGGAGAATGCGGCCGACGTGACCGGCCAGGGCATGTACCCTACGTGTCGCACCAGACGGGGTGTGGCGCAGCTTGGTAGCGCGTCCGCTTTGGGAGCGGAAGGCCGTGGGTTCAAATCCCGCCACCCCGACCACCCTGCTCACGACGTCGTGATGATCGTCTTTTGGGGCGCTGACCGGCTGCGGTTACTATGCAAGCTGCGCGCCCGTGTGTCCCGGCCCACTCGGCCTACGAACTCCTCCGGGCGGCGAATCCGCCGGACCAGTCTGGCTCCGGCAGAATCCAAGAAGTCAGCCACAAGGAGACCGAACCGTGAAGAGCGCCGTGGAGACCCTGAACCCGACCCGGGTTCGGCTCACTGTCGAGGTGCCCTTCGAGGAGCTCAAGGACAGCCTCGACGCGGCGTACAAGAAGATCAACCAGCAGGTCACGGTGAAGGGCTTCCGCAAGGGCAAGATCCCCGCCCGGGTCATCGACCAGCGGTTCGGTCGTGGCGCCGTGCTGGAGGAGGCCGTCAACGACGCGCTTCCGAAGTTCTACACCGAGGCGGTCAACGAGGCCGAGCTCAGCCCGCTGGGCCAGCCCGAGGTCGACATCACCGAGCTGAAGGACGGCGAGACGCTGAACTTCACCGCCGAGGTCGACATCCGCCCGGCCCTGGAGATCCCGGACTACTCCGGCATCGAGGTCGAGGTCGACGCCGTCGAGGTCACCGACGAGGACGTCGAGAAGTCGGTCGAGCAGCTGCGCGAGCGCTTCGCCTCCACCTCCCCGGTCGAGCGCGCCGCCGAGGACGGCGACGTCGTCACCATCGACCTGGAGGCCAAGGTCGACGGCGAGGTCCTCGAGGACGGCATCGCCAACGGCGTCTCCTACACCATCGGCTCCGGCGAGCTGCTCGACGGCATCGACGACGCCGTCAAGGGCCTGTCCGCCGGCGAGGAGGCCACCTTCACCTCCGAGCTGAAGGGCGGCTCGGCCGCGGGCAAGGAGGCCGAGGTCGCCGTCAAGGTCACCCAGGTCGCCGCCCGTGAACTGCCCGAGCTGGACGACGAGTTCGCGCAGCTCGCCTCCGAGTTCGACACCCTGGACGAGCTCAAGGCCGACAGCCGCAAGCGCCTCGCGAACATGAAGCAGTTCGACCAGGCCACCCAGGCCCAGGAGCGCGTCCTGGAGAAGCTCCTCGAGCTGGTCGAGGTCCCGGTCCCCGAGAAGCTGCTCGAGGACGAGATCAACACCCGCAAGCACAACCTGGAGCACCACCAGCTCGGCCAGATGGGTCTGACCCTCGACAAGTACCTGGAGATCCAGGGCAAGACCGCCGAGGAGTTCGACACCGAGACCCGCGACGCCGCGGTCAAGGGCATCAAGACCCAGTTCGTCCTGGACGAGCTGGTCAAGAAGGAGCAGCTCAACGTCAACCAGGAGGAGCTCACCGAGCACCTCATGCGGCGCGCCGCCTCCTCCGGCATGTCCCCCGACCAGTTCGCCCAGGCCGTCGTCGAGGGCGGCCAGGTGCCGCTCCTGGTCGGCGAGGTCGCCCGCGGCAAGGCCCTGGCCGTCGTGGTCGAGGCCGCCACGGTGAAGGACACCAACGGCGAGATCGTCGACCTGGACGACGAGGAGGAGACCGAGGCCGCCGTCGAGACGGTCGAGGCCGCCGAGGCGTCGGAGACCTCCGAGGAGAACGCCGAGGGCTGACCGGCCCTACGGCGCCTGTAAGGCACGTACAGCGGGCCCTGGGGACTTTCCCCGGGGCCCGTTTGCCGTACCGGGGGCGCGTGCCCGCTCAAGGGGCGCGGGGAACTGCGCGACAAGCCCCCACGCACTCGCGGCCCGGCGACAACCGCACTACCCTCCACGATCCGCACCCGGCTCCCGGCGCAGCCGCTACGCCCCCGGCGAACACCACCATCTCCGGGATTCCCCGAAGGGACCCTCGCGTTAGGGTCCATGAAAGGCAGAACAATGAGACGGCCCGGCGCCGTCGCAAGACGAGCAGGTGGATACGTGACGAATCTGATGCCCTCCGCCGCCGGCGAGCCTTCCATCGGTGGTGGCCTCGGCGACCAGGTCTACAACCGGCTGCTCGGCGAGCGGATCATCTTCCTCGGCCAGCAGGTTGACGACGACATCGCCAACAAGATCACCGCACAGCTGCTGCTCCTCGCCGCCGATCCGGACAAGGACATCTACCTCTACATCAACAGCCCCGGCGGCTCGGTGACGGCCGGCATGGCGATCTACGACACCATGCAGTACATCCCGAACGACGTGGTCACGATCGGCATGGGCATGGCGGCCTCGATGGGCCAGTTCCTGCTCACCGGCGGCACCGCGGGCAAGCGCTTCGCCCTGCCGCACACCGACATCATGATGCACCAGGGCTCCGCGGGCCTGGGCGGTACGGTCTCGGACATCAAGATCCAGGCCCAGTACCTGCTGCGCACGAAGAAGACCATGTCCGAGCTGACCGCGCTGCACTCCGGCCAGTCCGTCGAGACGATCATCCGCGACGGCGACCGCGACCGCTGGTTCACCCCGGAAGAGGCCAAGGAGTACGGTCTCATTGACGAGATCATCACGCACGCCTCGGGTGTTCCGGGAGGCGGCGGCACCGGTGCCTGACCGGCCCGGCCGCGCCAAGCACCGCCACGACCCCAGCCCCCAGAACGCCACCAGGACGGTGAACACCCCATGAGCAACTTCCCCGGCGCCGCCAGCGGCATGTACGAAGGGCCCCGCCCCGACAGCCGCTACGTCATCCCGCGCTTCGTCGAGCGCACCTCCCAGGGCATCCGCGAGTACGACCCGTACGCGAAGCTCTTCGAGGAGCGCGTGATCTTCCTGGGCGTCCAGATCGACGACGCCTCCGCCAACGACGTCATGGCGCAGCTGCTGTGCCTGGAGTCGATGGACCCGGACCGGGACATCTCGATCTACATCAACAGCCCCGGTGGCGACATGACCGCCCTGACGGCGATCTACGACACGATGCAGTTCGTGAAGCCCGACATCCAGACGGTCTGCATGGGCCAGGCGGCCTCCGCGGCGGCCATCCTGCTCGCCGCCGGTACGCCCGGCAAGCGCATGGCCCTGCCGAACTCGCGCGTGCTGATCCACCAGCCGGCGGGCTCCACCGGCCGCGGTCAGCTCTCCGACCTGGAGATCATCGCCAACGAGTTCACCCGGATGCGTGAGCAGCTGGAGGACATGCTGGCCAAGCACTCGAACCAGCCGATCGAGAAGATCCGCGAGGACATCGAGCGCGACAAGATCCTCACGGCCGAGGAGGCGCTGCAGTACGGCCTCGTCGACCAGATCATCTCGACCCGCAAGCTGAACAACGCCTCCGTCCGCTGAGACGGAACGGCATACTCTGGGCCCTTCTTGGCAGGGTCCGCGTCAAAGTGAACCCTGCCAAGGGGGGCCCGAACACGGGGCCCGGCAAGGTACCGTCGACATAAGGCAGCACCAGGAGCCGCTGGACTCGAAAGCGTCCGGGCGTCTCCCAGGCGAAGGGGAAGCACACCGTGGCACGCATCGGTGACGGCGGCGATCTGCTCAAGTGCTCGTTCTGCGGCAAGAGCCAGAAGCAGGTCAAGAAGCTCATCGCAGGGCCCGGTGTGTACATCTGCGACGAGTGCATCGATCTCTGCAACGAGATCATCGAGGAAGAGCTCGCGGAGACCAGCGAGGTGCGCTGGGAGGAGCTGCCCAAGCCCCGCGAGATCTACGAGTTCCTCGAGGGCTATGTGGTCGGCCAGGAGGCGGCGAAGAAGGCCCTCTCCGTCGCGGTGTACAACCACTACAAGCGGGTCCAGGCGGGAGAGAACGGCGGCCCGGGCGGCCGTGACGACGCCATCGAGCTGGCGAAGTCCAACATCCTCCTGCTGGGCCCCACGGGCTCCGGCAAGACCCTCCTCGCGCAGACCCTGGCGCGCATGCTGAACGTGCCGTTCGCGATCGCCGACGCCACGGCGCTCACGGAGGCCGGCTATGTCGGCGAGGACGTGGAGAACATCCTCCTGAAACTGATCCAGGCGGCGGACTACGACGTCAAGAAGGCCGAAACCGGGATCATCTACATCGACGAGATCGACAAGGTGGCGAGGAAGAGCGAGAACCCCTCGATCACCCGTGACGTCTCGGGCGAGGGCGTCCAGCAGGCGTTGCTGAAGATCCTCGAAGGCACCACGGCCTCCGTCCCGCCGCAGGGCGGCCGCAAGCACCCCCACCAGGAGTTCATCCAGATCGACACGACGAACGTCCTGTTCATCGTGGGCGGCGCCTTCGCCGGCCTGGAGAAGATCATCGAGGCCCGCGCGGGCGCGAAGGGCATCGGCTTCGGCGCGACGATCCTCTCCAAGCGCGAGCTGGAGGCCAAGGACGTCTTCGAGGACGTCATGCCGGAGGACCTGGTCAAGTTCGGCATGATCCCGGAGTTCATCGGCCGCCTCCCGGTCATCACCTCGGTCCACAACCTGGACCGCGAAGCGCTCCTCAAGATCCTGGTGGAACCCCGCAACGCCCTGGTCAAGCAGTACCAGCGGCTCTTCGAACTCGACGGCGTGGAGCTGGACTTCGAGCGTGAGGCCCTGGAGGCCATCGCCGACCAGGCCATCCTCCGCCAGACCGGCGCCCGTGGCCTGCGCGCCATCATGGAGGAAGTCCTCCAGGGCGTCATGTACGAGGTCCCGTCCCGCAAGGACGTCGCCCGCGTGGTCATCACGGCTGACGTGGTCCTGTCCAACGTCAACCCGACGCTGATCCCGCGGGATGCGCGGGGGCGGGGGTCCGGGGAGCAGAAGTCGGCGTAGGCAGCACGTGCGAAGGCGCCCGGCAAGGCTGCTGGGCGCCTTCGCCGCTGCCGGGCCCCGTCAGTTCTCGCCGATCTGCGAAGGAGATCACGCCAGGCTCATCAGCCACCGTGGTGTCATGCGCGAGCTTTGCTCGTGGCAGCAGCCGCAGGGGTCCTGCCGTTGGCTGCGGCCACACCTGCGAGCGCCAAGACCCCTGCGGAGTGCGCGCGTTGTCCGGCGGGCGAGGGCTACAACGCGGGGCCGAGGGTGCGAGCGGCGTGCCAGTACGCCGGACAACCGGCAACCCGGGCCGTCTGCTGTCGCGGCCTTCTCGCCATACGCGTGAAGGAAGCGCATGCCGCTGAAGCCCGTCGCGAACTCTGACGACTCTTCATCGTCTGCGAGATGTGCGGAAGGGGCCCTGGTCAACCGACCAGGGCCCCTTCCGCTGTCGGGCGTACGGCCTCAGGCCTTGACGCGGATCTCCGCGCGCAGCTTCTTGGTCAGGTCGACCGCCAGGTCCTTGGTGGTGCCCGTCGTGTGGTTACCGGGCGACACCATGGCGAGGGTGCTGTAGTCGGCCCAGGCGCAGAACCAGTTGGTCTGCTGCTGCTGGGTGAGCAGGTCGGTGCCCTTGGCTGCCTGGCACTTCATGACCGCGCCGTCGATGTCGACCGACTCGGGTGCGCCGATGAACTGGGTCTTGCTCGAAGAACCGCTGGACGAGTCGTTCTTCTGGGAGCTCTTGTTGACCTCCGCGAAGAACGCGTCAAGGGCTTTCTTCGGATCGGCGACCTTGCCGTAGGCGCCGACGACGGTCAGGCCCTTGGCCGTCAGGAGCTCGGTCTTGCTCGGCGCGGTGGAGGGGTCCTCCGGGTTGTAATGGCTGAGATCGGCCGTCGAGTACGCGGCGAAGACGGCCGTGCCGTTCTGCACGCCGCTCTTCTGCAGGTCCTTCACGGTGTCCGAATTGCTGTCGGTGGTCTCGCCGTCCTTGGTCGCCCGGTTGTACTGGCCGAGCACCTTCGCCGGCGTCGTCAGCTTGTGGGGACCGTCGTCGGTGAGCCCGGACGCCCCGCTTCCGCCGATGACGAAGTACACCCCGACACCGATGGCCGCCACCACGGCCACCGCCCCGATGATCAGCCCGGTCTTCTTCTTGCTTCCGCCCGGAGCCGGCGGCTGGGGCACGCCGTAGGGGGCCTGGCCGTACGGGGGCTGCTGGCCGTACGGGTTCTGCGGCGGCACGCCCTGCTGCGGGTAGCCGTAACCCGGCTGCGGCGGGACGGGAGGCGCCTGCTGGGGGTAGCCGTAGCCGGGCTGCGGGGCCTGCGGCGGCTGCTGGCCATAGGGGCCCGGCTGGCCGTAGGGGCCCGGCTGGCCGTACGGTCCAGGCTGCCCCTGCTGGCCGTACGGACCCGGCTGCTGGGGCGGCCCGCCGTACGGGCCCGGCTGGTTGTTGCTCATCTCTGGGTTCCCCTCCAGATGCTTATGTGTTTTGACATCCTGGACCAGTGACGGGAAACGCACGGCACCGGGGGGCGCACCGTTACAGAACAAACGCGTTTCAGGACCACCCCGTAACACCTCTAAACTGACCCCCGTGACCGAGAACGCTCAGCAGCAGCCACCCGCGCCCGACTCCGAACTGCCGACCCAGTACGCGCCGGCCGATGTAGAGGGCCCGCTGTACGAGCGCTGGGTAGAGCGCGGTTACTTCGAGGCGGACGCCAAGAGCGACAAGCCGCCGTACACCATCGTCATCCCGCCGCCGAACGTCACGGGCAGCCTGCACCTCGGGCATGCCTTCGAGCACACCCTCATCGACGCCCTCACCCGCCGTAAGCGCATGCAGGGCTACGAGACGCTGTGGCAGCCCGGCATGGACCACGCCGGTATCGCCACGCAGAACGTCGTCGAGCGCGAGCTGGGGAAGGAAGGAAAGTCCCGGCACGACCTCGGGCGTGAGGCGTTCGTCGAGCGCGTCTGGCAGTGGAAGGCCGAGTCCGGCGGCCAGATCAGCGGCCAGATGCGGCGCCTCGGCGACGGCGTCGCCTGGTCGCGTGAGCGGTTCACCATGGACGAGGGCCTGTCCCAGGCCGTCCAGACCATCTTCAAGCGCCTCTACGACGACGAGCTGATCTACCGCGCCGAGCGCATCATCAACTGGTGTCCCCGGTGTCTGACCGCGATCTCCGACATCGAGGTCGAGTACCAGGACGACGACGGCGAGCTCGTCTCCATGAAGTACGGCGACGGGGACGACACCATCGTCGTCGCCACCACCCGTGCCGAGACGATGCTCGGTGACACCGCCGTCGCCGTCCACCCCGACGACGAGCGGTACAGGCACCTCGTCGGCAAGCTCATCAAGCTTCCGCTGACCGACCGTTCCATCCCGGTCGTCGCGGACACCCACGTCGACCCCGAGTTCGGCACCGGCGCCGTCAAGGTCACCCCGGCCCACGACCCGAACGACTTCGAGATCGGCCAGCGGCACGACCTGCCGTCCATCACGGTCATGGACGAGCACGCCGTCATCACCGCCCACGGCCCCTTCCAGGGGCTGGACCGGCTCGAGGCCCGCTCGGCGATCGTCGCCGCGCTGCGCGCCGAGGGCCGGATCGTCGCCGAGAAGCGGCCGTACGTCCACTCCGTCGGCCACTGCTCGCGCTGCAAGACCACCATCGAGCCGCGCCTGTCGATGCAGTGGTGGGTCAAGGTCGGCCCGCTGGCGAAGGCCGCCGGCGACGCCGTCCGGGACGGCCGCGTCAAGATCCATCCGCAGGAAATGGAGAAGCGGTACTTCGACTGGGTCGACAACCTCCACGACTGGTGCATCTCACGGCAGTTGTGGTGGGGTCACCGGATCCCCGTCTGGTACGGCCCGGACGGCGAGGTCGTCTGCGTCGGCCCGGACGAGGAACCCCCGACCGGCGAGGGCTGGCACCAGGACACCGACGTCCTCGACACCTGGTTCTCCTCCGGCCTGTGGCCGTTCTCCACCCTCGGCTGGCCCGAACAGACCGAGTCGCTCGCGAAGTTCTACCCGAACTCCGTCCTGGTCACCGGCTACGACATCCTCTTCTTCTGGGTCGCCCGGATGATGATGTTCGGCCTGTACGCGATGGACGGCACCCCGCCGTTCCACACCATCGCCCTGCACGGCATGGTCCGCGACCAGTTCGGCAAGAAGATGTCGAAGTCCTTCGGCAACGCGGTCAACCCGCTGGACTGGATGGACAAGTACGGCAGCGACGCGCTCAGGTTCACCCTGGCCCGTGGCGCGAACCCCGGTGTCGACGTCCCGATCGGCGAGGACTGGGTCCAGGGCTCGCGCAACTTCGCCAACAAGATCTGGAACGCCACCCGTTTCGCCCTGATGAACGGCGCGACGGTGGAGGGCGAGCTGCCGGACCCGGCGAAGATGTCGGCGACCGACCGCTGGATCCTCTCCCGCCTGAACTCGGTCGTGGCCGAAGTCGACGCCCACTACGACGACTTCCAGTTCGCCAAGCTGTCCGACACCCTCTTCCACTTCGCGTGGGACGAGGTCTTCGACTGGTACGTCGAGCTGTCCAAGACGGTCTTCCAGGCGGGCGGCGAGCCGGCCGAGGTCAGCAAGCGCGTCCTGGGCGAGGTCCTCGACGTCACCCTGAAGCTGCTGCACCCGGTGGTCCCGTTCGTGACCGAGACCCTCTGGACCACTCTCACCGGCGGCGAGTCCGTCGTCATCGCCGAGTGGCCCAAGGACAGCGGCTTCCGCGACGCCGGCGCCGAGCGGGAGATCGAGACCCTCCAGTCGGTCATCACCGAGGTCCGCCGCTTCCGCGCCGACCAGGGCCTGCAGCCGGGCCAGCGCGTCCCGGCCCGCCTGACGCTCGACGGTACGGACCTCGCCCCGCACGAGGCCGCCATCCGCCAGCTCCTGCGCCTCCAGCCGGAGGGCGACTCCTTCACGGCGACCGCCACCCTCCCGGTCTCCGGCGCCGAGGTCGCGCTCGACCTCTCCGGCACGATCGACGTGGCCGCCGAGCGCAAGCGCCTCGCCAAGGACCTGGCCGCCGCCGAGAAGGAGAAGTCGCAGGCCACGGCCAAGCTCGGCAACGAGGCCTTCCTCGCGAAGGCCCCGGACCAGGTGGTGGACAAGATCCGCACGCGCCTGTCCAAGGCCGAGGAGGACATCGCCCGCATCACGGCCCAGCTGGAGAAGCTGCCGCAGGCGTAAGCAGTCCTACGCGACTGAAGGCCCCCGGTGCGTTCGAGGCACCGGGGGCCTTCAGCGCCCTCAAGGGGCGCGGGGAACTGCGCGAGAAGCGACCTGCGGCCCGCACCCGCCCGACATCCCAGCCACCCCCTCAACAGGCGCGCCAATCAATGGGCGCACCAAGCCACCGCATCCTTTGTCGGTGCCGCTCCGTAGACTGGGCCCCGTGAGCGACCCGAACGGCACCGACCAGCCCGACCCCCTCGACAGCTTCGACGAGATCATCGAGGCCGAGACCACCCGCGACCCCGATCTCGCCGTGATCGAGGCGGGCAGCCGCACCCTGCGCACCCAGGGCGGGCAGGCGTACGCAGACGTACCCGCGCGGCCCGAGGACCCGGAGGTCGACAAGGCCCTGCGCGAGGTCGAGGCAGAGCTGGCCACCCGCTGGGGCGAGACCAAGCTGGAGCCCTCGGTCAGCCGCATCTCCGCGCTGATGGACGTGCTAGGCGAGCCCCAGCGCTCGTACCCCTCGATCCACATCACGGGCACCAACGGCAAGACCTCCACCGCCCGCATGATCGAGGCCCTGCTCGGCGCCTTCGAGCTGCGCACCGGCCGCTACACGAGCCCCCACGTGCAGTCGATCACCGAGCGGATCAGCCTGGACGGCGCCCCGATCTCCGCCGAGCGGTTCATCGAGACGTACCAGGACATCAAGCCGTACATCGAGATGGTCGACTCCTCGCAGGAGTACCGGCTGTCCTTCTTCGAGGTCCTCACCGGCATGGCGTACGCCGCCTTCGCGGACGCCCCCGTGGACGTCGCCGTCGTCGAGGTCGGCATGGGCGGCTCCTGGGACGCCACCAACGTCATCGACGGTGACGTCGCCGTGATCACCCCGATCGACCTGGACCACACCGACCGCCTCGGCGAGACGCCCGCGGAGATCGCAGGTGAGAAGGGCGGGATCATCAAGCAGGACGCGACCGTGATCCTGGCCCAGCAGCCCGTCGACGCGGCGCAGGTGCTGCTGAAGAAGGCCGTCGAGGTGGACGCCACCGTGGCCCGCGAGGGCCTGGAGTTCGGGGTCGTCGCCCGGCAGGTCGCCGTCGGCGGGCAGCTGCTCACCCTGCGCGGCCTCGGCGGCGAGTACCCCGAGGTGTACCTTCCGCTGCACGGCGCCCACCAGGCGCACAACGCGGCCGTGGCCCTCGCAGCCGTCGAGGCGTTCTTCGGCGTCGGCGCGCAGCGCGCCGAGCCGCTGGACATCGACGCCGTCCGCAAGGCCTTCGCGGCCGTGTCCTCGCCGGGCCGCATGGAGGTCGTACGGCGCTCCCCGACCATCGTGCTGGACGCCGCGCACAACCCGGCGGGCGCGCGGGTGACCGCCGAGGCGGTGCAGGAGGCGTTCGACTTCAGCCGGCTGATCGGCGTGGTCGGCGCGAGCGGCGACAAGAACGTGCGGGGGCTGCTGGAGGCCTTCGAGCCGATCTTCGCCGAGGTCGTCGTCACACAGAACTCCAGCCACCGGGCCATGGACGCGGACGAGCTGGCCGCGCTCGCCGTCGAGGTGTTCGGCGAGGAGCGGGTGCAGGTCGAACCGCGGCTGCCGGACGCCCTGGAGGCCGCGATCACGCTGGCCGAGGAGGAGGGCGAGTTCGCGGGCGGCGGTGTGCTCGTCACCGGTTCCGTCATCACCGTCGGCGAGGCCCGGCTGCTGCTGGGGAAGGGCTGAGAGTCGAAGATGCGTACGCTCTGTGCATCGACACTGATCGGCGAGTTCTTCGTCATCGGCTTCGCCGGGCTCGTCGCCATGAAGGACCCGAACCTGTCGGTCTCCACGGTGTGGCTGGTCAGCGGCATCGCCATGCTGCTGTGCGTGCTGCTGTGCGGCATGGTGACCCGGCCCGGCGGGGTGGCCCTCGGCTGGGCCCTGCAGCTCGCGCTGATCGTCTCCGGCGTCTTCGTCCCGACCATGTACTTCATGGGCGCGGTGTTCGCGGCGCTGTGGTGGGCGTCGGTGCATTTCGGCAGAAAGGTGGACGAGGCGAAGGCCAGATTCGCCGCCGAGGCGGAGTCCGGCCCGTCCACACCTGACGCTGCGTAACGGGCGTCCCGGCACGCCCTGTAACCTCGTCCCACCACCGCAGACGACCGTCAGAAGGAGTCCTCCCGTGAGCCAGCGCACCCTCGTCCTGCTCAAGCCCGACGCCGTCCGTCGCGGCCTGACCGGCGAGATCATCAGCCGTATCGAGCGCAAGGCCGGCTGGCAGATCACCGCGCTGGAGCTGCGCACCCTGGACCGTGCCACGCTGGAGCAGCACTACGCCGAGCACGTCGGCAAGCCGTTCTACGAGCCGCTGGTCGAGTTCATGTCCTCCGGCCCGGTCGTCGTGCTGATCGTCGAGGGCGAGCGGGTCATCGAGGGTGTGCGCGCGCTCGCCGGTCCGACCGACCCGATCGCGGCCGCGCCGGGCTCCATCCGCGGCGACTTCGGTGTGATCGTCCGCGAGAACCTGATCCACGCCTCCGACTCCGAGGAGTCCGCCGAGCGCGAGGTGAAGATCTTCTTCCCGGGCCGCGCCTGAGCCGCGCGGTCGGCCGCGAGCAGAGTTTTCATCAAATTTCCTGAGGGGGCGTCAGCTCGGTCCGGTGGCGCATGACCAGGGGCGGCCGTACATTTCCGGCCGTCCCTTGGCATATGCATTGCCGTTCGGGGGAACGCGTGCCTCCGTTGGACCGTCTCCACAAGCGGGGCGGGCCGCCATCTGGTGACAATGGCGGAGACCCTCGCGCAGTGTTCGTGCAGGCGCGTTTACGATGGAGGCCTTCACGTCACAGCACCCGCCTCGCCGACCTGATATGCCCTCAAAAGTTCGGGAAGGCCAGATGAATCCGGATGGGGAACTCAATGTCGTTCATCGGCCGTGACATGGCTGTCGACCTCGGGACCGCCAACACGCTGGTGTACGTCAGGGGTCGCGGGATCGTACTCAACGAGCCGTCCGTCGTCGCGATCAACACCAACACGGGTGGGATTCTCGCGGTCGGTGCCGAAGCGAAGAAGATGATCGGCCGGACGCCGGGCAACATCGTGGCCGTCCGCCCGCTGAAGGACGGCGTGATCGCCGACTTCGAGATCACCGAGCGGATGCTCCGCTACTTCATCCTGAAGATCCACAAGCGGCGGTATCTCGCCCGGCCGCGGGTCGTCGTCTGTGTGCCCTCGGGCATCACGGGCGTCGAGCGCCGCGCGGTGATCGAGGCGTCCTCCCAGGCGGGTGCGCGCCAGGTGCACATCATCGAGGAGCCCATGGCGGCCGCCATCGGCTCCGGCCTGCCGGTCCACGAGGCCACGGGCAACATGGTGGTGGACATCGGCGGCGGCACCACGGAGGTCGCGGTCATCTCGCTCGGCGGCATCGTCACCGCCCAGTCCATCCGGGTCGCGGGCGACGAGCTGGACAACGCGATCATCCAGTACATCAAGAAGGAGTACAGCCTTCTGCTGGGTGAGCGCACGGCCGAACAGATCAAGATCACGATCGGTTCGGCGTACGACCTCGACGCCGACGAGCACACCGAAGTCCGTGGCCGGGACCTGGTGTCCGGGCTGCCGAAGACCGTCGTCATCTCGGCCGCCGAGGTCCGCAAGGCGATCGAGGAGCCGGTCAACGCGATCGTCGACGCGGTCAAGACGACCCTCGACAAGTGCCCGCCGGAACTGTCCGGTGACATCATGGACCGAGGAATCGTTCTGACCGGCGGCGGAGCCCTGTTGCGCGGGCTCGACGAGCGGCTGCGCCGGGAGACCGGCATGCCGATCCACATCGCCGAGGACCCGCTGGACAGCGTGGCGCTCGGTTCCGGCAAGTGCGTCGAGGAGTTCGAGGCGCTGCAGCAGGTCCTGGACGCCCAGCCGCGCAGATGACGAAACTCTTCGATTCCGCCGTACGAGACGTTCTCCTCTCGTGCGGCGGATCGTTGATATAGAGGCATAAGCTCCCCCAAATGGGCCCCTCGGGTTTGCGTTTCGCGCATCGCACCGCAAAGGGGCTCCCGAATTCCTATTGAGGAAGGGCACGGCCGCCGCACGTGAGGGACACGAAAGAGAGCCGGCTGCTCCTGGTCCTGCTGATCGCCATCGCGTTCGCGCTGATCACGGTCGACATCCGCGGGGGCCGGAACTCCCCGGTCGACGGTGCCCGGCAGGCCGCGGCCGCGGTGTTCGGCCCCGTCGAGAACGGCCTTTCCTCGGCGGTGAATCCGGTCAGCAACGCCGTCTCCGCGATCCGGGACTCCGGCAACCGGCACGACCGGCTCGCCCTGCTGGAGAAGGAGAACGCGGCCCTCAAGGCGAAACTCGGCAGCGACGACCGCAACCGCAGCAGGCTGAACCAGCTCGACAAGATGCTGAAGATCGCCGGCGAGGGCCAGTACGGCATCAAGGGCGCCCAGGTCATCGCCATAGGAGCGGCTCAGGGCTTCTCCTGGACCATCACCATCGACGCCGGCGCCAACGACGGCATCAAGCGCGACATGACCGTACTCAACGGCGACGGCCTGGTCGGCCGCGTCACCACCGTCGGCCCGGAC
Organism: Streptomyces sp. NPDC054783; assembly: GCF_053611725.1. Lineage (NCBI taxonomy): Bacteria > Bacillati > Actinomycetota > Actinomycetes > Kitasatosporales > Streptomycetaceae > Streptomyces > Streptomyces sp. NPDC054783. The sequence continues at coordinate 45,969 of NZ_JBSHAY010000021.1, read as the reverse complement.
ACCTCCACCGTGCTGCTCGCCAACGACCCCGACTTCACCGTCGGCACCCGCCTGGAGGGCAGCGACGAACTCGGCTTCGCCTCCGGGCAGGGCGACCGCCCGCTGCGCGTGGAACTGCTCAACGGCAAGGCGGAGGTGAAGAAGGGCGACCGGCTCGTCACCTTCGGCTCGGAGGCCGACCGGCCGTTCGTGCCCGGCGTGCCGGTCGGCGTGGTCTCCCGCGTCGACCCCTCCAACGGCGGCCTCACCCGCACGATCTACGTCACCCCGTACGTCGGCTTCACCAAGCTCGACATCGTCGGCGTGGTCGTCCAGGCCCCGAAGAAGGACCCGCGCGACGAGGTCCTGCCGACCAAACCCAAGCCCGTACCGACGCCGACGGTGACCGTCACGGTGACCCCCTCGGCCAACGCGAACAACACGACCGGCCAGCAGCAGTAGGAGCTGACTTTCCATGCGCCCCAACCGGATCCTGCTCTCCAGCGCGCTGGTCGTCGTGGCCCTGGTGATCCAGGTGAGCGTCCTCGCCCGCCTGCATCTGCCGGGCGCCGTCCCGGACCTGCTGCTGCTCACCGTCCTCGGCCTCGCCATGGTGTACGGCCATGTGGGCGGCGCGCTCGTCGGCTTCGGCGCCGGCCTGCTCGCCGACCTGGCCCCGCCCGCCGACCACGCGGCCGGCCGCTACGCCCTCGTGCTGTGCGTCACCGGATACTTCGCCGGGCTCATCAGGCCGGAGAACGGCCGCCTGAAGTCGGCGACCGGCCCGATGGCCGTCGTGGTCGCCGCCGCCATCGGCTCCACGCTGCTGTACGCGGGCGTCGGCGCGCTCGTCGGCGACACCGCGGCCCGCCATGTCGGCCTGCCCGGGCTGCTGTTCTCGGCGGCCCTGTACGACCTGCTGCTCGCCCCGTTCGTGGTCCCGGGCATCATGTGGCTGGCCCGCCGCGCGGACAACGATCCGCTGACCGAGTCCGGCCCCGCCGCCAAGGCCGGTGACATCTCCACCGGCTGGCTCTCCTCCGGCACCGGCCTGCGCATCGGCAGCCAGCGCGGCGGCTTCGGCGCGCTGAAGGCCAAGGCCCGCACCCGCTCCACGCGGGTCGGCCGGATCAAGGGGGTCAAGCGGCTGTGAGCGCGAGTCAGGCGGTCGAGGAACCCGCGGAGTTCACTCCAACGGGTCAGCTTTCGTGGAACGCGGGTTCACAGACTGGCCGTTCATCATTCGTACGCGATCTCGCACATGCGCACTGAGAGGGGGAGGCAACCGCAGTGACCAACATCCCCGAGACCGGTCGGACCCCACGGGTCCAGATCCGGCTCGTCGTGATCCAGATCCTCGTCCTCTCCCTGCTCGGCACGCTCGGCGGCCGGCTCTGGTACCTGCAGATCCGCGAGGGCGCCCAGTACCAGAAGGAGGCGTCCGGCAACCACGTCCAGCAGGTCGTCGACCCCGCAGTGCGGGGCGACATCCTGGACGCCCGCGGGGTGCCCCTCGCGGACAACGAGACCCGCCTGGTCGTCTCCGCCTCCCGCACCGACCTGCTCAAGCAGAAGGACGACGGCAAGGCGGTCCTCACCAAACTGGCCGGCGTCCTCGGTGAGAAGCCCGCGGACGTCATCCAGAAGGTCCGGCTGTGCGACGCCAAGACCCCCAAACCGTGCTGGAACGGCTCGCCGTACCAGCCGATCCCGATCACCGACAAGGCGACGCCCAAGCAGGCCCTGCAGATCCGCGAGCGCGCCGAGGACTTCCCCGGCATCACCGCCGAGCCCGAGGCCGTACGCCGCTACCCGGGCCCGGGCAACTCCAACACCGCGCAGGTCCTCGGCTATCTCTCGCCCGTCACCGACGCCGAGATCCAGCAGGCCAAGGACACCGACTCGCCCTATCTGCGCTCCGACATGGTCGGCCGCTCCGGCCTGGAGCGGGAGTACGACAAGGAACTGCGCGGCAAGGCCGGCGTCACCCGCTACGAGGTGGACAACCTCGGCCGGGTCATCGGCAAGGCCAGGTCGGACTCCGCCGAGCCCGGCTCGAACCTGGTCACCAGCATCGACTCCCGGGTCCAGCGCGTCGCGGAGTACGAACTGGACAAGGCGATGAAGGCCGCCCGCCAGCAGTACGACAAGATCACCCAGGAGAACTACAAGGCCGACTCCGGCGCCGTCGTCGTCATGGAGGCCAAGACCGGCCGGATCGTCGCGATGGCCTCGGCCCCGACCTACGACCCGAACGTCTGGGTGGGCGGCATCTCCGCCAAGGACTACAAGGCCCTCACCGGCAAGGACTCCGACTACCCGCTGCTCAACAGGGCCATACAGGGTCAGGCGGCCCCCGGTTCGACGTTCAAGGTGGTCTCCACGGCCGCCGCGGTCCAGGCCGGCTACGCCTGGGACGGCGGCTACCCCTGCACCAGCTCCTACTCCGTCGGCGGCCAGGTCTTCAAGAACTTCGAGGGCGAGAACTTCGGCGACATCTCCCTGGGGCGCGCCCTGGAGGTCTCCTGCGACACCGTCTTCTACGGCCTCGGCGACAACGAGTGGAAGAAGGACGGCGGCATCAACCCCAAGAAGGGCCAGCCGAAGGACTGGTTCTTCAAGACCGCCCACCAGTTCGGCCTCGGCAAGGAGACCGGCATCGACCTGCCCAACGAGGTCGCCGGCCGCGTCCCCGACCGCCAGTGGAAGCTCGACTACTGGAAGGCCAACAAGGACGCCTGGTGCAAGTCCGGCAAGAAGGACGGCTCCTACGTCGAGAGGATCGCCTACGAGAACTGCCTCGAAGGCAACAAGATGCGCGAGGGTGACGAGATCAACTACTCCATCGGCCAGGGCGACACCCTCGTCACGCCGATCCAGGAGGCCATGATCTACGGCGCCGTCGCCAACGGCGGCACCGAGTACGCCCCGACCATCGGCAAGGCGATCATCGGCGCCGACGGCAAGACCGTCCAGGAGATCATGCCCAAGGCGGAGCGCAAGCTCCCGGTCAGCCAGGCCACTCTCAAGGGCATGGACGACGCGTTCGCGGGCGTCATCACCCGCGGTACGGCCGCGTGGAAGTTCAACGGCTGGCCGCAGGACAAGATCACGCTGCACGGCAAGACCGGTACCGCCGAGGTCTACGGCAAGCAGACCACCGGCTGGCTGGCCACGTACTCCAAGGACTACTCGGTGATCATGACGATCTCCCAGGCCGGTACGGGTTCCGGTTCCGCCGGTGAGGCCGTGCGCAACATCTACAGCGCGCTCTACGGCGTCCATGGCGACGGCTCCATCGACACCAAGAAGGCGCTGCTGCCCGAGCCGCAGAAGGGCCTGCCGAAGGTCCGCAACGACGGCACGATCGAGGCCCCGAAGGTCGCCGGCGACCCGGCGAAGGACGCCGAGGCCTCCCAGCAGAACAACCCCAGCAACGGCAGCGACCAGCAGCCCGCCACCTCGCCCTCGCCCACCACGGGCAACCGCAACACCCGCAGGCGACCACGCAGGATCCCCGGGCGGGGAAGCCGGAGGATGCCCTCATGACCGGCGCGAACAGCTTCTCCGTCTCCGGGTACGGCCCCGAGCGGGCCGGCTGGACCAGGATCTTCGCCCGCGACTCGCTGGCCCGCAGGCTCGACTGGCCGATACTGCTGGCCGCCATGGCGCTGTCCCTGATCGGGTCCGCGCTGGTGTTCTCGGCGACCCGCAACCGCACCGAGATCAACCAGGGCGACCCGTACTTCTTCCTGGAACGCCACCTGATGAACCTCGGCATCGGGTTCGCCCTGACGCTCGCCACGCTCTGGCTGGGCCACCGCGCCCTGCGCAACGCCGTGCCGATCCTCTACGGCCTGTCGGTCCTGCTGGCCCTGGTGGTCCTCACCCCGCTCGGCGCCACCATCAACGGCCAGCGCAACTGGCTCGTCATCGGCGGCTTCTCGCTCCAGCCCGCCGAGTTCCTCAAGGTGACGATCATCCTGGGCATGGCGATGATGCTCGCGACCCGGGTGGACGCGGGCGACAAGCCCTACCCGGACCACCGGACGGTGGCGCAGTCCCTGGGCCTCGCGGCCGTACCGTGCCTGATCCTGCTGCTCATGCCGGACCTCGGCTCGGTGCTCGCCATGGTGGCCATCATCCTGGGCGTGCTGCTCGCCTCCGGCGCCTCCAACCGCTGGGTCTTCGGCCTGCTCATCACCGGTGTGATCGGGTGCATCGCCATCTGGCAGCTGCACATCCTGGACCAGTACCAGATCAACCGCTTCGCCGCGTTCGCCAACCCGGGCCTGGACCCGGCGGGCGTCGGCTACAACACCAACCAGGCCCGTATCGCCATCGGCTCCGGCGGCCTGACCGGAGCCGGACTCTTCCACGGCTCGCAGACCACCGGCCAGTTCGTGCCCGAGCAGCAGACGGACTTCGTCTTCACGGTCGCGGGGGAGGAACTGGGCTTCGTCGGCGCCGGCTTCATCATCTTCCTGCTCGGCGTGGTGCTGTGGCGGGCCTGCCGCATCGCCCGCGACTCCACCGAGCTGTACGGGACGATCGTGGCCGCCGGGATCGTCGCCTGGTTCGCCTTCCAGGCCTTCGAGAACATCGGCATGACCCTCGGCATCATGCCGGTCACCGGTCTGCCGCTGCCGTTCGTGTCGTACGGCGGCTCGTCGATGTTCGCGGTCTGGGTGGCCGTGGGGCTGCTGCAGTCGATCAAGGTCCAAAGACCCATGTCGGCGTAGGCCTCCGGTGGTCGGCGGGGGCCGCCCGGCGCGCCGTTCACCGGGTGGATGACGGGAGTTTTCCGGCCATTCACCCGGCACTGCCCCTGCCGTACCACCTCGCGGACAACTAGATTCGATCCATGGCGGATGCGAAACGCGAGATCGAGCGCAAGTACGAGTCCGACGACAGCGGGCTGCCCGACCTGACCGGCGTCGGCGGAGTGGCGGCCGTCCTCGACAAGGGCCTGGTGGAGCTCGACGCCACCTACTACGACACCGCCGACGAGCGCCTGGCCGCCGCCGCCCTCACCCTGCGTCGCCGCACCGGAGGCTCGGACGCCGGCTGGCATCTGAAGTTCCCGGTCGAACCGGGCGTACGGGACGAGATCCGGGCCCCGCTCTCCGACACCGTCCCGGACGAGATCGCCGCCCTGGTCCGTTCCCGGATCCGGGACGCCGAGCTGGTCCCGCTGGTCCGGCTGCGCTCCGCCCGGGACGTGCGCCACCTGGTCGACGCCGACGGCACCCTGCTGGCCGAGGCGAGCGTCGACGCCGTGACCGCCGAACGGATCGGGGAGACGGGCGGGACCGCCCAGTGGACCGAGATCGAGGTGGAACTGGCCGACGACGGCGACCCGGCCTTCCTGGACCTGGTCGACAAACGACTGCGCCGGGCGGGCATGCGCCCCTCGAAGTCACCGTCGAAGCTCGCCCGGGCCCTGAAACAGACAGGGGGACGGCGCCGTGGAAAGGGCAAGCCCGCACCGCCGGTGACGGCCGGCGACCACGTGCTGGCCTATCTGCGCGCCCAGCGGGACGTACTCGTCGAGCTCGACCCCGCCGTCCGCCGGGACGTGCCCGACTCCGTGCACCGTATGCGGGTCGCCACCCGCCGCGCCCGCAGCACCCTGCGCAGCTTCCGTTCCGTCCTCGACCGCACCGTCACCGACGCCGTCGCGGTCGAGCTGAAGTGGCTCGCGGGCGAGCTGGGCGTGGACCGCGACCAGGAGGTGATGGCCGAACGCCTGACGGTCGCCCTGGACGCCCTCCCGCCCGACCTCGTCGTCGGCCCGGCCCCCGAACGCCTCGCCTCCTGGGCCGAGGCCCGCGGCGGCGGTGCACAGGCCCATCTGACCGGCGTGCTGGACTCCCGCCGCTATCTGACCCTGCTGGACACCCTGGACGCGCTCCTCGCCGACCCGCCGCTGCGCAAGGCCGCCGGGAAGAAGCCGGAAAAGGTGCTCACCAAGGCCATGGACAAGGACCTGGCGGCCCTGTCCGCCCTGGTCGAGCGGGCCATCGGCGTCCCGCGGGGCGAGGAACGCGACGTCGCCGTGCACGAGGCCCGCAAGAAGGCCAAGCGCACCCGCTACGCGGCCGAGGCGGCCACACCGGCCCTCGGAAAACCGGCCGGCTCCCTCACCAAGGCCATGAAGTCCCTGACCACCCTCCTCGGCGACCACCAGGACAGCGTCATGACCCGCCTGACCCTGCGCGAGCTGTCCGCGGTGGCCCACGCGGCGGGGGAGAGCACCTTCACATACGGGGTGCTGTACGGGCGCGAGGAGGCCCGGGCGGCACGGGCGGAGGCGGAGCTGCCGGAGGTGTGGAAGGAGATCAGGTCCGGGGCGACCGGCTGAGCGTACGGGGGAGGGCCCCGGCCGGGTTACGCTTGATGGTCACCCCTGTCAGCTCACGAAGGTTCGCGAGATGCCTGCCGAAGCCGCCGAGTCGGTGTTCCCGCAGCTCGAAGCACTGCTCCCGCATGTGCAGAAGCCCATCCAGTACGTCGGTGGAGAGCTCAACTCCACCGTCAAGGACTGGGACGAGTGCGACGTCCGCTGGGCGCTCATGTACCCGGACGCGTACGAGGTCGGCCTGCCCAACCAGGGCGTCCAGATCCTCTACGAGGTCCTCAACGAGCGGGAGGGCGTCCTCGCCGAGCGCACCTACAGCGTGTGGCCGGACCTGGAGGCGCTGATGCGTGAGCACGGCGTCCCGCAGTTCACGGTGGACACCCACCGCCCGGTGAAGGCCTTCGACGTGTTCGGCCTCAGCTTCTCCACGGAGCTGGGCTACACCAACATGCTCACCGCCCTGGACCTCGCCGGAATCCCCCTGGAGTCCAAGGACCGCACGGACGGCGACCCGATCGTCCTGGCCGGCGGCCACGCCGCCTTCAACCCCGAGCCGATCGCCGGCTTCATCGACGCGGCGGTCATCGGCGACGGCGAGCAGGCCGTGCTCGACATGACCCGGATCATCCGCGAGTGGAAGGCCGAGGGCCGCCCCGGCGGCCGCGAGGAGGTCCTGTTCCGCCTGGCGAAGACGGGCGGGGTGTACATCCCGGCGTTCTACGACGTCGAGTACCTGCCGGACGGCCGTATCGGCCGCGTGGTCCCGAACAAGAGCGGTGTCCCGTGGCGCGTGTCCAAGCACACGGTCATGGACCTCGACGAATGGCCGTACCCCAAGCAGCCCCTCGTGCCCCTGGCCGAGACGGTCCACGAGCGCATGTCGGTGGAGATCTTCCGCGGCTGCACCCGCGGCTGCCGCTTCTGCCAGGCCGGCATGATCACCCGCCCGGTCCGCGAGCGCTCGATCACGGGCATCGGCGAAATGGTCGACAAGGGCCTGAAGGCAACGGGCTTCGAGGAGGTGGGCCTCCTCTCCCTGTCCTCCGCGGACCACTCGGAGATCGGCGACATCGCCAAGGGCCTGGCCGACCGCTACGAGGAAGACAAGATCGGCCTCTCGCTCCCCTCCACCCGTGTCGACGCCTTCAACATCGACCTGGCGAACGAGCTGACCCGCAACGGCCGCAGGTCGGGCCTCACCTTCGCCCCGGAGGGCGGCTCGGAGCGCATCCGCAGGGTCATCAACAAGATGGTCTCGGAGGACGACCTGATCCGTACGGTGGCCACGGCCTACGGCAACGGCTGGCGCCAGGTGAAGCTGTACTTCATGTGCGGCCTGCCGACGGAGACCGACGACGACGTCCTGCAGATCGCCGACATGGCGACGCACGTCATCCGGAAGGGCCGCGAGGTCTCGGGCTCGAACGACATCCGCTGCACGGTCTCGATCGGCGGTTTCGTCCCCAAGCCGCACACCCCCTTCCAGTGGGCCCCGCAGCTGTCCGCCGAGGAGACGGACGCGCGCCTGGAGAAGCTCCGCGACAAGATCCGCGGCGACAAGAAGTACGGCCGCTCCATCGGCTTCCGCTACCACGACGGCAAGCCGGGCATCGTCGAGGGCCTCCTGTCCCGCGGCGACCGCCGCATCGGCGCGGTCATCCGCGCGGTGTACGACGACGGTGGCCGCTTCGACGGCTGGCGCGAGCACTTCTCCTACGACCGCTGGATGGCCTGCGCCGACAAGGCGCTCGCGCCCTACGGCGTCGACGTCGACTGGTACACCACCCGTGAGCGCACCTATGAGGAGGTCCTCCCCTGGGACCACCTCGACTCCGGCCTGGACAAGGACTGGCTCTGGGAGGACTGGCAGGACGCCCTCGACGAGACGGAGGTCGAGGACTGCCGCTGGACCCCGTGCTTCGACTGCGGCGTCTGCCCACAGATGGACACGGCCATCCAGATCGGCCCGACCGGCAAGAAGTTGCTTCCGTTGACGGTCAAGAACGCTGGTCAGGCGCCTGCTTCGAGCGGTCACGAGCACTGACGTGAGCGAGGCGCTCGACCGGGTGGTTGAGGCGTTGGCGGGGGTGAGCGAGGACGCGGTGGCCGCTGCGCTGGCTGCGGCCGGTGCGCCACGTCCTCGCCCGCCGGCGCCGCCGGTCGTGTTCAGAACGCCGCTGCCGGGCCCTGGAGATGTCCCGCAGATCGTCTCCGAGGTGGAGTGGGTCTGAGTCTGATCCTCCGGTCAGGGAGAGGGGTGCGCCGCGGTGCCGGTGGGGCGTGGCGCGGCGCATGGATCTCTTCGTCGGCGAACGGGTCAGCCGGGGATGTCGCCGGTGTAGCGGTAGATGTTGCCGGCTGAGTTGACGCCCCAGACGGTGCCGTCGGCGCCGGCGCCGATGTCGGTGAGTGCTCCGGGGATCTGTACCCAGGGGCTGGCGTCGTTGTTCGTGTAGCGGTAGATGTTCCCGCCCGCGTTCGTGCCCCATACCGTGGTGCGGGAGCCGGCTGCGATCGCCTTGAGTGCGCCGCTGATCTGCTTCCAGTGGCCGGTGTCCTGGTCGCCGGTGTAGCGGTAGATGTTGCCGGCTGAGTTGACGCCCCAGACGGTGCCGTCGGCGCCGGCGCCGATGTCGGTGAGTGCTCCGGGGATCTGTAC
>NZ_JBSHAY010000021.1:0-36877 GCF_053611725.1 Streptomyces sp. NPDC054783 | reverse complement strand
TGTACCCAGGGGCTGGCGTCGTTGTTCGTGTAGCGGTAGATGTTCCCGGCGGCGTTGACCCCCCAGACGTTGGTCCGGGACCCCGCCGCGATGCGCACCAGTGCGCCGCTGATCTGCTTCCAGTCGGCCATGCTTCCGACTCCTTTCCGCTGGGAAGGCGTGCACGGGAACGCTCCCCAAACAGGACGACTCGTTCGCTTACGAGCGAGGAGGACGACCGGACTATTTGCCCGAAAAGAGTCAGGTTTGTGTAAGAGGTTGCCTACTCAAGCCGGACTGGTGGCGCCCGGTAGATCGTCAACGCGACGCAAACCGCAGTCACTCACGCGAGCTATTCATGGATGGCATGTTGACGCGAGTGCGGCCCGGTTGCGGAGTGGCAGGCTTCAGGCGGGGCCTCCACCTAACGTGACCGAGAACAGCGAGCACTGCGAGAACCTCTCCACTCGGTGCCGCTGTGAGTGGCTGCATGTCCGCAGATGGACACGGCCATCCAGATCGGCCCGACCGGCAAGAAGTTGCTGCCTCTGACGGTCAAGAACGCTGGTCCGACGCCGGCTTCGAGTGGTCACGCGCACTGAGGTGGGCGAGGCACTCGATCGGGTGACTGAGGTGTTGGCGGGGGTGAGTGAGGACGAGGTGGCTGCGGCGCTGTCCGAGTTCGCCGTTCCGCGTCCGCGCCCTCGCCCTCTGGTGCTGGCGGCGCGCTCCCGGACGCCACTGCCGGTTCCTGGAGAGGCCCCGCAGATCGTCTCCGAGGTGGAGTGGGTCTGAGCGTGCTTTTTGTGGTCGGCTGAGCCCCTTCTTCTTCGGGAGGGGGCGCGGCACTGATTGGCGGTTTGGCAAGGTGGCCGACCCACTCCAGTCACGATCCGCAACGCACGACGGGCCCTGCCGCGTCTCCGGCACGCCGCAGAGCAGCGCCGCGGCCGACGGTCGAGTACCACGGCGCTCGCGCGATCATTCGGCCGGCAATCTCCCGTGAGGACGGCGCCACGATCTTCGCGGTGGTCAACCAAGCGTCGCTGCCCGAGCGTCCGAGGTCCGGCGGATCGCCGTGACCACCCGCTGCAGGCTTGTCAGCCAGAAGATCTGCGGTCACCACGCGCAGCAGGTAGTTGGGGGTGCCCAACAGTCGCTCCGCCTGGATCACCTCGGGGATGGCTGCGAGCCCTTGGGTGAAGACCGCGAGCTGTTCACGGTCACCGTGGCGCGGGTGGACTGTTGTGGCCGGGCTGGAGACGGTGACAGGGGCCGCGGCGAGCGGCCCCTGCCAGCTGGTGGGGAGCGGTCAGTTGTTGATCACGTCCCGGGTCTGGGCGTAGACCGTCGCGTCGGTGAGCAGGCCCGTGTGGCTGAGGCAGGCGGTCTTGGTGTTGGCGGCGCCGGACAGGGAGACGGAGCTGTCGGGGTTGATCACCGTGTCGCAGGGCGACCACCAGGTGGCGTAACGGGGTGAGCCCGGTGTCTCGTCGCCGGAGTTGAGAGAGCCGAGGAAGCTGGAGCCGATACGCATCTCGGTGCAGGAGGTGTCGAAGCAGCTATTGGCGCTGTCGGTGCCGTGGTTCGGTCCGCCCAGTGACACCCAGGCGTCGACCTTGGAGGTCCCGCCGAGGTTCTTGAGGTAGTAGCGCGAGGAGAGCCCTCCCATGGAGTGGCTGACGATGTCGACCTTGGTGGCGCCGGTGGCCGTGAGGAGCCGGTCGACCTCGGTGGACAGCTGCTGGGCGGTCGTGGCATTCGACTGCCGCCAGTCGTAGGACCACTGGTCGAGGTAGGTGGACGGCCAGCCGTCGGTTCTGAAGCGGTCTGCCATGGTGTTCCAGTTGCTGCCGTCACCGGTGTAACCATGCACGAACAGGACGGGATTGCTGGTCGAGTCGAAGCTGGAGCTGCTTGACGCCTGGGCGGGAAGGGCGGACTGTACGGCGAGAAGGGCGCCGGCTGCGGCGACGGCTGTGCTGGCAAGGGATTTGTTCACGACGGACTCCCGGGTGGGGTTCGGGACAGCGCTCGACGGCGCGTTCTGACGAAGGACGGCGCTGGGGCGTTTCCCGGGTCGCGGGAGCTATGCCTACAGGCGTGCGGCGGCAAGCCGAGGCGCCGGTTCGCGTGGCCGCACGGGGGGAGAGGGCACCGGTGTCATCGAGGGTGGCGTGAGCGTACTGACCGGTAGGTATCCGTGGTCAAGAGGCGTGCGCGGAAATCTTTCCACCGGCCGATGCCTCAGCGCGGCGCGCCCTGCGCGCCCTGTGGAGCGGCCACAGGGTGACCGTAGGGTCCTACGGAATGAACAAGTCCGCCAGGTAGGTCGGTTTGGCCTCTATCTCGGCATACCGCCCGGTCTCCTTCGACCAAGCGACGTTCCCGGCGGTGAGCGCGTGGAAGTCCCTGACGCAGCGCAGTGCCTCGTCGACGACGTCGTCGACGAGGCCGGAACGCAGCCGTTCGGGCAGGACCTGTTCGAGATCGAGGATGCGCTGGACGTATCCGGCCTGCATCACGGCCACTCGCTCCACCGCCTCCTGGAGGCTGCACCGGTGATGATGGCAGATCACCGTGACGGCGTTGAACGCATAGTCATGCGCGAGTTCTTTGGGTAGCGAGTAGAGATCATTGATGCAGGCATTCGCGTAGATCACCGCCTCTCGCATGTCCGCGAAGGCCGGGTTCGCATGCAGTTGGTCGGATAGGTCGACACCGGTACCGATTTCCATCAGGTCCAGAACGGCGTCGAACGCGAACGAGGCGCGGCGGTGGGCGAGATATTGCTGCAGGCCGGGTACGCGCCCTTCCTCCCGATGGATCATATCGGCCCGGTAGCTGTCGAAATACCACAATAGGTGCGGGATGAATCGTCGCTGCCATGTGGAAGAACGGACAGCCGTCGTACGGCGCCACAGATCGGCCAGGGAGCGCGCCAGTCGCCCGGCCACGACGGTTCCGTCGAAGACGGCGAACAGTGGCCCGAACGCCTCCCGCCACCGCTCGGGCTGGTAACCGCGCACCGGGTCGTCGTCGAACTGGTCGTCCAGCTGGAACAGCCATGCGTTCCACTGGGTGATCAGCGTCAGCGCCTCCCGCGAGGCGTTCGGGCACAGCCACGCAGTGAGCCGGTCCACGCGGGTGCGGTGCACGTGCCGCCGTGCCTCCTCGGTGGGCACCAGACCGAACTCGTCCAGCCACGCCTCAACGTCCGTCGTGGCTGCCTGTAGTTCCGGATTGAGCGCTGCCGGTACGGGTATGTAGAGGTCCGGAATCCGGAAATTGTCCATACGTCAGCTCGCTTCTCGGTAATTCTCTGCCATTCGCGACATCCAGCGACATTGCCGATGCGGCATGCTCAAGGCCCGCATGGAGCATGACCAGGCAGTCCCAGCCACCGACGTAAATTACCCTGCCTGTTGACGGCGTTCGACAGAGGTCTCGTTTCTTTGGTGCTCGTTGCCTTGCTCGGGCAGCACCATGGCGCGGGCGAATTCGGTTGGCCGCTGATACAAGTGCTCGGCGACCCAGGCCTGTTGTGAACAGGCAGGGTCAGGACCGGGTCAGCTGCGGTGGCCGGGCCGGTTCAGACGAGCCAGGAGCAGAGCGACGTCGTCGCCCAGGCCGTGAGCCTTCTGCGTACCGTCGAGGAGGTCGTCGACAACGGTCTCCAGGTCCGCCGTGGGAGCGCCTCGCAGACCTCGGAGAAACCTCTCGGTGCCCTGGTCGATGTCCTTGTTCACGGCCTCGAGCAGGCCGTCGGTGGTCAGCGCGAGCACGCTGCCCGGAGCGATGCGAAGGCGGGTGGTGGGGTACCGCTGCTCCCGGTCGATTCCCAGAGGGAGGCCGCCAGGGACCTCCAGGAGGCGCGGCGGCTTGCGGGGCGTGATCAGCGCTGGGGCCGGGTGACCAGCCCGGCACACCCGGAGCGTTCCGTCGAAGGGGTTGAGTGCTATGTAGCAGCATGTGGCGAACAGGGCCATGTCCGGGTCGGTGTTCAGCTCGGCCAGGAGGCGGTTGGTTCGTTCCAGGACGGCCGCGGGCGGGTGCCCTTCGTTCGCGTAGGCATGCACGGCGGTACGCAGCCGCCCCATGAGAGACGCGGCGTGAACGCTGTGTCCCTGCACATCTCCTATGACCAGAGCCACGCCACCGTCGGGCAGGCTGATGGCGTCGTACCAGTCGCCACCGATCCACATGCCGGAGGTGGCAGCCTGGTAGCGGGCGGCGATGGTCACACCCGGCACGGTGAGCGGCCCACGCGGCAGCATGCCACGCTGGAGCTCGGTGGCGAGTGCATGTTCCGACTCGTACATGCCGGCTCGCTCCAGTGACTGGGCGAGCATGCCCATGGCGGCGACCAGGAGGGCCCGCTCCTCGGTCAGAAATTCCTGCGGCTCAGGGAAACTGACGAGGCAGGAGCTGGCGCGGCCGCGCGAGTCCGTGAGTGGCACTGCCGCCCACGCCTGCGGGGCCGACTGGGCGAGCGGTGCCAGGTGCGGATGACCGGTGATCAGTGCGTCCGCGGAGCCGACGAGAACGGGCGCCCTCCGGTCGAGTGACTCCTCCACGAGTGTGCGGGCCGTGGCGTCGAGGACTCGAAGGGAGTCCTCATTCTGCTCGTCGTCGGCGCACGAGGCGACGACGGTCAACCGGTTCCCTTCCGGGGCGATCACCGCCAGTGCGTCCGCTCCGAAGGTACGCAATCCTGCTTGTGCGGCGGTCATGATGTCGTTGACCGTCACCGCGGCGGCCAGAGCCGAAGTCAGCTCCCGCATCCAGCGGTCACGGGTGGCGCGCTCGTACAACCGCCGCTTCTCCGCCTCGTGGCGTTCATGGACGGCTGTGGTGTCCATGACCACTCCGACCATGCGGGCCGGCAGCCCGTCAGCGCCGGGCAGGACGCGGCCCCGGGCTTCCAGGGACCTGTGCCGGCCGTCGTTGGAGGTGACGCGGTACTCGATCTGGTAGTTGCCGCAGGATTCCGCTATCAGACCCAGGGCATCGCGCACATCGGCCAGATCGGCCTCGTGCACGGCGGCCAGGAAGCTCGAGATGTCCGACGGGCCGTTCTCGGGCATGCCGTGCAGCGCGAGGGTGAGCGGATCGCAGCTCACCTCGCCTGTGGCGATCTCCCAGCAGTAGAAGCCCGCCTGCACGATGCTCGCGCTGGCCTGGAAGGCGCCGGAATCGGACTCATCTTCCCGGAATACGGCAGTACGCACCGACCCGACGTCTTTCACTAGATCTCCCTGCCGCGGCGTGAACTACTTCCCTCTGAGGGATCAACGGTGCTCAACCGGATCGGCCACGCACTGTAGTGGGTGGCCGACGGAAACCAGCCAGTGGGGCGACTTGAGACCTTACGGGACTGCGACACCATTCCCTCCAATAGGTGAACGGGGGTCTCGCAGCTGAATGCGCTCCCGCTCTTCCAGGGAAGATCGCCTGAGCGACCCGGCTGTGGCCGGATCGTGCGCATGGTAGTGACTTTCCGGATCTTGCGCTAGACACCCCACTCGGCAGACCGCGTCCGCCAGGCACGCGAAGAGGTTCACAATAACCGCGCGCCCACCGCCAGCCGTCGACCACGCTCAGTGGCCGAGTGGACAGCCCTCCAGCCCGCAACGCCCCCAATTGATGGTTCGGGACGACAAGGTCTGGAGCCGGCGGCTTCGCTTGTAGCGGCAACGGCTGACGCCGTGCCTTGGCCAGGTGGTTGTACGTAGTTACCCGCCCACAGATGGACACGGCCATCCAGATCGGCCCGACCGGCAAGAAGTTGCTGCCTCTGACGGTCAAGAACGCTGGTCCGACGCCGGCTTCGAGTGGTCACGCGCACTGAGGTGGGCGAGGCACTCGAAGGGTGATTGAGGTGTTGGCGGGGGTGAGTGAGGACGAGGTGGCTGCTGTGATGGCTGCGGCCGGTGCTTCGAATCCTCGCCCGCCGACGCCACTGGCGTTGCCTCGGACGCCGCTGCCGGCACCTGGAGGTGCCCCGTACATCGTCTCCGAGGTGGAGTGGGTCTGAGAAGCCTGCCGGCGCGCGTAGCGGCTTCGTCCTCAAGCCCCATTTCCTGATGGAGGAGGGCGCCCCGACCGATCTTGGTCCGGGGCTTCCGGCATTTGTTTCCGTTATCAGCCGGGTCGGTCACCGACGACTCGACGCCTGATGGGGTCGGTGGGGGCGACGGTGTCGGTTCCTCAGTCCTTCGGGAAGATCGAGTCGCCGGTTGCGGTCCGGGTGGAGCCGTTCTCGAGGGTGATGTCGACCTTCTCGGCGCTGCCCGACGGTTCGGCGGACGGCCACCAAGTCGATCACCTCGGCCATGCCGTGGCCGGCCGGGCTTGCCCGAGTAGTCGCTGTGCGGGGCACTCGATCGGGTGATCGAGGCGCCGGCGGGGGTGAGGGAGGAAGTGGTGGCCGCTGCGCTGGGTGCGGTCGCGGCTGCGTGACCGGTTGAGCCCCTTCCTGCGGGAAGGGGCTCTCTGGCTTTCAGCGCAGTGTGGGGGACGGTACTGATCTTCCGGATGCGCAAGTGCTGTGCATATGCCTTAGATGTACTAGAAGTACATGGACGCGAAGCCGGCGCCCAGGCCGTGACAGCCGGTGCGAGGGTGCCGCCCGATCGGGCGTGGCGGAAGGCGGTTGCCGAAGTGGTGGAAGCGGCTTCGCCGGGCTCCGATGGCAAGGAGGACTCCGTTGCCCTCGGTGGCTATCAGCAGGAGCTGAAGCGGACGCTCGGCTCCTTTCAGGTGTTCGCGATCTCGTTCGCGTTCATCTCGGTGGCGGTCGGCATCTTCTCGACCTATGACGACGTGCTGCAGAACGCGGGGCCGGTGGGGATCTGGCTGTGGGTCGTCGCGACGGTGGGTCAGGTGCTGGTGGCCCTGGTGGTGGCGCAGCTCGCGGGGCGTATCCCGCTCAGCGGCTCGTCGTACCAGTGGGCCTCGCGGCTGGCCAACCCGAAGGTCGGGTGGGGGTTCGGCTGGCTGAGCTTCTGCTACCTGGCCATCGCGGTGGTGGCGATCGACAATGCGCTCGCGAGTCAGGCGTTCATGCCGCTCATGGGTATGCGGCCGGACGAGGACACCGCGCGGGTGATCACCCTTGTGCTTCTGCTGGTCCAAGCAGTCATCGTCGTGGCCTCGACCCGCATCGTCAGCCTGATCAACACGAGCGCGGTGGGGCTGGAGTTGGCGTTGGTGGTGGTGGTGGCGCTCGCCCTCGCCATCGCGGTGGCGGTCACCGGCCGTGGCGCGGTCGGCAACCTCACCTCGCGCGGCATCACCGAGCATGCCCCGCACTACTTCGACATCGGGGGCGGGCTGATGGTCGCGATGATCATGGGCCTCGCCACGCTTGTCGGCTTCGATTCCGCGGCGAACCTGGCCGAGGAGGCCAAGGACCCCTTCCGCACCGTCCCGCGCGCAATCGTGGGGTCCGTCGTGGCCGCCGGTGTCCTGGGGATCGTCTTCCTGATCTGCCTCACCATCGCGATCGAGGACATCCCACGGATCAGCGCGAGCGAGTCGCCCGTCGCGGCGGTCATGCGTGAGCAGCTGGGTCCGCCGATGGAGAGAGTGCTCCTGGTGGCCATTGCGATCGCGTTCTTCGGCGCCGGGACGGTGGTGATGACCGCGTGCTCACGGATGGTCTTCGCGATGTCGCGCGACGGGCGCTTCCCTGCCCACCGGCTCATGCGTCGAGTCAACCCCCGCACACAGACGCCGGTCCCCGCGACGGTGCTGATTCTCGTCGTGGGCGTCGTCCTGATGGTCGCGCTGCCGGGCGCCGCACTGCTGAAGCTGATCACGGCGTCCACCATTCTTCCGGCGGTCATCTACGGCGCGACGATCGTCCTCTATCTGGCGGTGCGCCGCCGTCTGGACCGCAAGAAGGGCGCGTTCGACCTCGGGCGGTTCGAGTTGCCGGTCGCGGTCTGCGCGCTGGTGTGGACGCTCACGTCCTTGTTCGTGCTGGTGTCGCCGGCCGAGGCGCTCGTTCCCGTGGTGATCGTGGTGGGCCTGGTCGTCATGGGTGGGCTGTTCTTCCTCGGCTTGCTGCTGTTCAATCGCCCGGTGTTGGAGACCGAGCCCGGAGACGTGAGTGTCTTCGAGCACTGACAGGGTGTCCCTGCGGCCAGGCCGGCCGACCCGCCGTCGTGGCTGACTGCCGTTGTGGCCGGTCAGCAGAATGCGGGCGGGATGCTCTGCTCATACTGGAACACGTTCTGGGGGTCGTACTTCGCCTTGATGGTGCGCAGCCGGTCGAAGTTGTCTCCCCAGTAGGCGGTCTCCCAGTTCTGCATCCCGATGTTCGGCACGTTCACGTAGGCACCGTTCACGTAGGGCCGCAGTGCCTGGCCGAACTCGGCGATCCAGGCCTGGGCCTGCGGAGTCAGTCCGTCGCCGCTGCCCGGGACTCCGCGTTTTCCCCAGCCGGCACCGGGTTCGGAGTAGAAGAGCGCGTCGCGATGGGGGAACGACGTACCCCCTCGGGGGCTCTTCCTGACAGCCCCGCCAAAGGCTTGGGTGAAGAAGTTGCTGTCGTTCGTGGGCGCGTCACGCATGAAGGAGGCGATCACGCTGATCGCTGTCCGCGGGAACGGCGTGGTGGTGAACTGCGAGCAGAACTTCCAGTTCGCGGGCTCGTCCTCAGTCGGGATCTGGAACGCCGCGTACACGTCGCCCCAGTTGCCGACCCGCACCGAGATACCGGGGTCACCGACCGACAGGATCGGAGCCAGCAGCTTCTTCGCCTCCGTCGGCGTTCCTTCCGCGAGGACTGCGAACAGCAGGGTCTGGTTCCTACGGAGTTCGAGCTGGGTGCCGAGGCGGTTGTCGGCGACCGGCGCCGTGCGCTGCCAAGCCTCGAAGACCCCGTGCAGGTCCCCGAGGCCGTCCCACGTCGCTTGCAGGTAGGTGACGCTCTCCAGTGGAGTCACCTCGTAGGTCAGGGACGTGAGGATCCCGAAGTTGCCGTTGCCCGCCCCGCGCAGGGCCCAGAGCAGGTCGGAGTGGTTCTCCAGGTCCGCGTTGATCACCTTGGCGCTGTCCGTGCCCTCCGCTACGACGATCTCGGCGCCGATCAGGCTGTCGCAGGCCATGCCGAGGTAGCGGGTGAGGAAGCCGAAGCCGCCTCCGAGCGTCGCGCCGGACAGGCCTACGCTGCCTTCCGTACCGGTCGACACCGCAAGGTTCTTCGTCGCGAGCGTGGTCACCGCTTCCAGCTGGCTGAGCCCGGCGCCGACCGTCGCCGTGCGAGCGGTGGTGTCGATGTGAGCCGACTTCAGTTCGCTGACATCGATCACGATGCCGTTGTCCACGTTCGACCAGCCCTCAAGACTGTGGCCGCCGCTCCGCACCCGTAGCGCAACGTCGTGTTGCC
The DNA here is from genome assembly GCF_053611725.1 of Streptomyces sp. NPDC054783. Taxonomy (NCBI): domain Bacteria; kingdom Bacillati; phylum Actinomycetota; class Actinomycetes; order Kitasatosporales; family Streptomycetaceae; genus Streptomyces; species Streptomyces sp. NPDC054783. The sequence continues at coordinate 27,501 of NZ_JBSHAY010000021.1, read as the reverse complement.
GTGCCCAGGTCAGGGCGTTGACCACGTCGTGAGTCTTCTGGGCGTAGACGATGACCAAGGGATGGTGGACGAACAGCTCGTCCCAGCCCGCACTCGCCCTGGCGTAGTCGGGGTCGTCGGGACGAACGATGCGACCGGTCAGCCTCGCCGGTGAACACTTCACGCTCTCGGTTCCTTCGCTCTCGGCGCTCGCGCCCGGGCGGGGCCTCCGCAGTCGCAGAGCCCGGGACGACGACCGCGCCGGCGACACCGTTGCCTTGAACAGTCCGCGACGAGCAGAGTCGTGCACGGTCCGTGTCCTGTCGACCATCAGCTCACGCGAACCGGTCCTTCGTGGATGATCTGGGCGAGGCGGACAGTAGCAAGGGTGAGCACGTCAGGGGGCGCCGACACGCGCGCCACCATGGCCCCAGGCGCTCAGGGCCGTCGGGGACGGGGCGGCCAGGTCCGGCCCGTGGCAGCCACCGGTGGTGGGTGCACCACAAACGCACGCCGTTGGACGAACGCGGGTCCCGCCGGTCCTGGCTCGTGTGCAACCGGCGCGGGTGTGAGTGGCTGCCTGTCCCCAGATGGACACGGCCATCCAGATCGGCCCGACCGGCAAGAAGTTGCTGCCTCTGACGGTCGAGAACGCTGGTCCGACGCCGGCTTCGAGTGGTCACGCGCACTGAGGTGGGCGAGGCACTCGATCGGGTGATGGAGGCGCTGGCGGGGGTGAGCGGGAACGAGGTGGCGGCTGCACTGGCTGCGGCCGGTGCTTCGCTCCCTCATCCGTCGGCGCCTCTGGCGTCCTCTCGGACACCGCTGCCGGGCCCTGGAAGCAACCCGCACATCGTCTCCGAGGTGGAGTGGGCCTGAGGGCTTCCGAGGCTTGTGCGTGACTGCGTAGCGCCTCAGGTCCGTCAGGAGGCGAGGATCGAGATGCCGTCTCCGACCAGCTTCAATCCGAGGACGAAGAAGAGGACGGCCATCACGGCGACATTGTGCTGAGCTGCCCAGTCTTTCCAGTCGCCGAGTGTGGTCTTGGCTCGCTCTCCCCCCAGGAGGAAAACCCCCAGCGGAGCCAACAGGCCAAGGGTGGCGATCACGACGAAGATGGCAAGCGATGCGATCTGCTGCCCGACCGGCAGCCCGGCTGAGCCGATCGAGGCGCCCGCGGCGATGGTCAGCGGGGCGTTCTTGGCGTTGAGCGCGGCCAGGGCGAGTCCGAGTGCGAAGATCTTGACCGGCGTGAGGCGGTCGATCGCGCCCATCCACTTCGGCAGTTGGGCTTGCGATGGGTCCTTTGGGCGTCGATGCCATTGCCGGGCGCCGAAGAGGACGAGGAACAGGCCCAGAGCGAGCTTGAGCGCTCCCACCCAGGGGGCCGGCTGATGGTGGGCGGAGGCACCTGAGGGAGAAGCGATCCCCAGCATGATCGCGCCCAGTACCGCGAGTCCCAGGATCCAGCCGACGGTGAAGAGGATCCCGTTGAGACGTCCGCGGGGCGTGGCGAGTATCAGGATGATGGCGATGATCGGGAGCGGGCTGATCGCGACGGCGGCCGCGAACCCCAGTACGTCACCGAGTACTTTGCCCATGGTTGCCTCCGTGTGGGGGTCATGGTGGCGATCCGGTCGAGCAGGGTTTGGCGGAAGGGGAGCCATAACCGCCTGGGCGGCGCAATGGTTGCTCGATCGGCTGCCGCGCTCTCTTCACCACCGCGCGTAGGTGGCCCCCGAGAAGGGTGAAGACGACGTACTCGGCACGTCCGACTTCCATCCTCCTGCGCCTGACCGGATCTGTCCTCGGGAGCCTCTCGTGTGGTGATGACCCCGGTCCAAAAGCCCAGGGGCCGAGATGCGACACGGCGTACCTGCCGTGAGGATTGACGCGTGAGGGCGATGGCGCCTCAGGCCCGAGCGTTTGGCGACCCTCGCACCGATCCGCGGCAGGAGAGCCTTGCGATGACTGCGACAGGTGCAAACCAGCCGGCTCACCCTGAGCACCCGGGCAGGACGGATGGCGTCTCTAAACGAGTTCACCGTTTTCACCAAGATCAAGCAGGGCGAGGCCGATGCGTTGCGTGAGGATCTAGCCACGCTCGCCGATGCGGCGAATGACGAGAATGTCCATGCGGCGATGCGCCAGATCGGCACTCTGCACGACGCACGGCACGTGATCTTCGACGACGACACCCGGTTCATGTTCGCCAGCGTCTTCGACGGCTCCTGGGACACCTACATCGACGACTTCGCGAAGACCGTGGTCGGAGCCCGTTTCGACAAGGTCTTCTCGCACACCGAAGGGTTCCCCGGCGTCAAAGATCCAGGGGTGAAGGACTGGTTCCTCGCCCACCAGGCGCCCGCGAGTGTCTTCGTCAGCGCCTATCCCGACCTGACCGTCCAGCAGATCTACAAGGACCAGCGCGTGGACGAGGCGTTCCAGGAGGTGCTGGACACCCCCGAGTTCCGGGCGGCGCTCAAGAGCCCGGCCAATGCGGAGCTGGTGTCCACGCCGGCCTTCCAGAAGCTGCTGGAGGAAGCCTCGGCCTAGAACCCGGACACTGCCACCCCGCAGAGCCCGATGTGGAGGCACAAGCGATCATGAGCACCGCGGACAGCAGCAGCGCGGCCGACGTGAGAGTGGAGATCGACGACGTCCAGAGCGGAGCCCTGCGCCCGCGCCCCGTGCCCTATGCGGGAAAGTACATCTTCCTGCGCGTCGACGACCGCCACGCCGGGCGCGCCCTGCTGCGACGGCTGCTCCCGCTGACCTCGGGTGGCCTGCCCGATGCGGACCGCAACCAGGAGGCCTGGGTCGCTGTGGCATTCACCTATCAGGGGCTGAAGGCCCTGGGGGTGCCCCAGGAGTCGCTGGACAGCTTTCCACGAGCGTTTCGTGAGGGCATGGCCGCCCGGGCAGAGAGCATCGGCGACGTGGGCGAGAGCGCCCCGGCCCACTGGGAGGCACCGTTCGGAACCGGGAATGTCCACATCGCGCTGAGCGCCCTCTCCTCCGACACGGCGCAACTCGACGAGGAGTTGGAGCGGGCCCGCGTCGCCTACGAGGACATCCCCGGTGTGCAGGTGATCTGGCAGCAGGACGTCCGCCAGCTCCCGACGGGGCGCACCACCTTCGGTTTCCGTGACGGCATCAGCCATCCGAACATCGAGGGCGTCGGACTGCCCGGCTCCAACCCGCAGGAAGTCCCCATCAAGGCCGGCGAGTTCATCCTCGGATACCCCGACGAAACCGGGAACCTGCCGCCCATGCCCAGCCCCGATGTCCTGGGGCGCAACGGGACCTACGTGGCCGTGCGCAAGGTCCACACCAACGTGGCGGCCTGGCGCAGGTATCTGCGCGCGAACACCTCCAGCGCCGCGGAGGAGGCCCTCCTGGCAGCGAAGATGGTCGGGCGCTGGCCCAGCGGGGCGCCACTGACGCTGTCGCCGGAGCACGACGACCCGGAGCTGGCGGCCGATCCGCACCGCGTCAACAACTTCCTGTACCGGGAGAACGACGACCGGGGGTACCGGTGCCCCGCCGGTGCGCACATCCGGCGCACCAACCCCCGCGATTCCACCATCATCGGCGACGCACGGATGCACCGCCTCATCCGCCGCGGCACCACCTACGGCCCGCCGCTGCCCGAGGGAGTGCTGGAGGACGACGGCGCTGACCGTGGCCTGGTCGGAGCATTCATCGGAGCCCATCTGGAACGACAGTTCGAGTTCATCAAGGCCGAGTGGGTCAACGACGGCAACTTCATCGGTTACCCCGGCGAGAAGGACCCGGTGGCCGGACATCACGGCGGAACCGGCACCGTCACCATCCCGGAGAAACCCGTCCGGCGCCGTCTGCAGAACCTGCCCAGCTTCGTGGTCACCCGCGGCGGCGAGTACTGCTTCCTGCCGGGTCTGCGTGCCCTGCGCTGGCTCGCGGAGCTGGAGGACTGAGAACAGTTCCTGGTTCCTGAGACCCGGCCGCGGTCTTCGAGGAGAGGTCGAAGCCATGGCAGCACAGTTCGTCCGCTACACGCCTGACGTCGAAGACGATGACCCGAACTTCGACCAGAGCCTGCAGAAGGTGATCGAGAAGACCGAGAGGTACATCGCCGAGTCGGTCAGTGCCGGGGGCACCGGACGTGCCCTCCGCGACGCCCATGCCAAGGGCTACGGGCTGGTCCGAGGGGAAGTGGAGATCCTGGACGAGCTGCCCCCCGAATACGCTCAGGGCATCTACGCGACTCCGGGAACCCACGACGCCCTCATCCGCTTCTCCAACGGCTCGCCCCACGCCGGAGCAGACGCACGCCTGGGCGCCGCCACCGGACTGGCACTGAAGATGTTCGACGTCCCCGGCCCGACCCTGCTGGAAGACGAGCCGGACACGGGCACCTTCGACTACGCGAACATCAACGGCCCGATCTTCTTCTGCAACACCGTCGACCACTACCTGTTCATCCAGGAACTGTTCCTGAACGCGTCGGCCTACTTCTCCCAGGGCCGACCCGGCGCACATCGCTTCTTCACCGATTTCGTGACGGGGAAGGGAACGCTTGACCAGGACGACTGGGCGTGGGACGAGTTCCTGGCTTTCCTGCGCCTGTCCAAGACCCCTTCGGCAAACGTGTTGCTGTCGAGCTACTGGACGATGGGCGCGGTCCGGCACGGGGACTACATTGCCAAGGTACGCATCACACCCGACCCGTCCGCCGCCGCTGCCGTGGTCCGGCGCTCCATCGACCCGACCTCCGCGCCGGAGGTCTTCCGGCCGGCCCTGGAAGCCGAGCTGCAGGAACGGCCCTACGCCTTCGACATCCAGGTCCAGCTCTGCACCGACCTGGCGCGCATGCCGGTGGAGGACACCACCGTGGAATGGCCCGAGCAGCTCTCACCGCCCGTCACCGTGGCAAAGCTGCGGCTGCCACAGCAGGACATCTCGAGCCCGGAGAACCTGGAGAAGATGGACGCGTTGTCCTTCACGCCCTGGCGGGTCACCGCCGAGCACGCCCCCCTGGGCAACATCATGCGGGCCCGTAAAGAGGTCTACCGGCACTCCTCCATCGCGCGCCACAAGCTCAACCAGCAGCCGCGCACAGAGCCACGCAGCGCCGACGAAGTGCTCGGTCCGGCCCAGTGAAGCCCACGTCGCCACGAGCATGACGTGACATCAGGTCGCGGCCAAGGGGCCTGGGCCAAGCGGCCTCGGTGGTAGGAGCGACGGTCGGTCGATCGCTCTGGCCGTCGCCGTGTTCTGGGTCCCGGCGCCGGCCCCGGGTCTCACCGATGGCGGCGTGATCGGCATGTGAAGGCGGACGACCGGTGCTGGCAACAGCTATGGATCTCGCCCGGACTGGGTCTTGTGCAGATGGACACGGCCACCCAGATCGGCCCGACGGGGAAGAAGCTGCTGCCGCTGACGGTCAAGAACGCGGGTGCGACGCCGGCTTCGAGTGGTCACGCGCACCGAGGTGGGCGAGGCGCCCGTCCGGGGGCGGGCGTAGCGTGAAATGACAGCCTGAAATGACAGCCTGACGCCGATGACAGCCTGGGCGCCGACGAGGAGGTCGGCACCAGCATCGCTTTTGTCCGGAGCACCCGCCGAGTTTCGCGGGCGCTGGGAGACGAAAGGCCGGTCATGCCTCAATCCATGCGCGCGCTCGTAGCCGTAAGGGCCGGTGAGCCCGCCGATGTCCTGCGGCTGGAATCCCGGCCTGTTCCCACGCCGAAGGCCGGTCAGGCGCTGATCCGTGTGAAGGCGACTCCGATTCACGCCAGTGATCTGCACGTGCTGCGCGGCCGCTACGGTTTCTCGCCCGGGTTTCCCGCTGTCGGGGGCCACATGGAATGCGTGGGCCGTATTGCGGCCCTGGGCCCGGATACCGAGGGGCCGAAGGTCGGCGAGCGCGTGGTGGCCGCTACGGTCCCGGCGGTACCCGGGCCCCCTGTGGCCGGCACCTGGCAGGAATACCTCGTTGCCGACGCGCGAAGGCTTCTGCCGGTTCCCGGCCATCTGAGCGACTCCAGCGCCTGTCAACTCGCCGTCAACCCGTTGACCGCGCTGCTCCTCGTGACACGCGAACTCGACGTACAGCCGGGCGAATGGCTGTTGCAGACGGCCGCGGGCTCGACCGTCGGCCGGCTCGTCATTCAGCTGTCCGGGCATCTGGGTTTTCGCACGATCAATGTCGTGCGGCGACGCGATGCCGTCGAGGAGATCAAAGCGCTTGGTGGCGACGAGGTCATTTGCACCGAGGACGAGGACCTGTTGCAGCGGGTGGCTGAGATAACGGGGCCAGTCGGCGTGCGCAAGGCCGTGGACTGTGTCGCGGGCGCCGTGGGTGCCCGGGTGTTCCAGGCGCTGGCTCCGGGAGGGGAGCTCGTGGTCTACGGCGCGCTCTCGACCCATCGGCAGACCGACCCTGCGGCGCTGACGATCCCGCTGCAGGCACGCTCGGTCATCTACGAGACCAAAGCGGTCCGTGGCTTCTGGCTGAACCGCTGGTTCGGCACTGCCTCACCCGAGGATGCGCTGCGCGTGCTGTCCCAGGTTCGCGGTCTCGTCGCCGACGAGGTGCTGAGCATCCCTGAGGGCCGGCCGTTCCCGCTCGAGCGCTTCGCTGAAGCCGTCTCGCTCGCCGAAGCACCCGCCCACGGCACCAAACCACTCTTCGTCTTCGAAGAAAGCCTCCATGGTGACGAGCGGTGAGCTGATCCCACTTTCGGTTAATCGATGCGAGCGGTTCCCCTGAGTGGGGGAAATCGCTTAAGTTGTCCCGACTAGGGTTGATTTTCCGGATGCAGTCGCTGCAGGTGCGCATCCGAAACCCATGTGGCTCAGCGGGCGAGCGGAGGTGACCGTCGGCAGTGGTGAATTCCAGAGGTGGCGATGCGCACAACACCGACCCGTCCATGCCCCGCTCCTTCCCTCCGCTGCGCCGCCCGCAGGGCTCGGGGACCGTACAGGCCGTACGGCCCTCGGAGCGGCCCCTCATGCGGATGCGGCTGCTCGACGCCGTGGACGAGGACCGGCGCGATGTCGAAGTGCTGCTGACCGCGCTCCAGCAGGCGGTGGCCGAGGTGCACGGCCTGGGCGGCATGGTTCATCTCCCGGGCGGCGGTATGAGCGGCATCCTCTACCTGGTCGCCGACAGCGGCCTGCCGGAGTCGATGATCCGGCCCTGGCTGATCATCCCGGCACGGGGCACGGCGCCGCCCAGCAGGGCCGCCCGCGAGGACACCCTCACCTGGCAGCCCGACCTGGCCCCGCCCGACCCGGTGCCGGGCCGGGACCCCGCCGCCCTGTGGCCTTCCCGAGTCCCGGCCGGCATCGCTCACCTGGCCGTCCCCATTCCGGGCGGCCGGCGACGGGGCGCGCTCTCGGTCCTCTTCGCCCCGGGCGACGAGCCCGGCGCGGCGGAGTGCGCCTTTCTGAACGAGGTGGCGGCATGGATGTCCGAGAGACTCAGGTCGTCCGGGATCCTCACCCCGTCTCCCACCCTGCTGCGCGCCCTGGAGAACGGGGCGGGACCGCGGGAGACTCCCCCGTGGGACGCCGACCGGGAGGCACCCCCGTGGGACGCGGAAGGGGCGCCGTCCATCACGTACACCTGGGACCTGCGCACCGGTGAGCTGACCTCCGACCGACCCGTCGAGGAGGTGCTGGCCGGCATCGATCCGGACGTGATGGCCGGCGGCATCGAGGCGTGGGCAGCGCTGATCCACCCGGACGACCTGCCGGGGGCGGTCAGCGGCTTCGACATGGGCATCCAGCTGCGCGGCGGCTTCCAGGACGAGTACCGGGTCCGGCGCCAGGACGGCACGTACCTCTGGATCGAGGCTCGCGCCCGGACGATCACGGACGAAGGAGGGACGCCGGTGAAGGTGATCGGCACCCTCCGGGACAGCAGCGAGACGCACACCGCCGCCGAGTCGGTGGGACGGGCGCTGCGGCACATGAGCGACGGCTTCGTGTCCCTGGACACGGACTGGCGCATCGGATTCCTCAATCAGGCCGCCGAGCGGCTCTTCGGCGCCGCGGGAGACGTGGCCGGAGCCCTGCTCTGGGACATTCCCGCGCTGCATGCCGTGCCGGGGCTGGAGCAACGGTTCCGGGCCACGGCGGCCGAGGGCCAACCGGCCGGATTCGACGTACCGGGGCCGGACGGGACGTCCTGGTACCACCTGCGGCTGGTACCGGTGCCGCAGGGCCTGACGCTCTACATCACCGACACCACGGAGCGGCATCTGCGGGAGGCCGAGCGGGCGGCAGCGGAGCGGGCGGCAGCGGAGCGGGCGGCCCTGGTACAGCGGATCACGCGGGAGCTGGCCGAGGCCGTCACGGCCCAGGATGTGATGGCGGCGGTGGCCGACGGCGTGATGACACCCCTCGGGGCCACCGGACTCGTCATGCTCGGCGTGGCCGGCGACCGGCTGACCGTGGTCGGCTCCCGGGGATATTCGGAGCGCTTCACCCGACGGCTGGACGGGCAGTGGACGGTGCGGGACACCACCAGCCCGCTGGGGGACGCCCTGCGCACCCGCACCACGCTCTTCATCTCCTCCCCGGAGGAGTTCCTGAAGCGGTACCCGAAGACCGAGACCCTGATCCGGGAGGGCGGCAAGCAGGCGTGGGCCTTTCTGCCGCTGGCGGTCTCGGGGCGCGAGATCGGCGCCGCGGTGATCTCCTTCGGCCGACCGCGGGTGCTGGACGATGACGAACGAACGCTGCTGACCGCGCTCAGCGGACTGATCGCGCAGGCCCTGGAGCGGGCCGGGCTCTACGACGAGGCGACGACCCGGGCCCGTACCCTCCAGCGCAGCCTGCTGCCGCGGGCACTGCCCGAGCTGCCCGAGGTGACGACGGCGGCGCGCTACCAGCCGGCCAAACAGGGAGCCGACGTCGGCGGCGACTGGTACGACGTGATCCCGCTGTCCGCGGCCCGGGTGGCGCTCGTGATCGGCGACGTCATGGGCCACGGCATGGCCGAGGCCGCCACGATGGGTGGCCTGCGCACGGCCGTGCGCACCCTCTCGGAGCTGGAGCTGTCACCCGACGAAATCCTCGGACACCTCAACGACATCGTCTGCGACCTGGGCACCGACGCCTTCGCGACCTGCCTGTACGCCGTCTACGACCCGGTGACCCGGCGTCTGTCGTACGCCAGCGCCGGTCATCCGCCTCCGGCCGTGGCCCACCCCGACGGCACCGTCACCTTCCTGCCCATGACGCCGGACCCGCCGCTGGGGGTGGCCGCCCCGCCCTTCGAAACCCTTGAGACCCTGCTGCCCGCCGACAGCCTGCTCGCCCTCTACAGCGACGGCCTGGTCGAGAGCAAGGACAGGGACGTCACCACCGGCATGAGCCGCCTCGCCGAGCTCCTCTCTCAGTCCGTGAACGCCATGCCGGCCTCACCGGGAGACGCGTCCGGCCTGGACGCCCTCTGCGTCACCCTCACCTCCGCTCTCCTGCCCGCCCACGGCGCTCTGGTGGACGACGCCGCCCTGCTGCTGGCCCGCACCCACCCGCTGGGCGCGGAGAACGTCGCGGAGTGGCCGTTGCCGGAGGACCCGATGGCGGCAGGCCAGGCCCGTGAGCTGGTCCGCGCCCAGCTCACCGACTGGGACCTGGCCGACGAGGACCTGATCATGACCACCGAACTCCTGGTCAGCGAGCTGGTCGGGAACGTAGTCCGGCACGCCTGCGGCCCCATCCGGCTGCGCATGCTCCGCAGCCGCGCACTGATCTGCGAGGTCTCCGACGCCAGCCTGACCACGCCGCACATCCGCCACACCTCCGCCACCGACGAGGGCGGCCGAGGCCTGCAGCTCATCTCCGCACTCTGCCGGCGCTGGGGCACCCGACACACCCGCACCGGCAAGTCCATCTGGACCGAACAGCCTCTCCCCACGGCCTCGGCCTGACTGTGCTGTGGGGCGCCCGGACCTCAGTCGAGGACCGCGAGGTGGTCGGCGGTGCCCCCGTGCCACTCGATCATGAAAAGGGTGGCGTCGTCGGTGGTGCGGCCGCCCCGTTCGCCCTTCAGCGTGTGGGAGAGTCGGCGCAGATCCGCCCGCACACCCTCTGACGGCTCTTCCCCCAGGCGGTTGACGACGTGGATGAGGCGTTCCTCGCCAAACGCCTCCCTGCCGGCGACATGCTCCTCGATGATGCCATCGGTGTAGCAGAGCACCCGGTCGCCTTGCTGGAGCACGTGCTCCCTGACGCGGGGCATTTCGCCGCCGAAGCCGACGGGCAGCGTCGTCGCGCTCTCCAGCTGCTCTACGACCTGGCCGTCGCGGATCAGCAACGGCGCGGGGTGCCCCGCGTTGACCAGCTCCATCACACCGGTGGTGACGTTCAGATGCATCAGCTGCGCCGTGACGAAGTGGTCCGGCCCGAACTGCTTGGAAATGGCATCGTCCATGAACGCGTACTTTTCGTCCAGGCTGATGAATACGCGCCGGGCATGCCGGTAGGCGCCGATGGCCACGGTCGCCATCGTGGCGGCGTCCAGGCCGTGGCCCATCGCGTCGATGACGGCCATGTGCAGGATGTTGCCGTTGAGGGCGTAGTCGAAGCTGTCGCCGGCGACGCGGTAGGCGGGCTCCAGGGCGCCGGCCACCCGGACCTGGGGCACGGACATCGTCAGCGGCGGCAGCAGGCTCCACTGGATCTCCGCCGACACGCTCATCGGCTCCCGGCGCCGGGCCTGGAAGAACTGGTCGGTATAGGCGTTCTTGGTGACCAGCATGTCCGCGACCAGGCTGGCGAGCCTGTGCAGCAGCCGCCGGTCGTCGTCGCCGATCGCGTCCAGGGTGAGGGCCATGACGCCCACCTGGTCACTGCCGTCCAGCAGCGGCAGGTACATCCGGATGCCGCCGTGGGCCTGCGCCACCTCGACCATGTCCCCGCGCAGGAAGGCCCGCCCGGCGGGGGAGTCGACCACCGGCTCTGGCTGGGCCACGTGCAGGTTCCTGCCCGGCAGCGGCACCAGCAACTCCTGTGCGTAGTCCTGGAGCAGGATGGAGACCTCACGACCGCCGATCCTGGCCACCCCGTCCGCGATCAGCGGGGCGATCATCTGGGGTGGCAGCAGCCGCGCCCTGTCCAGCAGCAGGCCGAGCAGCCGCTCGCCGAAGCCCTCCGACCGGTCGATGCGTTCCGTGCCCATGGCCGATTTGTCACCCGCTTTCCCACGTCCTTGCTGCTCACCACCTCCGCACAACGTGACCTGGGAAGCCCCCGAAGCGGTTCATTACGCCATGCGCGGCATGTCGGCCGTGTGCCTTCCGCGTCGGACGGCTCGGTACCCGACGGGGCGCTTGCCGCGCGCCGTATTCTCGGAGCATGGTCGGGGCACAGGCGCAGAGGGCCGAGCGGGGGCCGGGGCGGCCGCGGCAGGAGCGGGTCACGGACGACACCCTTGAGGCGGTGATCGGGCTGGTGACCGAGCAGGGCGTGAAAGCGGTGACGATGGATGCCGTCGCCGCACGTGCCGGGGTGAGCAAGCCCGCCATCTACCGGCGCTGGCCGTCCAAGCAGGCTTTGATCATCGCGGCGGCAGAGTCGCGTATCGGTCCGCTGTCGGTGCCGGACCTGGGTGATGTCCGGGCCGAGCTGCGCGAGGTGCTGACCGCGCGCTCGGCGGCGTACCGGCTGCCGGGTACGGCGCGGCTGCTGACGGAACTCATGGCGTCGGCCGCCGAGGCGGGCGGGCCCCGCGGAGAGTACGTGGACTACACGGACCGGATCATGGCCGAGACGCGCCGCATCCTCCAACGGGGCATCGCCCGCGGCGAGGTGCGGCCCGATGTCGACATCCGGTCGGCTGCCACGCTGGTGGCGGCGCCTCTGGTGTACCGCCTGCTGGCCGAGCGTGAACTGCCCAACGCGCACTTCGTGGAGGACCTGGTGGATCTGGTCGTCCGGGCGGTCGGTAACCCGGGTACCTGAGGGACGGTGATCGTCATGGGACCGGACGCCGGGCGTCGCGGGCCGGGTCGATCAGTGTCACGGAGGCCGTGCCGCCCAGCGCGAGCAGTACGGCCGCGAGGAGTACCGCATGCTGGTGGCCGGTCCTGCCCTGGATGTCGACCAGGTGTCCCGTCAGGGCGGGGGCGATCGGGCCGGCCGTGGTGACCACGGCGTTCATCAGGCCGAGGGTGCCGCCACGTCGGCGGTCCGGGACGATCTTGGCGACCGGGGTCACCGCGATCGTCGGCATCGCCCCGCACAGGCCGAAGCCGACGATCAGGAGCAGCACGGTGACCGATCCGCGCGCGGCCTGCGACAGGGCGCCGCAGCCGAGTGCGGAGACGAGCGGGGTGATGCCGCCGCGGCCATGGGCCCACCGGCTGCTCACACCACGTCGGAGCAGCCGTCCGCGGTCACTGCGGTCTGACCGAGCAGCGCCATGCCGTTGACCGACCAGATCGCGGCGACCAGGGCGGCGGCGGTGGCTGCGGAGTAGCCCAGGCCGTCGTGCGGGTAGTGCTGGACCAGCCAGGTCAGCCCGGGGCGGCGAGCACCACACCGAGGGTGATGCCGATGCTGAGCAGAGCGCCGGGGAGATTGCGGCGGCGGTCCGGGAAGCAAGCGAGGGCGGTGTGCTGGGCCACCGGAAAGGCGGGCCCCTCCGCGACATCCAGCACGATCCGCGACGCGACCAGCGCGATCAGCCCTCCGCCGGGGGCCGTCGGCGTCCGGGCGGTCGACCGGACCAGTGCCATGCCCAGCAACAGCCACCGTGGCGCAACCCGGTGACGGCCCGGGCCTGCCGCCGGTGGCGGCGGCAGGCGTGGTCGGCGTGCAGCACGGGGGAGAGGACACCGGCGGATCAGGGCACGTCGGCACGCACCGATCGCTACGGCGAGAAAATCGTTACGTGAAGTATCGATACGGTTCAGTGTGACGACAAGGACTGTGGACGACTCGGCGAAATGTTCATGGAGAAGCCCTTGCCGTGATCTCGCTGGATATCGATACTTCACGTAACGATTTTGGGGTGCGACCGTGGAGGACCGCATGGAAACCACCGGAGCCGACAAGAACCCCCTGCTGGGAAAGCCGCTGATTCACTTCGGCCGGCGTGTGCTCGAGCGGACCGCGCCCGGTACGGCGCCGGCCGAGTACCGGCTGCTGCGGATCGCGCCGATGACTCCGCACATCGGTGCGGAGGTCGGCGGTGTGGACCTGTCCCGGCCGATCGACGAGGAACTCGCCGGGGAACTGCGGCAGGCGCTGCTCGAATGGAAGGTGATCTTCTTCCGTGACCAGCACGACTTCGGCGTCGACGCCCACCTGGCCCTGGCCGCGGTGTGGGGGGAGCCGGAGCCGAATCCGTTCTTCCCCAAGGGCGACACCGTCGGCGTCTCACGGCTGGCGAAGGACGCGACGGCCATCGGCCAGGAGAACATCTGGCACAGCGACCACTCGTTCATGGCCGCGCCCGCCCTGGGTTCGGTGCTCCGCTCGCTCGAGGTCCCGTCGGCCGGCGGTGACACCATGTGGGCCGACATGGGCGCCGCCTACGACAACCTCGGCGACGAGATGAAGCAGCGCATCGAGGGCCTCACCGCCGTGCACGACTGGGAGCCCAGCTGGGGTACGTCCATGACCCCGCGGCAGATCGAGGCGCTGCGCGTGTTCCTGCCTCCGGTGGAGCACCCGGTCGTCGTGCGGCACCCGCGCACCGGGCGCAAGACCCTGTACGTCAACGAGCCCTTCACCACCCGCATCGTCGGACTGCCCGAGGACGAGAGCCGGGAACTGCTCCACGAGCTCGGCCTGCAGGCGCGCATTCCCGAGCTCCAGGTGCGGTTCCGCTGGCAGCCCGACTCGATCGCGATCTGGGACAACATCGCCGTCCAGCACTACGCCATCAACGACTACTACCCTCAGCGTCGGGTGATGGAGCGCATCGCGATCGCCGGCGTCCCACTGTCCTGAGGTCCCTGCCCTCACCTTTCCCGACTTCGTCCGTTCCCAGGACCAGCCTGCCTGCGGCCGCCACCACCTCCGCGTTCCGCCCCCGTGCGCCGGCGCTGGTGACCGGCGGCGTTCCCGCTGCGCCCCTGCGCTGTTGCGGAGGGAACCGGCCCGGCGTTGGAATCAAGTGTGAGGCACTTTGACGGCGCCGTGCCCGCCGGCCGCCCCGCGCCCGGGACGGGGGCCGGTCGCAAGGGGCTCAAGAACGACGCCCTGGGCATGTTCTCCTCGGTCGCCATGGGCCTTGCCTCCGCCGGCCCGGCGTACAGCCTGGCCGCCACCCTGGGCGTCATCGTGGCCGGGGTCGGACTGCAGGCCCCGATCGTCACGATGCTGGCGTTCATACCGATGCTGCTGGTCGCATTCGCCTTCCGGGAGCTCAACGCGAGCAACTCCGACTGCGGCACCACCTTCAGCTGGGCCACTCGCACCTTCGGACCGCGCATCGGGTGGATGGGCGGCTGGGGCCTCATCGTCGCCAACGTCATCGTCATGGGCAACCTCGCCCAGATCGCCGCTGCCTACGGCTTCCGACTGGTGGGCCTGGACGAACTGGCGGACAACCGGTTCTGGACGACCGTGGCGGGCATCGCCTGGATCGCCGTGCTGACCGTGATCTGCTACGTCGGCATCGAGGTCTCCGCGGCCGTCCAGCGCTGGCTGCTGTGCCTGGAGGTGGCGATGCTGTTCGTTTTCGCCGTCGCCGCACTGGTCAGGGTCTACACCGACCCTCCCGCGACGGCGATCCACGTTTCGGCCTCCTGGTTCAACCCCTTCGAGGTGCCCTCGACAAGGGCCCTGACCTCGGGAATCCTCGCAGGGGTCTTCATCTACTGGGGCTGGGACACCGCGTTCTCGGTCAACGAGGAAACCATCGACAGCGCACACGTCCCAGGGCGCGCCGCGGTCATGTCCACCGTGCTGCTCCTGGTCATGTACAGCCTGGTCGCCACCTCGGCGCAGGCGTTCGCGGGCGTCGGCACCTCGGGCATCGGGCTCGGCAACACCCACAATTCGAGCGACGTGCTGTCCGGGCTGGGCGAGGCCGTGTTCGGGAGCCGGGGCACGGGGCTGCTCCTGTCGAGACTGCTGATCCTGATGGTGCTGACCTCCGCGCTGGCTTCCGCCGAGACCACCATCCTGCCCTTGGCCAGGACCGTCTTCTCCATGGCGGTCCACAAGGCGGTCCCCGCCCGGTTCGCCAGGATCCACCGCAGGTTCCTCACCCCGACCTGGGGGACCGTCGGCATGGGAGCGGCATCGATCGCCCTGTTCGTCCTGCTGGCGTCGTTCAGCCGGAACGTCCTGGCCGACTCGATCGACTCGGTCGGTCTCGCGATCGCGTTCCAGTACGGTCTGACCGGCTTCGCCTGCATCTGGTACTACCGCAAGGTCCTGACCCGCAGTGCCAGAGACCTGGTCTTCAAGGGCGTACTGCCGGGACTGGGCGGGCTGATGATGATCTCGCTGTTCGTCTACGCCGCCTTCGTCGTCTACGCGGACCCCGGGTACGGCGTGACAGCCGTCGACCTGCCGCTGATCGGCAGGACGGGCGGGGTCACCGTCCTGGGCCTGGGCGCCCTGCTGATCGGTCTCCTGCTGATGCCGGTGGTCACCCGTGGCCACAGCGTGGCCCTCAAACTCCAGCAGAGCCTGCTTCCGCGCCGTCTGCCGCCGCACGCCGCCGTCGACTCGGCGAGCCGCTACCTGCCCGCCGACAGCGGGTCCGGGGTGGGCGGCGACTGGTACGACATCATTCCCCTGTCGGGAACCCGGGTCGGCCTGGTCGTCGGGGACGTGCTCGGTCATGGCCTGCGTGCCGCGGCCACCATGGGACGGCTGCGTACGGGTGTGCGCGTGCTGGCCCGGCTGGACCTGAGCCCGGACGAGCTCCTGTCCCGCCTGGCCGACCTGGTCGAGCAGACCGCGCACGAAGGCGCGGCCGGCCGAGGCCCCGGCCACCTGAGGCCGTACGTTGACGAGGCCCTGGGCGTGAGCTGCCTGTACGCGGTGTACGACCCCGTCACGGGGAAGTGCAGCCTCGCCCGGGCCGGGGACTCCGTGCTGGCCGTCGTACAAGCCCACACGGGCGTCGTCGAGTATCCGGAGCTGCCGACCGGGCCGCCGCTGGGAATCGTCGGCCTGCCCTACGAGAGCACGGAACTGGAGCTCGCACCGGGCAGTCTCGTCGCCCTCTCCACGAACGGCCTCCTCCAGGCGGCCGACGACCGCGACGCCGGGCTCGCGCAGCTGTCCCGCGTCCTGGCCGACGGCCGGGCGTCCTTGGAGGTACTGTGCGACTGCGCGTTGAGCAGCCTGTTGCCGGGGCCGGTGGACGTGGACGCGACGCTGCTCGTGGCCCGCACGCGCCGGCTCGACCGGAAGCAGTTCGTCGAGTGGGCGGTGCTCCCGGACCCGGCGGCGGTGGCCACCATCCGCACCAGCGTCAGCAAGCAGCTCGGCGAGTGGGAGCTGGGTGACCTGGCGTTCACGACCGAGCTCATCGTCAGCGAACTGGTCACCAACGCCATCCGCTACGTCGGCGGTCCGATCCAGGTACGCGTGATCCGCGACCGGTCGCTGATCTGCGAGGTCTCCGACACCGGCCACACCGCGCCCAACCTGCGGCACGCCGCGAGTGACGAGGAGGGCGGGCGGGGCCTGTTCATCATCGCCCAGATGACCCACCACTGGGGCACGCGCTACACACCCACCGGCAAGACGATCTGGACCGAGCAGGACCTGCCGGAACCCGACGGCCGATAGCACGTGCCGGTGCGGACCGGGTGACGGCGGCCGCGAGTGCGCAGCCCAGCCGTTGCTCCGGCCGTCGTGCTCCGGCCGCCGGGCTCCGGCCGTCATGATGCGCCGTGTGCGTGTGCCGCGGGCGACGTGCCGGTGCAGTGGTTGAGTCCTTGCCGGGTGACGGCCACCGTGAGCGGGTGATTCTCGTTCCGGGCTGGATGTGGCGCCTGGGGCCGGTGAGCCGGGCTGTGGGCGCCGGCCTCGCCGCCGGCGTCTTCTTCGGGGCCTTCGTTCTCGTCGAGGCGGGGTCGTGGGCGGGTGCCGCGGTGGTCTTCGTGGTGCTGAGCCTGTTCCACGGGACCCGAGTGGCGCGCCGGATGGAACGGGCCTGGCCCGCGGCCAGGGGCATGAGCGGCGCCGACCGCGCGGCCGTGGTACGCGCCACCCGGCGAGGCGAGGCCGTTGCCGACCCCCGGCTGGTGCCCTCGGTCGTCGAGTACGCCCGCGCCCTGCGCCGGACCGCCGAGGAGGACCGGCTGCGCCGTCGGGTCGTCCTGCTCGTCACCGTGCTCGCGGTCGCTCTCGCCGTGTACGACACCGTGACGGGCTCCACCGGTGAGACCACCGCCTCGTGGCTGGTGGTCGTGCTCCTCCTGGCCGACCTGGTGTGGTGGCCGCGCTGCCGAGCCCGCCTGCTGGCCCGAGCCGACCGGGCAGCGGCGTCGGCCCGTCGCGTGACGGGCGCGGGCCACGCGACAGGCGACTCCTGAGCCCGGCGGAGCGAAGGGGCAGCGCGGATGTGAGCCCGTCGGGCCGGGTACCTGCCCTTTTCGGGTGGGTGTTTCTCGGCACCCAGCCGGTATGGGCAGCCCCATTCCTCCCGGGGTGCCGTCGCGACGCCTGTCTCCGGCGCCGGAGAACGTCGCTGTGGCCAGGCGCTTCGTACGCTCGGTGCTGGACGGTGTCGCACCGGATCTGGTGGACACCGCCGAGCTGCTGGCCGGCGAGCTGGTGACCAATGTGGTGATCCACGCGCGCACCGAGGCCGAGGTGCGGGTCTGGGGCGGCGAAGGCCGGGCGAATGTGCGGGTCAGTGATCGGCGGCGGCATGACCCGGCTCCGCCGGCACACCGCCGAGCAGGCACCGGACCCCCTGGACGTCTTCTGTGACGAACTGATCATCGAGTTCGGCGCCGACAGCACCGACGACATAGCGCTGCTCGCCCTCCGCCCCACCCCGTCCCGCTTCCCCCGCTGAGGCCCGTGAGCCGGAGAAGAAAGGCCATTGGTGGCGTTCACGCACACGTACGACAAGCGCATCGGTCCCTGGGGGACTCGTCGCCCGCGTTTCCCTCGAGGTCCGGCCCCTGGGCGAGCCGCCGCGCGGGGCGGGCCGAATCGGCGACGCGTGCGTCTGGTGGGTACCACCGCAGGGGATCGTCCCGGCGGACGAGACATGGATGGGGTTCGGTCTCGGCCTGGTCGCCGGGCAGTTGGAGGCGCTCGGATCCGGATGCCGCGGCGTGCTGGTGCAGGTACTGGCCTGGGACGTACCGATGGCGACGGACCATCAGCAAGAGGTGGCCGCCGCGGCCGTCGTCGAGTGTCTGCGGCAGAACCACGGCATCAGCGGCGTCGACATCGGTCTCGCCTTCGACCGCGAGCGGAACCGCTACCGGTTCACCTGGGACGGGGCGCACGCCGAGCCGGGCCACAAGTGAGCCGGCGGGTACGCCGGATCGCCGGATCCGAACGGGCGGTGCCGGCGTCTACCCCGGTATGGAACCGCACAAGCCGCCCCCCCAGCCCCGGCACCCGGAAGGGTGCCTGACCGTCGCGATCCGCGTGCCCGTGCGGATCGTCGTCCTTGTGCTGGTGGTGCCGGTACGGATGGCGTGGGACGCCCTCGTCGTCACCGGAAGGTTTCTGCGGGACACCGTGCTCAGGCCCCTCGGCCGTGCGCTGCTGTGGGTCGGAAAGGCCTTGTTCGTATGGCCGTTCGTCGTTCTGTGGCGTCATGTCCTGGTCCCGGTCGGCAGGGCACTCGGCCGGCTCGGCACGGTCCTCGTCGTCGTACCGGCCCTGTGGTGCCATCGGTACGTGCTCACGCCCGTCGGGCACGCCCTGGCCCGGCTGGCGCGCGGGGCGGGCGCCGGGCCGGCGTGGGTGTACGCGCGCGTGCTCAGCCCGATCGGGCACGCGGTCGCCCGGCTGGCCCGCTGTCTGCTCGTCGCGCCCGCGCGGTGGCTGTACGACCGTGTCCTCACGCCCGCCGGGCGTGCCGTCGCCCGGTGTGTACGAGGGCTGGGCCGGCTGCTCGGCGTGATCGGCACCGGCATCGGGGTCGCCCTGTACTGGACGCTCCGTGTCCTCCTCGTCCTGCCCGCCCTCGCACTGTGGCGCTGGGTTCTCGCCCCCGTCGGCCGTTTCCTCGCCGTCGTCGCGCGCGAGATCGGCGACGGCCTCGGGCACGCCTGGCGGATCGCCGGACGGATCTCGCGGGCCGTCGGCCGCGCGCTCGGGACCCTCTTCCGGTGGATCTTCGTGGAGCCCGTGCGCTGGGTGTATCGGACAGTCCTCACCCCCGTCGGTCGCCTCGTCCGGGACGCCGTCCTGCGGCCCGCCGCCGAGGGCGCGCGCGTGCTGGGCCGGGCCGTCCGCGAGGCCCTGGCAGGCGCCCGCGACACGGTACGGCAGGCCCGCGCCGACTTCCGGCGGATGCTCCTCGGGGAACCGCGGCAGCCGGCAGCGGTGGACCGGCGGGAACCTCAGGGGCCCGCTGCACGTACTCTTGGTAGCAGTACGACCGCACTCACGAAGGACTAGGACACTGGGCAAGCGACAGCCCGAAGGCCCGCCGCCCGCACCCGCGGTGCAGCGCATCCGACTGCGCTACACCAAGCGCGGCCGCCTGAGGTTCACCAGCCACCGAGACTTCCAGCGCGCCTTCGAGCGTGCGCTGCGCCGCTCCGAGGTGCCCATGGCGTACTCGGCCGGGTTCACGCCGCATCCGAAGGTGTCGTACGCCAATGCCGCACCCACCGGCACGGGCAGTGAGGCGGAGTATCTGGAGATCGCGCTCACCGCATCGCGCGACCCGGAGACCCTGCGCGTCCTCCTCGACGAGTCGCTGCCCCCCGGGCTCGACGTCATCGAGGCGGTCGAGGCGCGGACCCCGGGCCTCGCCGACCGGCTCACGGCCTCCGTCTGGGAGCTGCGGCTGGACGGCGTCGACCCGGCCGACGCCGAGCACGCGGTCGACAGGTTCAACCGGACGGAGACCGTCGAGGTCCAGCGGATGACCAAGAGTGGCGTCCGCACCTTCGACGCCCGCCCGGCCGTGGTGAGCCTGGAAACGCACGGTTCACCGGCTGATAGGCCTACCGACCAGCCCTGTGCGATACTGCGGCTGGTTGTTCGGCACGTGACGCCTGCCGTACGACCCGACGACGTCCTGTCCGGTCTCCGCGCCGTGGCCGACCTGACGCCGCCGGTCCCCGCAGCGGTGACCAGGCTGGCGCAGGGGCTGCTCGATGAAGAGACCGGCACGGTGACCGACCCGCTCGCGCCCGACCGCGAGGCAGCCGGGGCCCTGACGGCCACACCGGCAGCCGCCGCGACGGCGCCGACGCCGGAAGGTCCCGCGTAGGGACGGACGTCGTAAGCGCCGCCCTCGTACTCGGGAGCCACCTGGGTCGGGCAGCGCGCCGACCAGAAGACTTTCGCCAGGCCGTACCGACAAGGCGTACGGAACCGGCGAGACAGGACACAGAGTGCTCCCGTGCGGCGCCCGCGCCCCGGACGGCGGCCATCGCGGATCACGCGGGCCGCGGACGTCAACGGCGGACGGTCCACCGAGACCGACGCCGGACCAGGCGCGGCGCCCGGGAGCCTGACGGGAGAAACGCCCGCATGCTCGAGCCGACCGAACCCCGCGAGGGTTCCGAACTGAACACTCCCAGCGACACCCTGCCGCCGCGCAGGAGTCGCCGTGCAGCCTCTCGCCCGGCGGGCCCGCCCGCCGCGGCCGAGGCTCCCACCGAGGTGACCGTGCCGGCCATACCGGCCGCGGAGTCCGACGACGTCGCCGACGTCCTCGATGCCGCTGAGGCCCTCGAGGCCGAAGGCGCAGACGAGGCCGTAGAGGCGATCGAGGCCGAAGAGGCCGGTGCGCGGAGCACTGAGGCGGCACCTGCTGCCGAGGAGGCCGCGTCCGCGGGTCGTCCGCGCCGTCGGGCCACGCGCCGCGCATCCGCGCCTGCCGGTGCGCCGGCGTCCGTCGAGGCCGTCGAGGCCGTGGTCCAGGCCGCTTCCGCCGCCGAGACCGAGCAGCCCGCCGCCGTCGCCGAGGGCGGCGAGGTCGTCTCCGGTGAGGAGGCCGCACCGCGCCGCGTCCGCCGCCGCGCCACGCGCACCGTCACCGCGCCCGCCGCAGCCGCAGAGGCCGCCGGTGCCGCTGAGGCTGGTGTGAGCGAGGAGGCCGCAGAGGCCCCTGCCCCCGCAGCCGAGGAGGCCGCGCCCGCGGGGCGTGCGCGCCGTCGGGCCACGCGTCGCGTGTCCGCGCCCACCGGTGCCCCGGCGTCCGCCGAGGCCGTTGTCCCGGCTGCGTCCGCCGCCGGGACCGAGCACGTTGAGACGGCCGAGGAGCAGCCCGCCGCCGTGGAAGAGGCCGCCCCCGCCGCCCGTCCGCGTCGTCGCGCGACCCGCCGCGCCTCCGCGCCGGCCGCCGAGTCCGCCGCCGAATCCGTTGCCGCCGAGGTGCCGGCCGCCGCCGAGCCCGTTGCCGGCGAGGCCGCCCCGGCCGCCGCCGAGGCTACCGCTGCCGCCGAGGTGAGCGGGGCCGGCGAGGAGGCCGCTCCGCGGCGCACCCGCCGCCGGGCCGCGCGCCGCGCGTCCGCGCCCACCGGTGCCCCGAAGGCCGCCGGGTCCGCCCCCGCGGAGATCCCGGCTGCCGCCGAGGCCCCGGCCGAGCCGGTCTCCGCCGCCGCCGAGCAGCCCGCCGCCGCGGAAGCCCCGGCCGCCGCCGAGCCCGCTCCCGCCGCCCAGGCGCCGCAGGCCCCCGCCGAGGAGGCCGCCCCGCGTCGTACCCGGCGTCGGGCCGTACGCCCCGTGTTCGGGTTCTCCGAGCCCGCGCCGACCGCCGAGCGCGAGGAGGCCGAGGCCGAGGCCGGGGCCCGGCGTCGGCCCGCCCGCCCGGCCGTCGCCGTCTTCCAGCCGCCGGTGTTCACCGAGCCGAAGTTCCAGACCCCGGAGCGCGCCGCCGCCGAGGCCGCCGCCGAGGCCGTCGAGGTGGAGGAGCCCGAGGAGCACGCGGAGGAGCGGGCGGAGGAGCGCGCCGAGACCGGTTCGCGCCGCCGCCGTCGCCGCCGGGGCGCCGCCGAGGAGACCCGGACCGTCGAGGCCGCCGCCGAGGCGGAGGAGCCGGAGGAGGCCGCCGAGGCCGTCGCCGAGGGCGAGGAGGCCGAGGAGCCGGAGGAGGCGGAGGGCGCCGAGGGCTTCGAGGAGGCCGGTGCGCGCCGCCGTCGCCGTCGTGGCGGCCGTCGTCGCCGTCGCGGTGAGGCCGCCGAGGGCGAGGGCGCGGACGCCGAGGCCGAGGCCGAGGAACTGGCCGCCGAGCAGGCCGAGCAGGACGCCGAGGACACCGCCGAGCAGGAGGATGAGGACGCCGAGGAGGCCCGCGACGAGGCCGGTGGCTCCACCTCCAGCAGCCGTCGTCGCCGCCGTCGGCGTCGCCGTGCCGGTGACACCACCGTCGACACCGAGCCCGACGAGGGCGACCCGGAGCGCACGGTCGTCAAGGTCCGCGAGCCGCGCAAGCCGGCCGAGCCGTCCGACGAGGTGCAGTCCATCAAGGGCTCGACCCGTCTGGAGGCCAAGAAGCAGCGCCGTCGCGAAGGCCGTGAGCAGGGCCGTCGCCGCGTTCCGATCATCACCGAGGCCGAGTTCCTGGCCCGCCGCGAAGCCGTCGAGCGCGTGATGGTCGTCCGCCAGCACGGCGACCGTACGCAGATCGGCGTCCTGGAGGACGGCGTGCTCGTCGAGCACTACGTCAACAAGGAGCAGTCGACCTCGTACGTCGGCAACGTCTACCTGGGCAAGGTCCAGAACGTGCTGCCGTCGATGGAGGCCGCCTTCATCGACATCGGCAAGGGCCGCAACGCCGTCCTGTACGCCGGTGAGGTCAACTTCGAGGCGCTGGGCATGGCCAACGGCCCCCGCCGCATCGAGTCGGCGCTCAAGTCCGGGCAGTCGGTGCTCGTCCAGGTCACCAAGGACCCGATCGGGCACAAGGGCGCCCGTCTGACCAGCCAGGTCTCCCTGCCGGGCCGCTACCTCGTGTACGTCCCCGAGGGCTCGATGACCGGCATCAGCCGCAAGCTGCCCGACACCGAGCGGGCCCGGCTGAAGACCATCCTCAAGAAGATCGTCCCCGAGGACGCGGGCGTCATCGTGCGCACCGCCGCCGAGGGCGCGAGTGAGGAGGAGCTGCGCCGGGACGTCGAGCGGCTGCAGGCGCAGTGGGAGGACATCCAGAAGAAGTCGAAGAACGGCAACGCCCCGACGCTGCTGTACGGCGAGCCGGACATGACCGTCCGGGTCGTGCGCGACATCTTCAACGAGGACTTCTCCAAGGTCATCGTCAGCGGTGGCGACGCCTGGGAGACGATCCACGGGTACGTCTCGCACGTCGCGCCGGACCTCGCCGGCAGGCTGTCGAAGTGGACCTCCGAGGTCGACGTCTTCGCCACCTACCGGATCGACGAGCAGCTCGCCAAGGCCCTCGACCGCAAGGTCTGGCTGCCCAGCGGCGGTTCGCTGGTGATCGACAAGACCGAGGCGATGGTCGTCGTCGACGTCAACACCGGCAAGTTCACCGGCCAGGGCGGCAACCTGGAGGAGACGGTCACCAGGAACAACCTGGAGGCGGCCGAGGAGATCGTGCGCCAGCTCCGGCTGCGCGACCTCGGCGGCATCGTCGTCATCGACTTCATCGACATGGTCCTGGAGTCCAACCGCGACCTGGTGCTGCGCCGCCTGCTGGAGTGCCTGGGCCGCGACCGTACGAAGCACCAGGTGGCCGAGGTGACCTCGCTGGGCCTGGTGCAGATGACCCGCAAGCGGGTCGGCCAGGGCCTGCTGGAGTCCTTCTCCGAGACCTGCGTGCACTGCAACGGTCGCGGTGTCATCGTGCACATGGAGCAGCCGGTGTCCGCCGGCGGCGGTGGCGGCAAGCGCAAGAAGCGCGGCCGCGGCGCCGACGCCCAGGAGCACGTGCACGAGACCGCCGCCGTGGCCGTCGAGACCGGTGAGGCCGTCGAGCCCGAGGTGGAGACCGCCGCCGCGGTGGCCGCCGAGGTCGCCGAGCCGGTCGCGCTGCCGGCCCCCGACTTCGCGCCGGACGAGGAGCTGTACAGCAGCGTCGCCGAGGCGGAGGCGGCGGCCACCCGTGGCCGTACGCGCCGCAGGGCGAGCCGCCGGGCCTCGGCTCCGGCGGGCGCGCCGAAGGCCGAAGCCCGCCGGGAGAAGGCCCCGAGGACCGAGGCCGCCGTGGCCGCCGAGGCGCCGACCGCTCAGGACGTCACCGCCGAGGAGGCGGCGGCTCGCCCGGTGCGTCCGGAGCCGGCCGCCGCGGCCCTGGCCGAGCCCTCGGCCGTCGAGGACCAGGTGGTCCCGGCGCCGCAGGCCGAGGCCGCCGAGGAGGCCGCGCCCAAGGGCCGTACGCGCCGTCGTGCGACCCGGAAGGTGTCGGCGCCGGCCGGTTCCCCGGCGGGTGCCGAGGCGACGGCCGTGGTGACGGTGCCCGAGACCGCGCCCGCGGTCGAGGAGCCGGTGGCACAGCCCGCGGCCGAGGCGCCCGCTGAAGAGGCACCGGCCCCGGTCGCCGTCGAGGAGGCGCCCGAGAGCGCCGCCCCGGCCCGTCCGCGCCGCCGCGCCGTGCGCAAGGCCACCGCGCCGACCGCGTCCGAGGAGGCGGCCGTCGTGGTCGTCCCGTCGGCCGCTGCGGAGGCGGCTGCCGAGGCCCCGGCCGGCGAGGTGACGGCCGAGGAGGTGGCCGAGGCGACCGCTCCGGCCAAGAAGGCGGCCCGCAAGACCGCCAAGAAGGCCACGGCGAAGAAGGCCGCCGCCAAGAAGACCACGGCGAAGAAGACCGTGGCCAAGAAGACGGTCGCCAAGAAGACGGTCGCCAAGAAGACCACGGCCAAGAAGGCGGCGAAGACGGCCGCCGCGAAGTCCACGGCGAAGAAGACCACCACGGTCTCCGCTGCCGCGGACGTGGCCGACGAGGGCTGACGCCCGGGTTGTGGGGCCGGTCCGCGTGATCGGCCCCACACCCACCGGGGTCCGGTTTGACCCTCCAGGTCATGGCCCCGTAACCTTGACCGTCGGCGTGTCCACTGAGCACGCCACATCCCCGTAAACCTTTTCCTCCCGGGCGCAAGGCGGGCCGGGAGAGGTCGTCCGTGGTGTTTCTGGGCGGCTGGCCTGCGGGGGTGCCGTTTCTTCGAGCGAAAGAGAGATCCGCGTGTACGCCATCGTGCGCAGCGGTGGTCGCCAGCACAAGGTTGCTGTCGGCGACATCGTTGAGGTTGACAAGATTTCCACTGCCAAGGTTGGCGACACGGTCGAGCTCTCGACCCTGCTCGTTGTCGACGGCGACGCTGTGACCAGCGACCCGTGGGTGCTGGCCGGCATCAAGGTCCAGGCCGAGGTCGTGGACCACCACAAGGGCCAGAAGATCGACATTCTGCGCTACAAGAACAAGACCGGCTACCGCCGTCGGCAGGGCCACCGCCAGCAGTACACGGCGATCAAGGTCACGTCGATCCCCACGGCTGCGAAGTAAGGGACTGAGGAGAAATGGCACACAAGAAGGGCGCATCGTCCACCCGGAACGGTCGCGACTCCAATGCCCAGCGGCTCGGCGTGAAGCGCTTCGGCGGTCAGGTCGTGAACGCGGGTGAGATCCTGGTCCGCCAGCGCGGTACCCACTTCCACCCCGGCGCCGGTGTCGGCCGTGGCGGCGACGACACGCTGTTCGCCCTGCAGGCCGGTGCGGTGGAGTTCGGTACCCACCGCGGCCGCAAGGTCGTGAACATCGTTCCGGTCGCCTGAATCATCTGATTCAGCACCGAACGCTTTCGCGAGGCGGACCTCACTTCCCGTTCGGGAAGGCGGGTCCGCCTTTCGCGTGTTGACGCTAGACATACCGATCGTTTTCTGGAGGCACTGAACCATGACCACCTTCGTGGACCGCGTCGAGCTGCATGTCGCCGCGGGTAACGGAGGTCACGGCTGTGCCTCCGTACACCGCGAGAAGTTCAAGCCGCTCGGCGGCCCGGACGGCGGCAACGGCGGCCGTGGCGGTGATGTCATCCTCACCGTCGACCAGTCGGTGACGACACTTCTCGAATACCACCACTCCCCGCACCGCAAGGCCACCAACGGCAAGCCCGGCGAGGGCGGCAACCGCTCCGGCAAGGACGGCCAGGACCTCGTCCTGCCGGTGCCGGACGGCACGGTCGTGCTGGACAAGGCGGGCAACGTGCTCGCCGACCTGGTCGGCCACGGCACCTCGTACATCGCCGCACAGGGCGGCCGGGGCGGCCTCGGCAACGCGGCGCTGGCCTCCGCCCGCCGCAAGGCGCCCGGCTTCGCGCTGCTGGGCGAGCCCGGCGACCTGCACGACATCGTTCTGGAGCTGAAGACCGTCGCCGACGTGGCGCTGGTCGGCTACCCGAGCGCCGGCAAGTCCTCGCTGATCTCCGTGCTCAGCGCGGCCAAGCCGAAGATCGCCGACTATCCGTTCACGACGCTCGTGCCGAACCTCGGTGTCGTCACCGCCGGTTCGACCGTCTACACCATCGCCGACGTGCCGGGTCTGATCCCGGGCGCCAGCCAGGGCAAGGGCCTGGGCCTGGAGTTCCTGCGGCACGTGGAGCGGTGCAGCGTGCTGGTGCACGTGCTGGACACCGCGACCCTGGAGTCCGACCGTGACCCCGTCTCCGACCTCGACATCATCGAGGCCGAGCTGCGGGAGTACGGCGGCCTGGACAACCGGCCCCGGATCGTCGTCCTGAACAAGGTCGACGTGCCCGACGGCAAGGACCTCGCCGAGATGGTCCGGCCCGACCTGGAGGCCCGCGGTTACCGGGTCTTCGAGGTGTCGGCCGTCGCCCACATCGGGCTGCGCGAGCTGTCCTTCGCGCTCGGCGAGCTGGTCGCCACTGCGCGCGCCGCCAAGCCGAAGGAGGAGGCGACCCGGATCGTCATCCGGCCCAAGGCCGTGGACGACGCCGGGTTCACCGTCACCCGCGAGGAGTTCGGCGGCGAGCCGCTGTTCCGGGTGCGCGGCGAGAAGCCCGAGCGCTGGGTCCGCCAGACCGACTTCAACAACGACGAGGCCGTCGGCTACCTCGCCGACCGGCTCAACCGCCTCGGCGTCGAAGAGCGGCTGATGAAGGCGGGCGCGCGGTCCGGCGACGGTGTCGCAATCGGTCCCGAGGAGAACGCGGTCGTCTTCGACTGGGAGCCGACGGTCATGGCCGGCGCGGAGATGCTGGGCCGCCGTGGCGAGGACCACCGCTTCGACGGTGAGCGGCCCGCGGCGCAGCGCCGACGGGAAAAGCAGGTGGAGCGGGACGAGGCGCTGCGCGAGTACGACGAGTTCGACCCGTTCGAGTAGGACCCGAGCAGGTTTCGGCAACGCGAGAGGGCGGGCCGGGGGGTTTCCAACGGGCCGCCCACACGCGGTGTGTAGAGGTGTGGGGCCCCGGCGCCCGA